>JBFHGX010000053.1:0-22938 GCA_041582875.1 Bacteroidales bacterium | reverse complement strand
GCATACAATGGCTCAGATTAATTAGGTATTAAACAGGGTTTTTTGTTATTTTTGCACCTCAAAATTTTGGCCCCATAGTTCAAGGGATAGAATAGAAGTTTCCTAAACTTTAGATCCAGGTTCGAGTCCTGGTGGGGCTACCCAAGGGGACAACATTGAAAAACCAGTGTTGTCCCCTTTTTCATTTTTGCGCAAAGCCATACTGCTACTTGTGATCCAGCGTGCTACTTCATTCAGTTGTTCGATTCGAACTTTGTTTTCTGCAAAGAGATGTTTACCGATAGTTAATTAGTGTATTCGCAATGAGGCAATTAAATTTTTATTCTTCCGATAAAAAATATGAAAAAGAGAAAACCTAGTTAATCAATCCAGAAGGAGCAGACTTGTTGAATGTTGGTCATTTTCATTGTACAGCGAAAGATTGGAGAGATGTACATCCATTCTGACAATGTGCTGAAAAAAGAGTGAAACCTTCAAAAACGCACAACCATCTGTAAATTATTTAACTAAATTTGTCCAATAGGGTTTGAAGTCAAATAGTGGTATTGCTAATGGTTATTTCCGGATACACTATTTGTATTGGAGATAACGGCTTGGTTTTTTTATTCTCAAGAAAACGTTAACAGTAAAAAAGTGTAAAACATGAATGTCGATAGTTGGCTGGAAGAAAAGGGTTTTGGGCAATTTTCAGCGTTTTTTAAAAAACACGGCATCACCATGGAGAAATTGTCCAAAATCACCTCCCATGAGGAACTGATAGAAATAGGCATTAAATCATTTATGCATCGCAAGAAAATGCTAAGTGAGATGGCGGCATTAACTCCATTGCCAACCGGCGGTGCACCCCCACTAGGACCACCCCCTTCCCCGGGTTCACCATTCATCGGTCAACAAGCAAAAAATAAGGATGCGCATAGAGTACGACCCTCCCGCAAAGGAGCCGCAGAAGAAATCGTACGTATTCGCCCTATACCATCAAAGACCCTTAATGAACATGAAGAAGCAATCATCATCAACAGTAAAAAACTTCATTCAAAAATAAAGGATCTGGGGCATGATCATGAAGAGGTTGGCGATTGTTATTTCGAACTGGGCTCGAATTATTATATGAATAGTCAGTATGATAAAGCAATTGTAAACCACAAAAAAGCCCTTGCCATTCGTATTAAGTGTTTTGGGGAAGATGATATAGATGTCGTATTATCCTATTATCAACTGGGAAATGATTATTATATGGATAGTAATTACGACCTGGCGATTAAAAACCATAAAAAAGCCCTTGAGATTCAAATAGAACTCAATGAAGATGATGATAATAATGAAGGTGTAGCAGCAATCTACTTCGATTTGGGGAAAGATTATTACTATGATAGTCAATATGATAAAGCCATCGATTGTCATGAAAAAGCCTTGGAGATACGACATTATATTTATGGTGAAGATGACTTATTAGTTGCGGAAAGTCATTATCAACTTGGCCTTAATTATTATGCAGCCGGGAAATTTAGCAATGCGTTATCTCAAATGAAGACTGCCTGGAGAATATATTGTGAATTAGGTGAGAAGGACAGTGATAATGCACAAAAAGCGAAGGATTATCTTGATGAACTCATGGTAAAAACTGATGATATCGAAGATACAGAAGTTGATGACATATCTGCCCAACGGGTCGAGACTAACACGGAATCAGGGAAAAGCCTGAATGAAATTGAATCGTGGATATCCCTTGGTGACGAATGTGTAGAAAGCAAGAAAAATGCAGAAGCGCTGATTCATTATCAAAAAGCCATGGAGTTAAGCCGCGCTACATCGCAAAATTCTGAAAAAACTAAAACTGTTGCGGAAATTAATTTTAAATTGGGCACCACATGTAAAAGCCTTGAAAAATATGAAGAAGCCAAAAGTTATTTAATTGAATCAACAAGTAGTTTCGTAAGCTTGTATGGTAAAAATTGTTTTGAAAGTGCCCGATCCTATTCACAATTGGGCGATGTTTATTATTATTTGAATGAATATGAAGATGCCATAAAGAATCATTCGATGGCATTGGAATCATACACCATTCTGTATGGCAAACAAGTTCCTTTGGTGGCTTGGTCGCATTACGATTTGGGGCTCGATTACTATTGGACAGAAGATTACAAACAAGCTATTTCTCATTTTCGTAGTTCGCTCGAAATACGTGTTAAGTTATACGGAATGCAACACAAAGAAGTGGCCTCCTGTTATCATAGGCTTGGGCTTTCGTATTATTGGGACAACCAATATGAGCTATCAATTAAATCGTACAAACAAGCACTTGAAATCAGGGAAAATTTATTTGGTAAGGAATCAAAAGCGTTCGATGATTTAAGATTTTCCCTTGGGCAAGCATGCTATTATGCAAATATGGCAATGGAGGCGAAGGAATATTTTTTGGCATCAGTTGGTTTCAGAAAGAGCGAATACGGCAGTAGTAGCAAGGAATATAAAAAGGCGAAAGAATGGTTGGATAAAATATAATTGGATGCGAAGTAAACATCTGTAAACCCCATTACCGTGAGAGCAACATTTGTAAACATAAATAGACTGGAGGAAAACCGGCGATGTGGCATGCCAAAGTATCATTTCAATGCACGACTTGATATGGAAATCATTGAAACTTTTGAGAGAGCCCACGGAATTGTTTTCCCCGAATCATATAAACAGTTTATGGCCGGTTTCAATGGCGGAATGATTCTGGAAGAGCCCGATTCGTACTACACCGACATGACAGATTGGGAGCCCGACGGGCCAAAATGGAGCAGTTTCTATTTTTTTTCTCTTGATGAATTGGAGGAAGAGTACATAAAACTGCGATCGGAAAGCACCATGCTGTCGCACAACTTCAAAGGGGTATTTCCATTGTTACCCATATGTAATACCCCAAAGCAGGAGACTATTATGTTAGTCTCGCAAAAAGGGATATTAAAGGAGTCGCCGGTTTTTATTTCAAATGATGTCAAGGATATGGGCACTTATGTGCAAATAGCTGATGATTTCGATGATTTTCTGGGTACCATTATTGACCATGATGGCTTTCCGAAAATAGTTGTTGATGAGAGAAATCCCTTGATGAGTTTATATTTATATGAAAACAAAGTCAGTATCATTGCAACCAAAAAGGAGACCGATGCTGAAGTCATAGTTCGTACAACCGCATTAATTAAAACTGATCCTCAACATGCGTGGAATTATGCAGAACGTGGTAATGCATTGGAGCGAGATGGTCAGTATAAACTTGCTTTGAACGACTTCAACAGGGCCATTGAACTGGATACTTCTCATCCGTTTTTTTATTATTGCCGTGGCAGCCTTTTTTTGAATTATGGCAGTGCCCGTAAGGCGTTAATTGATTTGGATATCGCCGTAAAACTCGAACCTCAGGATAGCTTGTATCTTTCGACCAGAGCATTCTGTTTTCTCCAACTCGGAAAATTACAGGAAGCGCTAAATGATTGTAATATGGTACTTGAGCACGACAGGATGTATAAATCTGCTCTATTGACCAGATGTAGCGTTTATAGAGCCATGGGTGAACAGGATAAAGCTAATGCTGATGCTGAGCTTCTTGAAGAAATCTATTAAATATCAAGTGATAAAAGGAATTGTTAACGATTTTTAAAAACAACCGGATATGTCGAAACTTATTCAAGGAACCAACATTTTGTAAATCCAGTAAAAAACAGCTATTCCTCATCAGAATTTTGCCTACTACTCATTTCGTTGACAAAAGCTATGGCATTGTCCATCACCTGATAGAACTCTTCTGTAGCCTCTTCAAACATGCCCCCATCTTTTGTGCTCAAGTTATCAAGTTCCAAAAAAAGTTCATCAAGCAATTCTTTGTTTCCTGTACTTAACCAAGTAATCGTATTCCATTTCATGGAGTCATCTAACATATGAATGACCTCATCTTTAGTTTGTTTTAGGCCTCTGCTAATGCAGCGATATATGGAGTGAATATAATCCTCTACCCCGGCTGGGATATTTTGCTTTTCTAATTGCGTTTTCCCCCGCAAAGCCAGACTAACAACATACTTATCCACATGGTTTAATTGCACAAGAATTTCAATGGCGTTATTATGGAGTTTTAATGCCTGGTCATAATTTTTTCTTATTCGAAACAAGGTTGCTTTTTCATCATAAATTTCAGCAAGCGTAACATGGTCACCCAATTGTTTACATATCACCTCAGATAAGTCGATAATCTTTTCAGCTTCTTCATAACGTGCTATCCGTTCAAGTGAATTACTACAATTAATCAGTGCTTTCAGTAATTTGGGCATATCTTGTTTTTCGTCAAAATAAACTGCAGCCTTTTCAAAATAGTCAAGCGCTTTTTCATTTTCTTCATTTGACTGATGGCATAAACCTAGGTTATGAAAAGTGGAAACAATGCCTTCTTCATCTTCTTTCTGTTGATAATGTTGTAGCAGGTGATCATATAATCCGATGGCTTTATCAATATTTCCATTTTGCATTTCTAAAAATGCCAGTTTCGAAACACCAATTTCAAATTGTTCATCATTATCATTTTGTTGTCCCACACCTGCAATCATATTCCAAAACATTGTTGCTTGCTCGTAGTAGCCCATTGTTTGAAAAATATCAGCAATCGTAATCAGGTAATCCACGTCTTCGTGCTGAAGTCGGGTATAATCATCACCATCAACTATCTCTTTACTTATAATATCCGAGAAATGACCAACACCATGCTTTTCCGGTAAATAAAAATACTGTGTAACGAGAGATGTACTGTATTTCCATGCATTTTTCAATGTTTCACGGTTGGCATAAAAGTTCACAAACCCTTGGTAATCATTTTTGAAGAAAAGGGCATATGGTAATTCGGTAAATTCGCGCCCTCCCGGCTTAGTATGCTTTAGGTTATTCAAAAAATACGCTGCGGTAAGTTGATGCGCGCGTATTACATTTTCAGGATTTCGTAGGTATTTTTCAATTATCGCTTCTTTAAAGGCATTATTTCCAATCTTTAGGTTTCCTTTAATTAGCAATGTCCATTTAGAAATGGCTATGTATAGCGGCGACCAATATGCCTGAGGCAAGAGCGTTTCTTGGCCAATAATGCTTCGTAACTCTATTTCAGAATGTCCGGCTATTGTCATAAAAATACAGGTGAGTGTAGTTTTTACTAAATCGGGATATTCCAAATTATAATCAGCCTCCCATCTATCAATTACTTTCAAATAGAGAGATTTTGTGTCTTTTGCCGTAAGGTAATCATTAAGCGTAACTGAAAGTTTTTCATGATTTCCGAAAATGCGAAGTTCTTCCAGAATAATAATCAAGTTTATCGGCAAGGCAGCAATCGAGCTATTTGTAATATTATTTAGTAAGTTAGGAGATAATTTCTTTCGATACTGATTTAAAAAAGATTGAGTGAATTCTCCAATTTCGTTATTTGTTAACGTGGGCGGCTTAATGCGTCCAATTGCCCAATAATCAAAAGATTGAATAATATCTGGATTGCTGGCGGACACCATTATTTTTATACCATCAGGAAATTGATTGGGCAGCCATATTATACCGCGACCTGCTTGAGCATCTGATAGTTGGTCGATAGCCGGAATTATTATGGTACAAGATGTTGTTTGGGATATCTTCTCCATTGCATTGCGAAGATGGCCCAGTAGTTCAAACCTTCCAGTATCTTTGTTGGGAAATGGAAATTCTGGGGATTGACTTTGTAATTGATGAATGAGATAGCGAAGCATGAAATCAACCTCCGAAAAATCACCTTCTGCACGGGTTGGGTAGAAAATAATCCTATGATTGTGAAATTGGTCTTTTCTTTGGAGGTACCAATTGCTTAATGTTGAGTATTTCCCAATACCTGCTTCACCTTCAAGTAATAAAATGGCTTTGTCCTCATCTTGTTGATTGATAAAATCATCCAACATTTCAAACTGCTTCTTTCGTTCAGCAAAAAATTCAGATTGAATTTGAAGATGTGCTTTTGCCTCAATTTCGGCCATTTCAATATCACTCAATTTTTCAAGTTCAACCAGCTGAGGGTCTATTACGCTTCTCAGGTCGGCTTCAATCCATTTGCCCAATTCTTCAGGTGATGAAAAACCTTCTTTTACGTGGAATCCAGATTTTCTAATACGTTGTTTGAGTTGTAATAATTTATCAGCATCAGGATAATTTGCCGCATCAACACCCTCTTGTCTAAAATAAAAAAATGCATGCCCTGCCATGTCAGGATTATTAAGAACACCCACCAGAATCTCAAGTTCTGTTACCGACTTCCCTTTTTCCCCCACAAGCCACGGTTCCGATTCTGTAATATCTATTGAAAATGAGTCAGGTATCCATCCATAGCGGTCACCTAATATTCCGATAAAATAAGGTCTGCATTGCTCGATTTCCGCGAGGCAAATGGATAAAACTTTGCCCTCAGATGCCTCTTCATTTGTTATTCCCCAACGTAAATCAACCTCGGTAAACGAAACTCCGCTTTTATTACAATGCGCCCGTAAAATTGGGAATGTTTTTTTTACAAGCTGATCACGTTCCGCTTGCATATCATTAAATGTTGACGAAATAAAAACGCGAATGTTGTTAGATGGGTTTTCTAAAGAAGTCATTGTTTGATTATTTATTTATTCTAAAGTGGCACAATCGAATATCCTGCTTCTGCCAAATAATTAGGTAGATACAGAAAAGAGTAGATGTCGTAAATTACAGTTATTTGTAAATAATCTTTATCAAAATCTTTTAAAGGAAGCAGACAGTCATGTTCCTTTTTACTTTTGTTTTTTATGTCACCATATTTCCATCCATTCAAGTAATGATAAGCGTTCCACCTATTGTGTTCCATTCTGATCATTTTTTCAAATAAGGTGGTAAATGCTTTGGGGAAGTATTTCACTTCATAACTTTTTTTTGCCCAAAATTTATCTAATTCTTTGGAGTATTCTTTTAGCGCCTCTTCCCCGATTTCCAGGCTTTTTCTTTCATTATCAAACACTTGTAACAGAATTTTTCGATTTAATTTCAGCAATTCATTTTTGTTGTGTGAAACTTGAGTGTTCTTTTGTTTTTTTAATCCCATCGACTTCAATTTCAGGTCAATATGATAGGCCTGTGCGATACTCGAAAGCTTATCGCTGTATTTTTTAACGTTATACCATTTGTTATTTGTTGCTATTTCGTCAAAGGCTAATTTCTCAGGATTGTACAAGTCGCCATAGCCGGCATTTATTAATTTGGCCAACAAATCTTTTTCTTCTTCTATCAGATTTTCGTGACAAAGTACTTTGTCGCTATTTCCAAATGTGTAAAAATTACGGAAAGCCTCTTGATTAATATTTACGATATCGCTTAAGAGTAATTGATCGTAAATGGCGAATAAAATTTTGGGCATTTCAGCATTGTCAATGGCACTTGAAAGATATGTTCTGTTGTATAATTCAACTGTCAAATCCAGGTTCTTAGCCTCATCATCGAAGGCTATAATTACATTGGCAACATTTTCTTTTTTCCAAATCTCGTTACTAAAAAAATTTAAATTATTGCTGTCGAGCGAAATGGCTTCAATTTTAAATGTTGGAAAATTTTTGGGTTGATAATACAGATGTTTCTTTATTTCGACGACCAATTGGTCGGCTTCCTTATCAACCACATAAACCGTATGGATATTTTCATTGGGGAAATGCGAAATCAATGCCATTTGATGAATGATATTTTTCACAAGTTCGCCATCTCCGATCAAAATATTATTGATCCTTTCATCAGATACTATAAACTTTTCTGTTTCCCCGTCAATACTGTGATGTTCAAATAAATCTTTTGCCACTTCCTGATAAAAAGAGAATGTTTTTACATCGACTTTCAATGGTTTGTCTTCATCGGGCAAAATAAATTTTTGATGAAACAGAAAATCCAAATCCCGGTTCTGAATGTGGACGATGAGCTTAATGGGTGTTTCTATTTTATTTTTCTCGTACAGATTGATTATCTTTTTTGCCAACTCAATATTCACCCTGTCATTACCCAATGCGATGATGGCACTTTGCATGGTGTTAAAATTTAGTAGCCCCAGATTTCTGTCGTTCAGGGCATCTCCAACAAAAACACCCATTCCTTTTTTTCTAAACTTTTCGAGGTTCAGGTTGTTCGCATCCGATTCAATAATGGCGATATCTTTTTGCCCTTTTTGTTGCGAATAGGAATTCAAAAAACTAAGAGATACTTCTCCCAAGCCAAATACTGCCACATGATCTTTTTTAAAGATACTCCTAATCAAATAGTTATCTAAGCTTTCTTTGATAAAGAATATAACAGCTACCAACGAAATGGTAATCAGGGCTGAAATAATGGCCAGAAAAATAAAAATATTGGTCTCGTTAAGTTGACTTGGAAAATCGAGGCCAAACATTTTAATACTATTTAAAATTCCGGTAACAGGGTGGTCATTCTTTATCCAAAAGCCAATGGTGCCAAACACGATTGTAAGCACGGCAAAAACTCCCGATATAAAGTTCCTGTGCTTGAGCACAACATAAATCTTGTTCTTTGAATTTTTAAATTCTTTAAGTCCTTCTGCTATCATAATTCTTGCCATTTTAATACCCGGAAATAAAAATTACCAAGCTTGTCCCCCAAACTTATAACCCAAAGATTTTCGCTCTGAGTAGATATCCTTTTTAGGAATAAACCCTTTTACATCATCCATGCCAATAGTTGACATCATTTCTTTAGTTAGTTGCTTTTCGCTTAAATCAGCCATTCGAAGCTCGTGGTTTCGTATTGATTTTTCAACTATTTTGCGAATTGAACGGGCATTGCCAAAAAAGCGGTCGCGGTTATCATACAGAAATTTGATATATGTTTTTAGGTGTGTTTCTGCCTCTGGATCAACAACAAACCCTTTAGCACTGTACATGTTCATGGCAATTCCACACAGTTCTTCCAGGGTAAAATCTTCAAAATGAAATTTTTGGTCGAACCGTGATTTAAGACCCGGATTGGCTTCAAGAAAATCTTTCATGTTTTCGGTATAGCCGGCCACAATTATCCCGAATTCGCTGCGATGATCCTCCATCTCTTTTATAATCGCGGCAATTGCCTCGCCTCCAAAATCACTGTTCGATCCTTTGTTTTTATTGGTAATGGCGTAAGCTTCATCAATAAAAAGAATGCCTCCCATTGCTTTAGCAATCACATCTTTGGTTTTGCCTGAAGTTTGTCCAACCCACCCGGCCACTAAATCACCACTGTCAGCATCAATTAAATGGCCACGTTCTAACATTCCCAAAGCCTTGTAAATTTTCGAGATTATTCGTGCTACGGTGGTTTTTCCTGTTCCGGGATTACCGCTAAATACACTATGCATCGAAAATGCTTTGAGAACGTCTCTGTTGTTTTTTTTGTAATAACGACAAAGCTTTACCAATTCCCTTACTTCCTGTTTTATTGTTGCCAGCCCTGTAAGTGCCCCAAGTTCGTCAAGTGCTTGTTTAAGAAGGATTTCGTCTATTTCCAGATGAAGTTTTTTCTCCACATTGGGATTGCTTACATCTTCAATATCTTCTGCGTTTAATGTTGAAAGCTGTGAAATTGATAGCTGACCAACTTTTGGATCTTTCATTATTCTTGCCGCCAAATTCATTTTTGCCTCATCAATTAATGCGAATGCAAAACGGGCATTTCCAAAGGTGCGATCCCTTTTTCTAAAAGTATCCGTTAACACCTTTTTTAGTTGTTTTTCAGCACCTTTTGAAATTTCAACACCTTTTTTGTTGGCAGCAAATTCAGCAATACCGGATAATTCGTCAGGAGTATAATCCTCAAAATGAAAATAATTTCTGAATCTCGATTTCAGTCCGGGATTAGAGTTTAAAAATGACTCCATTTCTTTTGGGTACCCGGCAACCATAATAGCAATGTCGCCTTTGCCATCGCTCATTTCAGTTATAAGTGCTGCAACGGCCTCACTTCCGAAATCATTACCGGTATTTCCTTCCTTAAAGAGCATATAGGCCTCATCGATAAAAAGAATGCCTCCCCTGGCTTTTTCTATGGCCTTCTTGGTGTCTTTGCCGGTTTGCCGTATAAACCCTGCAACAATATCGCTGGCCTCAACCGTGTGCACATGCCCTTTGGATAATAATCCCATGGAACGGTAAATTTTGCCCAGTAACTTGACAACGGTTGTTTTTCCCGTGCCCGGATTTCCGGTAAACACACTGTGCAGAACAATTTCATCATCATCTTTTATTCCTGCTTTTTTACGAAGCTGAAGAAAACCTACGAAATCAACATATTCCCTGACCTTTTTTTTGATATTTTCGAGTCCAATCAAAGCATTGAGTTCTGCTAATATTTCTTCAACAGATTTGTTGTCAACTAAAACTTCAGATGGATCTTCTTCACCACTGATGGTTTTTTCTGTCTCCAAACGATCATCATCTTTGTTGACTTTCGAGTCCTTTATGTCAATGGAGTTGCCATAAATGCTGCCAACATCTTCGTTCAACAGGGCCTCATATTCGCTGATTCGTTCCACGTCCTTGTCGCCAACAGAAAAAGGTATGATGGCAATTACTTCATCCATAAAGGTGACTTCCATGGTGTAATTGTCCTCTATCCAACGGCCTGATTCCGGGCCCCATCCACCCGTGACGGAAAAAATTTCACCCGTACCGGCATCTGGTTCAACAATAACAATCGAATTACTGCTGCCAATCGGCATTCCGGTATCATCATAAATATTAAAGAACAATTCGCAATGCCATGCATGCGACACCAGATTGATAATCTTTAATTCTCCTAAAATATACTGCGTAGTATTGACATCGAACGATCTCAGGAATATATTGTCGCCCCTATCTTCACTGATATCAGATGCTTTGTAGGTGTCGAATGAGTGTACGGTTAAATAATTTTTGTTATCCGTTTTAAATTTTCCTTCTTCCTCAACATAGAACCTTGCCGTGGCAACGAATTCATCGTGGATATATGCTTCCCACTCATATGTTCCTTGTTTCCAAAAATAACCCCTTTTGTCGTCTCCCCAGCCAAATGAATATTTAAAAATGTTGTCTTCTTTACTTACCTTAACGGTTTTTGTTTTTTCGCATAATTTAATGGGTTCTTCACCATCAACAAGTTTGTTGGCAATCAAGGTGATTTCAGCTTCCCAATCCTTTTCATCAAAAAGTTTGTTGAAAATAGAAAGTTCAACAGACACATAGGTAAGTTCGTTGCTTTCGTAAACTTTTCTGAATTTCTTTTTACTATCCAGTGCACGATCCCATGCAAAAACATTCAGACTGTCGAATTTGTAATTTTTTGTAGATTTATCTTTGTGGATTATCATTAGTGGAGTATTTTATTTAATTAACCTAACTAGGTTGGGATAAAATTAGCAAAAAATGATATTAAGTATACATGATACGCCTAATTATCCTATTATTTGGCAAGAGCCAACCTGTAGGTCCTAATTTCTTTAGGGTTAGTTCCTCGAAGCTCTGCTTTGTTTGGAAAACGAAACTCCTTATTGATTCCCCGACAGCTTTGCTGCGAGGCAGTTCATTAACAATATAATCAGCAATATATGTTTAGGGAAACTATTGTTGCATTATTTATGCATAATATTCCATCAATGGTTATGATTGTTATACTCGTGATTGCATGGAAACGTGAGGATATAGCTGGGATGCTTTTGGTGTTTTGTGCCACGGGTTTTGGTGTCATGCTTGGATTGAAAGGACGATTGATGTGGGGAACCCTAATTATGTTAGCCATTCCTGTTTTCATAGGTATTCTTTTTAGCGCCAATCATTATTTATTCGGTAGAAAACAAGCTGAATAATCATGGTTTGTCAGGTGCTATTCGTTTGGTGGGTGAAAAATTCCCAAGCGGATGCTATTGATCTTCTTCTATTTTAGCTCTTGCATTTCGGTTTAATATTGTCTATATTTATGGCCTTATTTATAATCAATACTCACCAAATGAAAAAGTTAGCCCTCCCTCTTTTTTTTGTGTTGTTGACAGTTATTGCTGTTTTAGTTATTGGTTGCGAAAAAGCAACGGAAGATGATCCTGTTGACCCTGACGTTCCCATCGATGTTCCTAATTGCGGAACAATACAAGATGTAGACGGAAATGCCTACAATACAGTAAGCATTGGCGATCAATGCTGGATGCGGGAAAACTTAAAAACTGCTCACTATAACAATGGTGACTTAATTGGTAGTACAGCAGCACCAACTACCAGCATTGTTGGTGAAGAAACTCCAGAATATGAGTGGGTTCTAGATGGAGATACTGAATACCTTGCAAATTTTGGCAGGGTATACACGTGGTATGTAACCGTAGATCCACGCGGTATTTGTCCCCAAGGTTGGCATGTTCCAACTGATGCCGATTGGCAAGAGCTTGAGATTGCCTTGGGTATGTTACCTACTGAAGCAAGTGAGGAAGGGGCAAGGGGTTATGGCGTTGGCAGTCGATTGGCCGGAGGAAAATCATTGTGGAATAATCCCCAAAGTAGTCTGCTCATGCATGATGATTTTGGCACTTCCGGATTTGACGGTTTACCCGGTGGAGCCCGGAATGCTGGCGGTAATGCTGTAACACCAGGTTTCTCAACCTATTGGTGGACTTCCACTCTCGGTAATACATCCCAATATAGTACAGACGCTTATTCGCGTTACATTAACTCACAAAGTGCAGGGATAACACGTGTTCGCCCCATTACCTCCTTTGGCCTTTATGTCAGATGTGTAAAAGACTGAACAATTAAACCTTTATAGATGAAGCACCTATTCCTATTTATATTGATGTTGCTTTCTGCAACGACACTTTTTTCGATGCAAATCTTCGTTAAAATGGAAAGCGGATACACCATTACTTTGGATGTTGAGCCTTCAGATAGTATAGAAAACGTTAAAGCCAAGATTCAGGATAAAGAGGGAATTCCACCTGATCAGCAGCAGCTTATTTTTGAGGGTAACGTATTGGAAGATGGCAGGACCTTATCTGATTATAATATTCAAAAGGAGAGTACACTTCATTTGCTCGTCATTCAGTCTGTACCCCTTTCCATATGGAGTTTAATTGTTTCAGCGATATTCATGTTCGGAGCCATACTGTTTTCGCAAAAACAGCCATTGGTATAGCGAACTATACAATTGTGAATGATAATCATGAACACGCAACTTAGAAAACAGAAATACTGAAAAATCAAATATATGTAGAGTTTGAGTAGGCGTTAATCAAATATTCAAAAATAATTGTGCTATGTTCTTATTAAACCAAATTAAATTCAAAGCCCTAAAAAATAGCTACTTCTATTTTTTAACCTTCCTTACTATCGTATTTTTCTTATATTCAGGAATCGCAAATGGTCAATCACCATATTGGACATGGGCATCCTCTGCCGGAGGTACATCCAGCGATTATGGTAATGCTGTATGCAACGATGATAGCGGGAATACCTACGTTACCGGCTATTTTAGTCATTCAATAACTTTTGGAAACATTACATTAACCGATGTTGGAGGGTCGGATATATTTCTCGTAAAATATGATCCTGAGGGCAATGTCATATGGGCAAACTCCTATGGAGGGGGAAGTAATGATTTTGCTGATGATATGACCATTGATGTTAATGGTCATGTAATCCTTACGGGGGACTTTCAGAGTGAAAGTATAGCATTTGATTCATTTACATTGAATAATCCAAATACAGGAAATGGTGCCAGGTCATTTTTTGTAGCTAAAATTGATTCTAATGGAGATGTGATTTGGGCATTTACTGCTTCAGGAGATGGTAATAGCATGGGCCGGAGTATTGACGCCGACCTTAGTGGTAATATTGTTGTTACCGGGTCATTTGATGGCCTTTCTTTAACATTTGGTGCCACAACGCTTACTAATTTTTATCAATTTGCTACGGATATTTTTCTCGTTAAGTATAATTCTGCTGGTGAGGTGCTATGGGCACAATCCTTTGGTGGAAATACTTACGACTCCGGAACCGGTGTAGCCATTGATAATAATGGAAATATTAACCTTATTGGATCTTTCCTGAGCAATAGCATCAGTTTTGGAGTAACATCTTTAACAAACTTTGGGGGATATGACTATTTTATTGTTCAATTCAGTTCTGATGGAAATCTAATTTGGATAAGAAATGCCCCCGGGGATGGTAATGACTTCGCACATGATATTGACACGGATAGTGAAGGAAATATATTTGTTTCCGGTAACTATGCCGGAACATATATAACCTTTGAAGTAACAACATTGCCTGGTATTGAATATGATAACATCTTTATCCTTAAATATAATAGTGGAGGAAATATTCAATGGATACATACAGCTCAAGGAAATGACAATGACGAAGCATATTCACTCGCTACAGATATTGATGGGAGTTGTCTTGTTACTGGTGCATTTGAAAGTAGCACGTTAAGTTTTGAAGGAGCAGCAGCTCTTTCAAATTCCTCCGCAGAGTACAGCGATATTTTTGTCGTGAAAATTACCGCTGACGGTGCTGTTGCATGGGCACTTGCCGCTGGAGGAACTGACGATGATTATGCCCTTGGGATATCAACCAATAATAGCGGAAATACGTTTATATCCGGAATATACTATAGTACAATGTTAAGCTTTGGAGATATTTCATTAGTAAATGCGGATCCTTCAAATAACAGCCCGGATTGTTTTATTGCAAAACTTAATAGTGTTGTAGGTGTTGATCAGTGGCCCTTTTCACAAGAAAGTTTTATTTATCCAAATCCTGTTGAAGATATTTTTGCGGTAAAAGTAACCGAAAGTATGGATCTTAAAATATACAGTAATAGTGGAAAGCTGTTATATTCGAAAGAACAGATCCATAATGAAACCCATCTTGATATCTCAAGCTTCTTGCCGGGTATTTATCATGTTTTACTTGTTTCCGATAAGGAGATGCTTGTGAATAAGTTGGTTAAGCATTGATGTGTTTCTTATCGGATCAAAGTGCTTCTTATGTTGAAGATGTTATAATAATTTTAGAAATAAAAGGATCAAGATAAAACCTTGCCCAATTTAACTCCATACTTTATTGCTGTTTTTTCATTCATGCCCAAGCCCACATTCTTGATGTTGTTGTGCATATGGAAAATCCAGAAATAGCCGGGAATCAGGTCCTTCAGGTAATGAACTTCGATAAGATTTTCGTGTCCGATGACGTCTTTTACATTGGAAAAATAGGTCCTTACGCTCACTCTATACATGGTTTCAGCCGCCTTATTGGGGTTAATAGCTTTGGCAATTAATGAATTTACCCCATCGGCACCTATCACTATTTTTCCGGTATAATCTCCTGATGTAGTTTTTATCAGGGCCTGTTCCTCAGACATGATGCAGGCGTTTATGCGGGTATTTTCAAATACATGAATATTCTTGTAGCTTTTGCATTCCTTTAGTAGCTCATGATCAAAAAAGGGCACGTTCGATTAAATATGGCCGCTGGTTTTCAGGAATATTAAAATAGCTGGTATATTCTTTTGTTGAAGTAATTAAAACACCCTTTGCCTGGCTTTTCTGTTTAAATGAATGAATGGTATTGTAGAGTCGTGGGGATAGTTTATAAAGCTGATTGATAGAGTCAATGGTTATTCCATCGCCACAAACTTTTTCACGGGGAAAGACAGCCTTGTCGATAAGCGCAATTTTTAATCCTGAATCAGCCAAACTCAATGCTGTTGAGCATCCGGAAGGGCCTGCTCCGGCGATGATTATATCATAATTCACATTGGTCACAGGCTACTTTTTTTGACAAAAATATCATTAAATCAGTGCGCCACCACGTTGTGGTATTATTATCAACCAACTCCATGGTTTAGAGAAGCTTCAGAAGAAAAAGATGGGTTAATTTAATTTAGGAATATCAAATTTGGGAGTTTCCTTTCCTCCTTTTCCATAAAGTCCCCAATAGGGGCCTACACCATTTTCTTTGTACTTAAAAGGCTCATCGAACATTTCGAACCAAAACGAGTTGTAGGCTTTGTTTAAAAAGTTGTTGCCATTCACCCATTTTAAAGAAACGCCAAAATTTGTTTCCATATTGGTCACAGTTTCACGCGGACTTGTAGGATTGTTTTTAGATGGCCAACCAATTTCTCCAATAATCACGGTTAAGCCAAAATTTTCCTCGCAATTGCTTATGCCATTGTTGTACGACCAATTCATGGTGACATCAATGTTGTCGGGTTGTGAATTTCCCCAATAGGGATAAATGGTAAGCAGCACCACTTGGTGTTGTGGCTTGTTTAAATCTTTGCATTTTTGGAGGATTTCACCTGCATAAACTTCAACTGTTGGGTCAATGGTATGTGGATGTTGCGCTCCCGTTCCAGTAATACAGGCTGTTAAAGGCATGCTAAGACCTGTGGCCAACATCTTTGTATGGGCGTAATCCATGTAGCCGGCTACAATGGAAGGCTCAACATAGGTTGGGCCTTTTTTATTGGTTTCGTTACCAATTGCGATGCACATCACCACCGAAGGATGGGCTTTAGCTACTTCAATTGCTTTATCGATGTCGCTTTTTGTTGTGGTGGCATCACCGGGATAGCAGTTTACTCCCAGAGCGACTTCCAGTCCTTTAGTTGCCGCAATTTCAACTACCTGATCCATGCCATCGGCGACGGTGTAGGTTCTTAAAAACCCAAAATGTTTGGATATCAGGGTTAGGTCGCTTTCTATTTGTGCTTTTGAGATGGTTTGTTTAAGGGGTTCCAGACTATCGTAATGGTAGGGGCCATAACAAACGCCCAAATGTTCCACTGCAGTAAATAGATCCTTTTCCGTTTCTTGGATGTTAGGAGTGTCGCTATTATCCTTTTTTTGACATGCCGTAATTGCAAGTAGGATTGTTATCACGGGAATTATCCACTTCATTTTGTTGAATAGGTTCATCGTAGTTTTTTTTAGTATACAATAGTTGTTTATGCTAGCAGTATCGCGACAAGTGAATGCTAAAATTTAGTAAAATATAAGGGTGACGAGCTGCGGGGCTCCTTCTCGAAAGAAGCATTGATAACAAACAGCTCTCGACAAAAGTAACTGAAAGATTAATTGGAAGAGGAATTTCTCCTCTGTATATGATTTATTTGGCAATTGAATTCAATGCAAGGAAATCGAAAAATGTCTGTCGTTGACAAGTGGATCTATTGAAAAGAATAGTAGAACTGTAAACCGAAGCATTACCAAATGATGACCAGATGGTGTTGAATTAATAAACTGTCAAAAAAAATAGTAAACAGAACAATTGTTGGTTTTATAAAGACAGGAAACACACTGGAAACACTGCTTTTATTGAGATTTCCTCGAGCCGGAAAGGCTTTTGCTTTTTGGTTTTTTAAAACGACTTTAAAAGGGCTTTATCCAAAATCGTAATGTCCTAGTGCCGGACTTGGCACTTACTATTTTTCTAGTGCAAAAAAAGACCCCTATCCCCTGCCTTTCCCCAAAAGGGACCCCGTAAAGCTTCGCAACGGGGCAGGCAGGTAATTACCATGTGGTGATTTCAACATATTGGTATATTCTGAACTGTTTTTTTTTTTTTTTTTTAAACATCTCTAAGGCTGCATGGCTGCCAAAAAACCCAAGTCAAAACGTTACTGGGGGTTAGTGGCTGGTGTTTAGTGGTTAGGAAAATGAGGAAATTGGTTGCTGGTTTATGCATACAAACGACAAGCGCCTCGATAAGCAGGACTAGGCATGTGCCATTCACAAACTTCCGCTCACTGTTTTGACGGCCTTCCCGCGGCTTTGTAGGAAATTCGGGTAAAATTTATTTTAATCACTCAATTTATTTTTTTCAAATAGTACAAAGCCTATGCTAAGTACTGTAGATTTTCTGTAAATTTCGAAGAAATAAGTGGGTTAATCGTATGCAGATGAAGAACCAATTTTTTTTGCAAGTTGTATTCCCCATTCATAACTACACACCTTACATATTCTGTTTTCAGTATAATTTTGATAAACATCAGTAGTCCTTTTGGTCAAACGGACATATATATCTGTACTACCTCTGCTTGATTTTGTTGTTCCCGCATAATGATCAACTTTTTCAGTACTCGTGTGTTTCGATACACCGTCCTGTGTTGTTCCCATATCAATTGCAGCGTACATGGTATGGCAAGAAGGGCAACGGTCGAATTCCACTGTGCTCGAATATATAGAATACCAGTAATTTATGATCCCTATAGCTAAAATTCCGATAAAAAACCACTGATCTGCAATAAGAACTACATATAAGTATAGTAAGTAGGTAAAGAAAAAGATGATGGTAAAATTGACAAACTTAACTGATGAATTACCCAAAAATTTAGTGTAGGTAAAAATTTGCATGAAAGGCCCGGCAATCAGTCTTCCTAAAGAGAAAAATAATAATGCCAGCAGACCAAATACCCCCATTTTTATCACCCAGGCAATCGATTGGGTAAACCATCCTGAATAGTCTTTAAAATCGTTCCACCACTGCATTTTTGGAATATTTTCCATATAGAATGAATAATTGAAAACCTTGGTTAATTCCATTCCTTTTAGTTGATTTACAAGTGGTAATTTATCGTAAAAATGCCTGCCGCTACGATGCAATAATTTAGTGCTGTCGGCAATATTGTTTTCGTTGAGAATTACAATAAGGCCTTTATATTTGTTCTTTCCAGCATAAACATATAAATGCTTGAAATATGCCTGATAACTATTTTTTGTTTTGAAATATGAAGTTGCCGGACCATATTTTTTTTCTATTCCTTTCAGTGAATCGCCAATGATATTTTTCTGTATTGCTTTATCGGTAGTTTCAAATGTATATTCTGGATTAAGTATCGGAATACTGTCGAATATCAAAGTTTGAAAATCCTTTTCTACTACCCATCTTGTGCGACCATCATCGAGTTTTACTTTAAGGAAGTTTTCAGTTTTATATCTGAGTTTTTCCTTTTTTCGGTCAACTACTTTTGCAAAGGTTCCTTCCGGAATAGTGTCTACTCTGTCGCCTCCAATTTTTTTGAATGTCCATACCGTTTTTTTTGCTCTTACTTTATCACCGCCTTTTAGAAGTGCAAATGGAATAAAACCTCTTTGTCCATCGGATGTCTCTACCTGAAACCATTCGTTATTGAGTTGTGCTATAGGTTTTAGTTTGCTTCCTTTCGGGATGCGGATTTTCGTCTTAATATCAACAGCATCTTCTTTGTTTTCTACTGTATTCCAAAGTAAATCAGTTGATTTAGTTGCAACAAACCATTCGGAGTTATACTTTATTTCAGGATATTTATAGGTGTTAACACTAACTAAAAAGCCAATTCCCACTATTGTTAGTAAACTAAAAACCAGGGAAGTAACTATACTGTCCTTGTATTTAGGATATTTTGTATCCGCAATTTTTACAGTTTCTTCAATGTAATCTATCCACTCAATAATGTAATCATCATCCACATCTAATTTGTGAATTTGTTTAAGTATTTTTTTTGACTTTTTTACTTCTTTTTCGGAGTTAGGATAACGATATTCTTCACCATCATCATTAATGCCAACATGGGACCATAAATTGTAAATCTTCTCTAATAGCAGTTTTGCCTTTGAATTGGGATCATTAAGATTATCCGACATATTGTGTGGCTTTATTTAAGATAAAAATACAAATATTGCTGAAAATATTGTGCGAATAATCAGATATTTTATTAAAATGAAGTATCCGTTCGTCTCCAGATAAATGTATAACATACTCAAAAACAAGATAATAAATCGAATGCTATTTATTTTTTTTAATTCACTATAAGGTTTATTAGTAAAACTGTGGGAGATGAAAAGAAACGCCATTTTTTAAATAATGGATTACTTGCAAACTTCAATAAATATAAAGGGAAAGCGGAATATCGGACATGTTAATATCAATTCCGAATAGGTAATGAAACCGTTTTATTGAGAAATTGTCTAAATTTCGTTTTAATGCTCCCTTTGGAACCAAATATGGGTTGAAGGATTTTCCTTTTCTATCCATCTGCTTTCCTTACGGGAAATATTTTGACAGTTTCTGAATAATAATTATAATTGTTTATTGAACCTTTTATTCTTTTTGATTCCGTAGTTCCGGCCTTTATTATTTATGAATAATGTCAGGATATAGCGTTTAAAATAAAAAGTTAAGGTTATATTATTTCATATTAATTATTTCGGATAATTTTAAAGAAAAGTTACAGTATGTCATATGTTCATATGTAGATAACACCTTTAATGTGTGGGTTTTCTCACTAAGTCCAGATGGGGGTTAGGATACAGTAGTTTTGAGGTTAAAAACAAGCTAATTTGAATATGTCCACAATTACTGAAGGAAGATGTTTTTATAATGAAATTAATCATATATACGCCAAGTATCGTCAATGAAAATAATCTTTTCACGTTTGGAGCTTCATCGTTTTTATATTCATTTTATAAAATCCATAAAATCAATATTTAATAGATGTGTATTCGAAGGTAATTTATTCTTTTTTCTGTTAAATCAGTGATTATTTCTGAAATAAGTCTTTGCTAATCCCTATTAATAGAATCTAGTATACACGTATAATATTAGTTATTATTTCTTCAAACATCTGTATTTATTGAGGTTTTAGATGATTATGTACCGTATCTTAACCATCAGTGATAAAATACATTGCGCATTTGGAATCTTAAAAAATAATGAGGAAATTAGCCGCTGTTAATTCATTAACAATTAATAATTGGATATAAATGGTATTAATATTAAAAATTATCATGTATGAACGATGATCACAATGGCTATCACATTAGCTTTTTTCGACCCACAACTCCTCGAGCCAAAGTCAATCGGAATATTGTCATTTGGCTGGCTTCCATTTGGGCGGTTGCTATCTTCGGATTTCAAATCTTATTGCGTGTTTTGGAAAAGCCTACTCCCGAACCGGCTTATACCTCTTTTCAACAGGTGTGGGGATCAGTGGAGAATGGAACGGCCAATACTCTGGAATTACAAGATTTTGGTCGGGCGACACTTTCTGTTTTGGGTAAAATTGCCATCTCCAGTCAGGAAAAGGCGGTGTTAGACAACGCCTTGAGTTGGTCGGTTTATTCCCTCACTCCAGATTCGATGAAGTTGAGTTTAACCAATACGATTATCGCTTTTGAGAAAATAAGGAATGAGACCTCTAACATATTAAATCCGAATTATATCGCTGCCCGAAATAGGCTCGGTAATGAATTGAGTCCTGTGTTAGCTCTTGCTTCTAATGATGTACGAACCAAAATATTGCCCCTCGAGTTGTCGGTAACGTCCATTGAAGGGCTTTCTACTGAAACCAAAGCGACTCTTCCCTCAATTATGGAAAAATACCTGATTCATAACCAGTCCTTTTTAACGGATGTTAAGTTTTTAGGTTTTCCATTTCATTATTTCTACACGAGTATTTTCTTATTAATACTTTTTGTTGGGTTGTGCTGGGTTTATTGTGTTTTGGTCGATCGACTCGATAAGAAACTCAAGACCGTAGAATAATGATTCATTTTAATAGCTAAAAACATGAAAAAAATATATTTACCCTTATTGCTATTGGTATTTCCTGCGATTTCAAAGGCTACCACAGTAGCTACACAATTGGATAGTGGATTCAAACTTGGTCCTGCTATTATTTTAATTTCCATTTTGGTACTTTTCGTTTTGGTGGGAATTTTATTCCGTGCCAAGGATACCACAGATTTTTATGCTGCAGGCAGAGGCATCTCCCGGTTTGGATCAGGAATGGCCATTGCCTCCAACTGGATGAGTGCGGCCTCTTTTCTGGGAATGGCCGCTCTCATGTACGGAGCTGGTTATCACGGATTGGCATACGTAGTTGGATGGACTGGTGGCTATGTGCTGCTGTTAATTATTATGGCTGGTCAGATCAGAAAATACGGAAAGTATACCGCGGCGGATTTTATCGGTGACAGGTATTATTCGCAAACATTGAGAGCTGTGGGCGCCGTCATTGCCATTTTGATTTCTATTTCGTATTGTGTTGGCCAATTTGGTGGCATTGGTATTATGTTTAGCTGGGTGCTTGGCATCGAGTACAATATGGCAGTCTTGATTGGAGGTTCTGTGGTATTGGCTTATACCCTTATTTCGGGTATGCTTGGTGTCACCAAGAACATGCAGATTCAGTATGTCATTATTATTATTTCTTTCCTCATACCCCTTTTTATACTTACGTATAAGTTCGATTATTTTTGGGTGCTTCCACAGATTGGTTACGGATCGTTGGTTTCTGATATTGTGGCAGGAATTCCATTGAATGAGTCGCACCAACTGTTTAATTCGCTGGGACAGGATTTTGCCATTGTTCCCTCACCTGAGTATGCCATGCCATGGGATACTGCCAGTGGTCAGACTTTTTTCCAATGGATGGCTATTGCCTTTTCGTTGATGATAGGAACGGCCGGATTGCCTCATGTTATTCAACGTTTTTATGTCGTCCCTAAATCACACGATGCCAGGTGGTCGGTTGTGTGGGGCTTGTTTTTCATTTGCATCCTGTATTGGAGTGCCCCGGCATACGCTGCTTTTGGAAAGGTGTTGTCGGCCACTCCGGAAGTCGGAAAACTAGCTAAAGATGCCATTGTCGTGTATACAGCACAACTTGGGAATTTAAACCCGCTGATTGTAGGTTTATTAGCAGCCGGGGGTGTTTCCGCTGCCTTTTCCACCGTTTCGGGATTGTTGGTTGCGGGAGCCTCTGCGTTTTCGCATGATCTGTATGTAAAAGTCATCAATCCGGATGCCTCGCCTGCAAGGCAATTGCGATATGCTCGTTATGCCACCATCTTAATGTCAATTATTGTGGGGGTAATAGCCATGGCCAAACTTGCTTTGATCGGTCAGTTGG
>JBFHGX010000052.1:0-23093 GCA_041582875.1 Bacteroidales bacterium | reverse complement strand
GATATTATTCCTGAAGATTGGGAAAATCATTATTTGTATCAGCATGGTAACCTCGCTGCCTGGACTCAACCCAATGGTAACGATACCATTGTTGGTGTTCCATACTATGGAGCTTCGATGACAACAATGCCGCAACTATTTATCACTACTACACCATCTAATTCAAAGGTAGTTCAAGTCATTTATAGTGCTATATCAGTTGGATTTGATAACAGCGAACTCAACTACCATCATGTTTGGGGGCGTTTTACTGAGGGTGATGGAAATTGGAGTGCGTTTACCGATTATACAGGGGATGTATTTCATATTTTCAGTGAATGTGCCTATCCTGCTTTAGCTCCAAAACCTTATAATGATAACTTTTATTTTACCTATCAAAGCGATAACATGCCAGGCAATAGCTTGCAACCCAGTGATGCGCCAAGTCATGATCCTGTTTTAAATTCAATTGTTGTACTTTCAGCACCTGTTCCTAGCCTTATAGGGGTAAATGAACATCATGTATCCTCCCTTGAAATCGCTCAGAACTTCCCCAATCCATTTAGTGGTCAGACCAATATAGAAGTGACCCTGAATGAATCATCCAACGTAAGTTTGGAAGTATATAGCCTAACCGGACAGAAAGTTGCAATTAGCGATTTTGGTTTTAAAACCACCGGACAACATACCCTCACCCTTGATGGAAGTCAGTTGACTACCGGAGTTTACTTTTATACCGTAATTGCCGGACAGCATAAAGTGACCCGCAAGATGATGGTAAACTAAGTATTAATATCACTTAACCAAAGTAAAAGAGCGGTTTCAAGAAATTGAAACCGCTCTTTTCGTTTTTATTGAAATGGCTTGATCTGGTGCGCGAATGTTTCGTGTGCCTTACTCAAATATTCAATTGTTTAAAACTCCGAAGTAAAATGGAACTCAATCTCTTTGTACTTGGTTTGAGCCATCTCCAGTGAAAATGGCGAATCGGCCAGAAACACTTCACGTCCCTCTTTATCAAGTGCTATCTGATTGGCTTTGCGTGCTCTGAAATCGTCCAGCTGAGCCTTGTTTTTACTGGTAAACCAAGCTGTTTTATATAAGGTGATGTGTTCGTAGCGACATTTGGCATTGTACTCGTGCTCCAAACGGTGTTGTATCACCTCGAACTGCAAGGCGCCCACAGTACCAATAATTTTTCGTCCGGTATGCTTTCCGGTAAAAAGCTGAGCAACACCCTCGTCCATCAACTGATCTAATCCTTTGGCCAATTGTTTCGACTTCATGGGATCAGCATTCTCCACATATTTAAATAGTTCCGGCGAAAAGTTAGGAATACCTTTGTAGTTAAGAATTTCTCCTTCCGTTAACGTGTCGCCAATTTTAAAGTTACCGGTGTCGTGCAGACCCACAATATCTCCCGGAAACATCTCATCCACAATGCTTTTCTTTTGTGCCATAAAGGCCGTTGGGCTTGCAAATTTTAATTTGCGATTTTGTCGCACATGCAAGTAATTGGTATTGCGTTGAAAAACGCCAGAAACCACTCGAACAAATGCAATGCGGTCGCGGTGATTGGGATCCATGTTGGCATGAATCTTAAATACAAATCCTGTAAAAGTATCGTCATCCGGATTGATGTGTCGCAAGTCGGAATCTTTTCCCTGTGGGGGAGGAGCTATTTTGATAAAGTTGTCGAGTAACTCTTGAACTCCAAAATTATTGAGGGCACTGCCAAAAAACACAGGGCTTAAATCGCCATTCAGGTATTCCTTCACATTCATTTCGGGATACACACCTGATGCCAGTTCCACTTCCTCACGCAATTTTTTGGCGTCTTTGGGCAGGTATTCGTCTACTTCATGACTATTGATGTCGTTGATTTCAATGCCGGTTTCAATGGTTTGTTTGTTGGGGGTAAACAGGTTCAGGTGTTTGGAGAAAATATTGTAGACCCCTTTGAAATTGGATCCCATGTTAATGGGCCAACTGAGCGGAGTAACCTTCAAATGCAGTTTTTGTTCTACTTCATCCAACAGTTCGAAGGCGTCCTTTCCGGGACGGTCCAGTTTGTTGATAAAAACGATAATGGGTGTTTTGCGCATTCGGCAAACTTCAACCAGCTTTTCTGTTTGAGGCTCAACCCCTTTGGCCACGTCAATCACAACAATCACACTGTCAACGGCCGTAAGCGTTCTAAAAGTATCTTCGGCAAAATCCTGGTGACCAGGCGTGTCCAAAATATTGATTTTAATATCGTTGTATTCGAATCCCATCACGGAAGTGGCCACCGAAATACCCCGCTGCCGCTCAATTTCCATCCAGTCGGAAGTGGCTGTTTTCTTGATTTTATTTGACTTGACGGCTCCGGCTACCTGAATGGCACCACCGTAAAGCAAAAGTTTCTCGGTAAGGGTCGTTTTTCCCGCATCAGGGTGACTGATGATGGCAAAAGTACGACGACGTTTTATTTCTTTCTGGATGTTCATAAGCAATTGAAAAAGTGTGCAAAATTAGTAAATTTTAACTGATCAATTTTATCAAGGCACTGATTGCAGAGAAATTAGTTTTTGTTATTTTTACTTCTTCCATAAAAAGTGAGGAAATGAAACAATCAGCAAATGTTTTTCGAAATAAATCGGAGGAAGGTTGTACCATGCCAATAATGGCTGCAGGTATTATACTCCTCATTATAACTGCAATGATTTATTATGGGGAAGGAAGTCGTCTGGTGATATTTGTTTTAGTATCTATAGCAGTGGCATTATTTACGATTCACGAGGGCATTGAAATTAATTTGGTGACCCAACGTTATCGCCAATACACATCCGTTTTTTTTGTTTATATTGGTAAATGGAAACCTATACCATCAATTGATTACATTACTATTTACAAGGAACGCGTGCACCAGCAGGTTTATGTGTCGAGCATTGCTACAGATACCACCAGCGATTCGATAAAAGTTGCCATGGTGTATGGACAAAATCAGCAAATTGCTTTGGGTAAATTTGAACTAAAGCAAGAGGCCATAACTCTGGGAACTCGGTTTGCTGAGGAATTAAATACTAAGCTGTTGGATTATACGTCTGTCAAGCCGCACTGGATAATCGAATAAGCTACCCCCTGTTCTCCACCTCTCTGATATCCACCAGGTTATTCATTAATGCATAGACTGTTAAACCGCTTACTGTTTTGATACCCAGTTTCTTGGTGATGTTCTTGCGGTGTGTCATTACCGTATGTACACTTAAAAAAAGCTTGTCGGCAATTTCTTGGTTGGTGAGTCCTAAACAAACCTGCTTTAGCAATTCTATTTCACGGTTACTGAGTGTTGCACTTTTGGAAGATCCTTTTTCAAGGCTGTTGCCAATAATTTTTTTCAGGTTTTCCAGCAAATCGAATTTGCAATCATCCCGGTTCAGGTGATGCGCAAAGCGACTTTTGATGTGGTCAGGAGCTTTGCTCGAAAGCAACCCAACCAATTTAATATCAGGTTCTTTCTGAAAGGTTTTAACCACCGATAAAAGTTGGTCGCCCACCGCATGCGGATCAAAAATAATGATGTCGGGTTTATGACCCAACACTTTATCGGTCAAATGGTTTTCACCGCCATGATACACATGTTCTACAAAAACGCCATTGAGTTCATTCACCAATGATTCTAGTCCGGCAGCCAGCAAATAAGCATGTTCAATTAATATAATCCTGATAGTTTTTGCCATGACCTACCCGTTTCTTTTAATGATCAATTCCATTTCTTCCACCTTGGGAACCATGATGGTATCTTCGATGCGGGCATGTTCGTTAAGGTCTTTTTCAAGGATAAACAATTCATGCAAAATGGTGAAACACAGGTTTTGATTGGTTGTCGGGGGCAGGTATTTGATGATGATGTTTTTCAGGTCAAAAAGTTTTTCTTCCACGTTTTCGTGCTCCTCTTCATAATCCATAATAGAGTAGGTGTTCACCTGATGGGTTAGTTCATCAGCAATAATCCCTGAATTGATGGCTTTTTCAAGTTGAAGTACATAGGGATAAACCACCTTTTCTTCGCGTTCGATGTGCTTGGTGAGTTCCTTTTTGTATTCCAAAAAAAAGTTTTGAAGCAATTGATAAGAAGCTTTGTGAGTGGAGGCATTATCGATCAGTTGATTGATTAGTTGAGCGATATAGGGAATCCGCTCACCAAGGTAGTTTTGGTGTGTTTCTTTTAAATAACTGATAAGTAATCCTACAGGAAAGGATTTTAAATGTCGGTTGGCGAAATACCTTGGATCGTGAAAGGTGTTGAGGATGGTGAGTAAGAAATCGTGGTCGAGTTTTTGTGCATGACAAATATCTTCGATGGTGCTGTCGCCGAAGCCTAAAGTCAGGCCAAAACGATGAATAACAGGAATCAAGTTGTGGTCGTGGTGCAATACATCGGCCAATTTCATGTCTTTTTCTATGAGCATGTGGGTAGTTGTTTAGAACGACAAAATTACGCAAATTGTTTGTTTAGGATTTAAGCGTTTTTCGGGTAAGTAAAAACAAGGTCACTCCCACAGCTACTGCCAGCAATATGATGGTGACATGCAACAGGTTAACTACGTAAATGGAAATGCCAATCGTAATCCACAGCAGGGCAATGGTTCTGATTTTAACGGTCAGAGGAATTCCTTTTTTTTCTTTAAAGTTGGAAATATAGGGTCCTAGCAGTTTATTGTTTATCAACCAGTTATGAAATCTTTCAGAACCGTTGTTGTAACAAGCGGTGGCAAGCAATAAAAAAACGGTGGTTGGCAACAAGGGAACAAATATGCCAATCACTCCGATTGCAACAAAAATGCTTCCGGCGATATTCCACATGGGTTTGGTGATGTGGGAGCTTATCTTTTTAAGGTAGTTTTTCATAGCTTTTGTTTCTGCCCGATTGGTTCGTTTTTGTCCCCGTTCGAAAAAAGCAGTTGATCAATGCTGTTTTTTAAAGTTGTGTTCGGGCCAAAGTATGGTAGTCCTGTATATTCATGTCGTGATTCATAGGCTTTTTGCAGACTAAAATTCTTTTGGTTATCGCTATATGCAGATTTTTCAAACAACAATTTTTTGGCCAAGTATATTTGCTCGGTTTGTCCCGGAGTCGGAATAAAAGCTGCTTTCGTTTGTAAATGAGCCAGATCCATTAAAGTACTGTATCCCGGACGGCAAACCACCAGTTGAGCACCAAGGATATAGGCTGCCATTTGGGCATCGTCGACATGCGAAATCATATGAACGTTTTCGTGGTGAATGTGTTGGTTTTTTTCAGGTTTTCCTTGTAGAATGAGGGTGTTCTTTTTTAACTTACGGGCTTGTTGAAGTAGATTAGCTTCGAGAATTGAGCGCTGAGGTTCAGGGCCTGATAGGAGAATGACAATGTTGTAACTGCTTTTTTCGGTCACTTTTTCGATGGAGGCAAATCGAGTGAGAAGTCCGATGTATGTTTGTTTGGGCTTCAGAAGTAAGGTGGGGTGCGCTAAAATGCCACTCAGATTTTGGTTGCCTTCAAAATCCGGGATCCAGATTTGCTGATATTTGTTTAGGTATTTTCTGATTAGAAGGTTGATAAAGGGGCTGAATATTTTTTGCCATCCAGATGATTGAATGTGAAGTTGGTGGGTAATGAAAATGGAGTTTATTCCCAGAGCACTCAGTTCATATCTATTGTCGGAGATAATTAGATCTGCTTGGTGTTTCTTGGCTATTTTCATTAGTAATTCCTTGCTCTCACGGGCTTTGTTCATCATGCGTGGAAAGCTCATTATCAAGGTGAACGGCATCAAAAAACCTTGTTTGGGATATTTTGGAGTATATCCGGGCAACCGTTCAAAATCACATCCGGGCAACCGTTGTTTTAAAAAAGCCAAGGGGCGTTTATCACTGGCAATCACCACATGTGCATTTGCGGCTAAAAACAGTTCGATGATCGGAACCATGCGCGTGGCATGTCCCAATCCCCAATCAAGGGGGCAAACGATGACTGTTTTTTTTTGTGGAGGCATGCGACAAAAATAAACAAACCTAGTACACACATAAATTTAATGATGTAAATAACCTATTTCCAAAAAAGTCATAATTTTGACGCAATGAACCCTAACCTGCTATCATATCAAATTGCGCTTACGCTCATCCCCGGTGTGGGCGATATAAACGGCAAACGACTCGTGTCGTATTGCGGTGGTGCCGATGCTGTTTTTCACGAAAGTAAAGCAGCGCTGCTAAAAATACCCGGAATTGGACAGTTAACTGTCAACAGTATTCTGAATCAGCAAGTAATGTCAAAAGTTGATAAAGAGATTGATTTTATTGATCGATACGAAATTCAACCTTTGTTTTATACGGATCCAAATTATCCGAAAAGGTTGTTAAATTGTGAAGATGGGCCGATGTTACTTTATTATAAGGGGACGGCCAATCTCAACCACGCGCGCATGATTGCTTTTGTGGGAACCCGAAAGTCGACCCAATATGGCCGTGAGCGTTGTGAAGAATTGATACGTGATTTGAAACCCAAAGATGTGGTGGTGGTGAGTGGTCTGGCCTATGGAATAGACAGTTGCGCACATCGAAAATCGCTGGATTATGAAATAGAAACTGTAGGCGTAATGGCTCACGGACATGATCGGATTTATCCGTTTCAACATCAACAGCTAGCCATGAACATGTTGAAAAAAGGGGGATTACTCACAGAATTTCCTTCAGGAACCATCCCCGACCGGGAAAATTTTCCGAAAAGAAACCGGATTGTCGCCGGCATGTGCGACGCCATAGTGGTTGTTGAATCTGGCCCGAAAGGAGGTGCGATGATCACCGCCGAATTGGGGAATTCGTATAATCGAGATGTTTTTGCCATTCCCGGCCGAACGTATGATGAATATTCCAGAGGCTGTAATATGCTCATTAAGTCGAATCGGGCTGCGCTGGCTGAGTCGGTAAAAGACCTGTCTTATATTATGGGGTGGGACGATCGCAAGGTGCCGGCCAAATCGCAACGCGATTTGTTTTTTGAAATGACTGAGGATGAACAGCGGCTGATCGATTTGTTGAATCCCAAACAAGCGATAGCACTCGATCATCTCATTGTAAAGACAAACCTACCTGCATCAAGGGTGTCGAGTGCTTTGTTGAATCTTGAATTTGAAGGTTTAGTAAAAAGTTTGCCGGGAAAGCTCTATAAAACCATAGCTTGATGGGGCTGCCGAAAATTCAAATTATTCATGATTCGAATCAACATTCTTCAGATGCTTTCCTTGTTTGTAAAAGCAATAACGATTTGTAATGCGTTGAATGTTAGAGGTGTATAAGTTTCTGGTGTCGAAGATTAATCACTTAATAAAGAATACATTATTCAGAAGTAAGGGGAAATGAAAAAAAACAGAAGCGTAATTTACTTTCGTTCAAGTCGGATAGTAACACTCTTGATAATGAGCGTAATTCCAATTATCAGGAATCCAATGCCAATGAAAACCAAAAGCCGGATATCGGAGGTGATAAATCCAAAGTAGAAAAGCCCGTGGAAAAATGTGGCAACAAATAATCCCGTACTGTTGTCGATGAAACCATTACGGCGCATTTTGCCCATTCCCACAAAAAACCCCATACAGATACCTACCACAATACTGGCCAACGGGTACATGAATAAAAAGAGGGAGAAGTTGTGAATTTGATCGGGTGTGCCAATGATGCCAAATGCATATAGAATAACTGCAACGGTTGAATATCCCAGGTTGATAAAAACAGAATAAATAAGGCCTTCCAAGGGGCCAATAAAACTGCTTTTTTTGTAAAAACTGGTTCTTAACATCATGAATTTGGCAAATTCACCACTGAAAGCTGTTATAATAAATACAAAAAAGGCCATTCTTCGCATATTGCGGTAATTACCATTCCATTGGAGTTCAATCAAATAATTGGTGATGAGTAATAAAACAATTGAAACCATGCCTAAAAGAACGGCGTTACGAATATTTGTAAGGCTCTTGATTGAAAATTTAAAACGTAAGTAGGCTATAAACAGTCCGATAAGGATGGGGGATAATGCAAAAGAAAAGTAAGTAGAGAGTGTCATATGTGGGTTTTAAGTACAAAGGGTTCAAATATGGGTTCAAATATAAGAAATGTTTGTAGTTTTAGTTTTTTTTTAGCGAAAATTTAATGTTTATTTATTGTTTTAAAATTTGGATTGATTGTCCATTGGTGGACATCAGTAAATGTAAACATCTTAGTAAATAATGACAAAAAGGAATTACAAAGGCACGATACTCCGCTCCACAGGAAGTTGGTATTCGGTATTGGGCGAGGACGGAGAACTTGTAGATTGCCGCTTAAAAGGGGTGTTTCGCATCAAAGGCATTCGTGCCACCAATCCCATTGCCGTGGGCGATCATGTGCTTGTTGAGCATAGTGATGAGGAGCCAACAGCAAACATTATCGGAATTGACGAACGTAAGAACCACCTGATCAGGAAGTCGGTGAATTTATCGAAAGCTACCCACATTATCGCAGCAAATATCGATCAAATGGTTCTCATTGCTTCTTTGGAGAAACCAAGGACTTCCACTGGTTTCATCGACAGGTTATTGGTTACTGCAGAGGCTTACCATATTCCGGCTATGCTGGTGTTTAATAAACATGATTTGTATGACGAAAACCTTCTCAAGCAACTAGCTTACCTGATGGATGTTTATCAATCTCTTGGATATCCGTGCCTGACCACTTCGGTGGTAGATGAGCTGAATCTGGATTCGCTAAAGGAGATGATGGTTGGCAAAGTCTCCTTGTTATCGGGTCATTCTGGAGTGGGGAAGTCAGCTTTAATAAATAAAATTGACCCTTCGCTTGATTTACGTACCGGTATTATTTCCACGGCACATGACAAAGGTATGCATACCACAACTTTTGCAGAGATGTTTCCGTTGACTGAAGGGGGTGCAGTGATTGATACTCCGGGAATTAAAGAGTTTGGGTTGGTTGAGTTTGAAAAAACTGAATTGGCACAGCGATTTCCTGAGTACCGGGAGTTGATGCATGATTGTAAATTCAATAATTGCATCCATCTGGACGAACCGGGCTGTGCTGTTAAAGCAGCATTGGAATCCGGAGTTATAGAACCCTTTCGTTATACCAATTATATGAATATGCTTCAAGAGCTTATTTCAGGGCGATGAATTGCACTCAATCAAAATCAAAGTAGTAGCTTTGCCCCATGTTAGCCAAACAATTAATAACCGAAGAAATCCTGCCACTTATAATTACCGATACTGTTGGCGAGGCTTTGCGCCGGATGGATGAGTACAAAGTATCTCATTATCCTGTGGTGGAAGAAGGACTTTTTATGGGAGTTTTTTTTGAAAAAGAATTAATTGATTTGCCAGATTATAATAAGGAAGTTCCAATTGAATTTGCTCATATGGAAGATCTTTTCGTGGAAGCCGACCGTTTAATTTATCAGGTTTTGGCTTTGGCAGTCACTAAAAGGCTTTCATTGGTTCCCGTGTTAGATGCGGAGAGAAGGTATCTGGGATCCATTTTGCCTGCCGACTTGCTGAATTTTTTCTTTCAAAATTTGTCGGCAGACAGTCCTGGAGGAGTGATTGTGTTGGAAGTCAGCGAAAGCGATTATAGTCTTACCGAAATAGCCAACATCGTAGAGTCAAATGATGCCAAAGTGCTTCACGTGTTGTTAATTAACAAGCCCAATACCACACGTCTTCAAATTATAATTAAGGTAAATGCCATGAATATTGGCTCTATATTGAAGACGTTTGAACGTTATAATTATGTTGTAGATGCGTCTTTCGGGCATGACATCAGTCATGAGGATCTCAAGGAAAATTATGAATCGCTGATGAACTACCTTAAATTGTAATTATGCGCCCTGTATTTATATGGATTTGTTTGCTGTTTTGTTTTCAAAACCAAGGAATAGCGCAAACTTTAAGTCAGGGTCGTTCAGTCGATAACGTGAAAATCAATTCGATTACCTTGGTCGGTAATAAAATTACCCGCGACAATATTATCTTTCGTGAATTGGAGTTTTCAGTGGGAAGTGATTACTCTTCGGCGGTTCTTGACAGTTTGATGATTAAAAGCAGACAAAACTTAATGAACCGATCACTGTTTAATTTTGTCACCATAACCGATACGAGTTCAGGGGATCTTCGCGATATCGAGGTGGCGGTGATTGAGCGTTGGTATATATGGCCCATCCCTATTTTTCAGTTTGCTGACAGAAATCTAAATGCATGGATTGAAAAGGGCGATTTGAATAGACTCAATTATGGCCTTGATTTGCGGGTTGAAAATTTCAGGGGAAGAATGGAACGTTTGAATATTATTGTTCAAACAGGTTATGATATGCGTTTTGTGGCTAAATGGTCTGTTCCATATCTAGATAGAAAACAGGTATTGGGAATGGGTTTGCAGGGTGGTGTACAGTATAATCATGAAATTGCTTATCAAACCATTGATAATAAGCCTGTTTATTACAACTCTCCGGGTGACTTTGCGCAGCAAAAATATTTTGGAGGAATAGGGGTCACCTTACGTCCGGGATATAACTATTTACACGACTTTGGTCTGATGTTTTATCATTATCAGTTTCAGGATAGTCTGTTGATACTTAATCCTGAATTTGCCTGTGGTACTTCGTGTAGCTTCTTCCAGTTCTCCTATACCGTTAAACTCGATTATCGCGATTATAAACCCTATCCTTTATCGGGTTTTTATTTCGATTTTCAGATACAAAAGCAAGGGTTAGGTCTGTTTGGTAATCAGGCAGATTTACTTTGGTTTACTTCTGCTTTCGATCAGTATATTCCCCTGAAAAAAAGATGGTATTTTGCCTATAATTTTTCAGCCAAACTATCAGGTAATAAAACGCGACCTTATTTCTTGTCTTCCGGATTGGGGAGCAATGGAATGGATGTGCGTGGTTATGAGCTTTATGTGGTGGAAGGGCAGAATTTTAGTGTTTTCAAATCAAACCTTAAGTTTGAGGTGGTTCCTCAGAAAACTTACCAGATTCCTTGGATAAAATCTCCCAAATTTAGCGATATCTTCTTTGCACTTTATGCCAATGTATTTTTTGATATTGGATATGCCAGCGATTATGATTACGACTTACGCAATCCTTTAGCCAATCAAATTATTTGGGGGACTGGAGTAGGACTTGATTTGGTGTCGTATTACGATACGGTAATTCGCTTCGAGTTTACTGTGAATAAGCAAAAAGATACCGGATTTTTTATCAATTTCGTGTCGCCAATATAGGACTCTGTTGGCAGTTAAAAAACGTTAATAATAGCCTGTTTCAGTTGATTAACCGCGGGCCAGGCTTTTATCCTGTCGATTTTAAACTACTTTTGTCAGGCAAAAATCCAGTATATGAAAATTGCACTTTTTGGTAAGGGGTATAAAAATCACCAACAAACGTTTATACAATCGCTTGTTGATGAATTGTATGGTGCCAACCTGGAGGTTTTGTTTTATGAACCCTACCTTAAAGCGGTTTACGATGAGTTAGTTTTTCCTGTTGAACCCAAAAGTTTTAATCACTATGCTGAAGTGAAAAATGGGGTTGATATGCTATTTTCGGTCGGTGGTGATGGGACTATTCTTGATACTGTGCCTTATGTGCGCAATTCAGGTATTCCGATTTTGGGGATTAATTTGGGTAGATTGGGTTTTTTATCAAGTGTTTCTAAGCATGAAATAGCTGAGGCAGTGCATAATATTGCTGATGGTAATTATACTCTTGATAAACGTTCGTTGTTACAGCTTGATGCTCCAGAAAATTTATTTGGCGAAATTAATTTTGCACTCAATGACATCACGATATACCGAAATGCAACTCCTGCATTAATCATGGTTCATGTGTTTGTAGATGATCTGTTTTTAAACTCATACTATGGCGATGGATTAATTGTAGCTACACCTACCGGATCAACGGCCTATTCTTTGAGTGTTGGGGGTCCTATTTTAAGTCCGGGTTCGCAAAATTTTATTATCTCGCCCATTGCATCACATAACTTAACAGTTCGTCCCATTGTTATTCAAGATACGAGTGTCATTCGTCTTAAAATTGAAGGTCGAGAAGATAAGTACTTGATGACCATGGACTCGCGGCAGTCTCCCATTAGCAAAGAAGATGAAATATGTATACAGAAATGTGACTTTAATATAAATTTGGTAAAAATGCCCAGCAAGAATTTTTTCTCTACTATCAGAGATAAACTATTATGGGGCGTCGATTATCGAAAACAGCAAACGAATTATTACACATAATAATAAATATTCACATAATGAGTTTGATAGGAAGATAGCTGCTTTGGTTGTTAAAATCAATAAGGCTATCAGAGATAGTAATGTAAAAAGGATTATTTTTGGCGCTCAAAATCAGGATGGAACGAAATACATTTAAAATAAAAAGAATAAGCCGATATAGCGGATTCCTTTTGGGGATCGTATTCGTGCTTTTTACTGGAGGAATACAGGCTCAAAGTCTTGAGTTGGGATTGTTTGGAGGTGGATCGTATTATTTGGGTGAGTTAAACCCAGGTGTACCTTTTGTAAATACAAAGCCTGCTTTTGGCGTTTCGGCCCGTTATAGCAATAGTTCGCGTTGGTCATTTAAATTGAGCTATATCAGAGGGCAGGTTACAGGTAGTGACGATCAATTTAGTGGTGTTGTTAACCGCGATTTGAGTTTTAACACTACCCTCAATGATGTGGCATTGGTAGCGGAGTTTAATTTTTGGGAATATTTTACCGGAAGTAAACACAACTATTTTTCACCTTACATCTTTGGCGGGGTAGGTTTTTTCACTTTTACGCCTAAGAGTTTGGATGGGGTAAAACTTCGCCCTCTGGGTACCGAAGGTCAAAATGAACCCGGAGGAAGCCCATACAAACAATACAGCCTTTCGGTGCCTTTTGGTATTGGTATAAAGTATAGTTTGACAAAAAGAATTGCAATGAATGTAGAATGGGGAATGCGAAAAACATTTACCGATTATGTTGATGATGTGAGTACAACTTACTATTTCGATGCAGTTAATGTTGATCCGGCAGACGTCGGAATTAAAGAGCTATTGAGCGATCCAACCATGAGTCATGCGAAGGGAATGCAACGTGGCGATGATAAAAACTTCGATTGGGTTTCGTATGCAGGGGTAACGCTCAGCTACAAAATTGATATGTATAGTAAAAAGCGTTGTGATAACCTCAAGTGGTAAATAAAAGATATTATGGATAGTTTTAAAGATAAGATCTGTTTGGATAAACTCCCACAACATGTGGCCATTATTATGGATGGTAATGGGCGCTGGGCGATGAAGCAAGGAAAAGATCGTGTCTTTGGCCATCATGAGGGTGTGGAGTCGGTGCGGGTGGTTACTGAGGCAGCAGCTGAATTGGGGGTAAAATACCTAACGCTGTATACTTTTTCTACTGAAAATTGGAATCGTCCCAAAGATGAGGTCGATGCATTGATGAACCTGTTTGTTGAAACCATTGTCAGCGAATTAGGTACACTGAATAAAAACAATGTTCGATTGAATGCCATTGGTGATCTGAAAAGTCTGCCAGAGGAAAACTACATTCGTTTGATGGATACCATCGAAAAAACTGCTTCCAACGATCGGATGACACTTACTTTGGCCATGAGCTATAGTGCCCGTTGGGAAATTGTAGAAGCTACTCGGAACATTGCCCAGATGGTAGCTCAAAACAAAATTACCCCGGAGGAAATTTCCGAAAAAATGTTCGCCGAAAATCTGACTACCAATGGGATTCCTGATCCTGAATTGGTGATACGTACTAGCGGAGAGCAGCGCATTAGTAACTATTTGCTTTGGCAGGTTGCTTATGCCGAGTTTTATTTTACACCTAAACTGTGGCCTGAATTCAGAAAAGAAGATTTCTGTCAGGCAATTGTTGAATACCAAATTCGCGAACGTCGGTTTGGCTTGACAAGTGAGCAATTAAAAGCTAATAAGTGAGATGATTAAAGGAGTTGGAAAAATAGCCGTATTTTTTATGCTGATCAGTATGTTGATGGTTGGTCAGCAGGTATATGCCCAGATCAGTATAGGTAGTGATTTGTCAAAAATAAATTACGATAAACCAGTTGAGTATGTTATTGGAGGAGTAGAGGTTACCGGTGTTGAATACCTGGATAAAAATGTGATCATCATGCTTTCAGAACTGGAAGTGGGCGAACGTGTTAAAATTCCCGGTGATGAAATTACAGGTGCTATCCGGAAACTGTGGGAACAAGGCCTGTTCGACAATATCAGCATTACAGCAAGCAGTATCAAAGGAAATACCATATTCTTGAATCTAAACATGAAGGAAAGACCACGGTTAAGTAAATTTTCTTTCGAAGGTATTCGCAAAAGTGAAGCAGATGATATTCGTGAAAAAATCAATCTTACCCGAGGTGATGTGGTTACCGATCACCTGATGATTAGAACCGAAAACATCATTAAAAAATTCTATGCAGACAAGGGTTTTCTTAATAGCGAAGTGAGCGTAGAGGAAAAGGTGGATAAGAAAAACAGTAATTTTGTCGACTTGCTCATTAAAATCAAGAAAAACAGGAAAGTCAAAATCCAGTATATTCGTGTTTTTGGCAATGAAGCACTGAGCGATGATGCTATCAAGTCTTCCTTGAAAGACACCAAGCCTAGAGGCATATTTCGGCCGCTCGATAGTCTGGGGCCAATGATAATTAATGTAACTGAGTCAGCACTTACACTGAAGTTTGGTCAAGTAGGAGAGGAGTTGGTTAAATACGTTAAGGATAATTACAAAATTAACCTATTTAAAGGATCCAAATACATCGAGTCGAATTATCAGGAAGATCTCCAAAATATTATTGCCAAATACAATAAAAAAGGCTACCGCGATGCCCACATTGTTGTTGATTCGGTTTATCGCCTTGATAATGAAAATCTTGCCATCGATATCACCATCGATGAAGGCAATAAATACTATTTCCGCGATATTAAATGGGTGGGTAACACCGTGTATCCTTCTGCTTTTTTGAGCGCTATTCTGGGCATTCAACCCGGTGATGTATATAATAAGGAGTTACTGGAAACCAACTTGCAGTACAATCCCAATGGATTTGATGTGAGTTCGCAGTACATGGACAATGGTTATCTGTTTTTTAATGCTACTCCGGTAGAAACTTATGTGGATAATGATTCCATTGATTTGGAAATCAGAATTTTTGAAGGGAAACAGGCACGAATTAATAACGTATCTGTAAAAGGAAATCAAAAAACCAACGACCATGTGATTATTCGTGAGTTACGTACCCGTCCGGGACAATTGTTTAGTCGTTCGGATATTATTCGTACTACACGTGAGTTGGCTAACCTGGGCTATTTTAATGCTGAATCTATTAACCCAAATATCAATCCCAATGCTGCAGATGGTACAGTAGATATCGAATATGAAGTAGAAGAAACTTCTGCTGATCAGATCGAGCTTTCCGGTGGATGGGGATATGGCCGGATTATTGGAACTATTGGATTGAGTTTCAATAATTTCTCCTTAAAGAACTTTTTCCATAAAGACTCGTGGAAACCCATTCCTTCGGGTGATGGTCAAAAGCTTTCGCTTCGTTTCCAAACTTATGGAAAGGATTATATGAGTTATAGTGTTTCGTTTACCGAGCCTTGGTTGGGAGGTAAAAAACCCAATGCACTTACTGTTTCTTATTATCACTCTATTTATTCAAATGGTCGATCTAAATCGGATACCCTGCGTTCCGCATTCATTATCAATGGCATAACGGTGGGTATTGGTAAGCGTTTGGAGTGGCCCGATGACTTCTTTACCCTGTATCAAGGGATAAATATCCAGTTGTATGATCTTACCAATTACGGAACTATTTTCTCTGTTGGCGATGGTAACGGATCATTTAATAATATTAGCTATGAAGTTATCTTAGGTCGTAATTCCATCGACCAACCTATATTCCCACGCCGGGGGTCTGACCTTTCGCTGGGACTGGAGCTTACCCCCCCTTATTCGGCCTTTTCAGATAAGGACTATGCAACCATGTCGGACAACGACAAATACAAATGGATTGAATACCATAAATGGAAAGTTAAGGCCTATTGGTACTTTGAGTTGATGGAAAAACTCGTGTTGGCGCCTCGATTCCGTTTTGGATATTTGGGACATTATAATGCTGATTTAGGAACTACTCCATTCGAACGTTTTTACCTTGGCGGTGATGGTTTGTCGGGTTATAATAACTTTGATGGACGCGAAATCATCGGCATGCGAGGATATACCAATGAGTCGATTACGCCGCAATATTATAAGTACCCTAACCTTGGAGGTACTGTCTTTACCAGATACTCGCTCGAATTGCGTTATCCGCTTTCACTTGCTCCAACCTCAACTATTTATGCCCTTACTTTTGTGGAGGCCGGCAATTCATGGTTAGGTTCGCAGGGTTTCGATCCGTTTGACATGAAACGGTCTGCCGGAGTGGGTATTCGTGTATTCTTGCCGATGTTTGGAATGCTTGGGCTCGACTGGGCTTACGGATTTGATCCTATTTACGGAATGCCTGATGCCAATGGTAGTCATTTCCACTTTTCGCTTAACCAATCGTTGGATTAGACGATTTTTGGCAATGTTTTTGTTTAGGAAATAAAAATTTAAAAAGTAATGATATGAAAACCAGAAATGTAATTTTATCAGCCTTCTTTGCTGCATCATTTATACTGATGGGCGTTTCCAACGCATGGGCTCAAAATCAAAAGTATGCCTATGTGGATACTGAGTATATCCTCGATAATATTCCTGAATTTCAGGATGCTCAAGATGAGCTTGATGAACTTTCCAAAAAATGGCAAAAGGAAATAGAAGCCGCATATACTCAAGTAAGCGATATGTACCAAAAATATCAGGCGGAATCGGTATTGTTACCTGAAGATGTAAAAAGAAAACGTGAGGACGAAATCGTTAAAAAGGAACAGGAAGTAAAAGATTTGCAGCGCAAGTATTTTGGTCCTGAAGGCGAATTGTTTCTTAAACGTCAGGAGCTTGTTAAACCCATCCAGGAGAAAGTATATAATGCTATTGAAACGCTCGCATCTACACGCAATTACTCCTTTGTGTTTGACAAATCTGGCGGTACCACCATGCTTTACACCAACCCTAGCTTTGATATTAGTGATGATGTATTAGATGAGGTAGGTAATGTTATGCAAACTGTAAAACGCGACCAGCGTTCACGTGGCGATAACTAAAACCTATTGCTTATTGTTAATATTTCATAATTAAACAAAGCCATAGTCACAACATGTAGGGCTATTGTCTTTTTTTATTATGTTTGCGCCCTGAATTTGAATTAATTTAACCACTTATTGATAGAAAAATGAAATCGTTTAAAAAAGCAATGGCATTGTTGTCGCTGATTACCCTTATTTCCTTCACCGGAATGTCACAAACTGGTGTAAAACTCGGCTATATCGACTCCAACGAAATCCTTTCGTTAATGCCCGAAACTGACTCTCTACAAAAAGAATTAAAAGCGTATGCTGATTATCTTGATCAGCAAATGAATGCCATGGCTGTTGAGTATCAAACTAAAGTAGCAAGCTATCAAGATAATGTGGCTACAATGTCTGATTTAATTCGCCAGACAAAAGAAAAAGAAATTACTGATTTACAAAACCGAATTCAGGCTTTTCAACAATCAGCTGATCAGGATTTAGGTGCAAAGCAAGCTGAGCTTTTTAATCCTTTGATCGAAAAGGTAAAAAATGCCATTAGTGATGTAGCCCGTGAAAATAACTACAACTATATTTTTGATGTAGGTACGGGCGCATTGGTTTTTTATGAAAATGGTGATAATGTGCTTCCTTTGGTTAAAACCAAATTAGGAATAAAGTAAATTTCGGTGTTGGCTCTATCGTTGAGATGACGTATACATCTCAAAATATTAGCGCTATACCAATAAATATAATAAACCAGGGCGTTTCAAAGTTTTTGAAGCGCTCTGGTTTTTTTATTAAATATGCGGGAATATTCACAACTTCCTGCATTTGCATTATCTTTGTGATGTTATCACCAATGTATACGTATGTCTGATTCTGGTGCTTTTAAAACTAAGTTGATTAACCTTGAACAGGTGCTCGACGACAAAAATCCAATGCTTCGAAAATTGATGCCTGGGTTTATTTTTCGCTACCTCAAGCGCATTGTACATGTTGATCAGCTCAACGAATATCTGGGTAAACATGGTCACTTGGAAGGTATCGATTTTATTTCGTCGGTGTTGGATGAAATGAAGGTGAAAATTGAAGTGAAAGGCATAGAGCATATTCCACCTGAAGGTAGATGTATCATTGCCTCCAATCATCCTTTAGGTGGGTTGGATGGACTTGCTCTGATGCTGGCCGTCAGTCGTGTACGTAGGGATATCGTGTTTCCGGTAAATGATATTCTGATGAATGTTAAAAACCTAGAAGTGTTGTTTATCCCCATCAATAAGCATGGAAGCAATGCGCAAAATATACAGGTGATTAACAATACTTTTGCTTCAGATCAAGTAGTTTGTTATTTTCCATTCGGTTTGGTTTCGCGTAAGCGCGGAAAAAAAATCATGGATTTGGAATGGAAAAGTACTTTTATAACTAAAGCCAAACGTTTTAAAAGGGATGTAATCCCAACCTATATCGAAGGACGTAATTCAAACTTTTTTTACAACCTTTCTAATATCCGCAAAAAATTGGGGGTAAAAGCAAACCTTGAAATGCTGTATTTGGTGGATGAATTTGAAAATCAGCGTGGTCAGACAATTACCATTCATTTTGGAGAGCCTGTTCCCTGGCAAAGCTTCGATAAGCGACATACTCCCATGCATTGGGCTGAATTGATGCGTCAGTATATATACAAACTAGCGAAAGGGGATTCTGAACCCTTTCTGTTAAAATAAATTTCAAATAATACTTTAACTATGGTTTCGATGAAAACAATAATTCCACCTGTCGACAAGCAACTGTTGCTTGCTGAGTTGAATCAGGATAGGTTTTTGCGTAAAGCCAACAATGGTCCCAATGAAATCTATTTATTGAACGATAAAAATTCGCCCAATGTCTTGCGTGAAATCGGGCGGCTACGTGAGGTTACTTTTCGCGATGCCGGAGGCGGTACCGGAAAGGAAGTCGATTTGGATGAGTACGACATAGGACCTTATGCCTTTGAGCAAATGATTGTTTGGGATCCCATTGAATTGGAGATTGTTGGAGGCTATCGCTATGTTCATTGCAAAAACCTTTTTGTGGATGACAATGGTGCAGTACATTCGCCCACAGCTTCGTTGTTTAAATATTCTTCTAAATTTATTGAGGATTATTTTCCCTTTACCATCGAATTGGGCCGTTCATTTGTACAGCCTTTCTATCAACCTACGTTTAATTTACGCCGTGGAATGTATGCATTGGATAATCTCTGGGATGGAATTGGTGCCTTGCTCATCGAAAATCAGGATGTGAATTATTTGTTTGGAAAGGTTACCATGTATCCTGATTACGATCCGTTTGCCCGTGATTTGATTCTGTATTTTATGCGTACGAATTTTCCTGATCGTGAAAAGCTAATATATCCCCATGAAGAGCTAAAACTAACCACCGAAGAGAAAATCCTAGACAGTATATTTACCGGATGTAATTACGACGAAAATTACCGCATATTGATTCAAAAGGTACGTAAATTGGGAGAAAATGTTCCTCCACTTGTGAATGCTTATATGAGCCTTTCCTCTACCATGAAGAGTTTTGGTACCGCCGTGAATCATCACTTTGGAGAGGTGGAAGAAACAGGAATTTTGCTAACGGTAGCTGATATGTTTCCTGTAAAAATTGAACGTCATATAACTACCTACAAAAAACAATAGATCCTATGATTATTCAGTATGCAGACTTTATTATGTCGAACACCGATCCGCGTAAATGTCCACCACCGGATAAACCCGAGTATGCTTTTATTGGACGGTCAAATGTAGGAAAGTCGTCGCTGATCAATATGATGACCCAACGTAAAAAGTTGGCTAAAACCTCCGGTACACCTGGAAAAACTATCACCATTAACCACTTTGTTATCAATGCCGATTGGTACCTGGTTGATTTACCGGGCTTCGGTTTTGCCAAAAGATCGAAAACTGAACGCGAAAAGTGGGAAAAAATGATTAAAAATTACCTGCTCCGACGTGAGAATTTGGTTTCTGTTTTTGTGCTGGTCGATATCAGACATGAACCACAGAAAATCGATTTGGAGTTTATGGAGTGGTTGGCCATTTCAAAGATTCCATTCTCCATTGTCTTTACGAAAGCAGATAAGCTTAAAATGGTGCAGTTAGCAACAAATTTGGAGGTCTACCGTCAAAGGTTGCTTGAGGAGTGGGAAGAACTACCCCTGATGATTGTTACCTCAGCAGAGAAAGGGGATGGTCGCGAAGAACTACTTGCCTATATCGACAGTTTGAACCAGCTCTATATGGACGAAAAAAAAGCCGGATCCAATTAAGGATTCGGCTTTTTTTTTGAGGACATGTTATTATTCCAATTCGAGGATTAGTTGATTTTTTGAAACCAGATCGTTTACTTTTACGTAAACCTTCTTAACGGTTCCTGCAAAGGGTGCCTGCAATTGATTGCGCATCTTCATGGCTTCAAGAATCAATAGGGTTTCACCCTCTTTTACTTTCTTGCCCTTTTTTACATATAAATCTACAATGGTACCCGGAATAAAGGCGGTCATCATTTTCGGATTGTTTTCAACGTAATTCTTCCTTTGTTTAAACTTCTCCGTCAACAGCGTTTCATATATCACTCCATCAATATCGATGGTGGTAAATTCTAAATTTTTAATGTCATTTTTTTCCATTATATCAGGATTTAAAATGGAGGAATACCATGTTTTTTCATTGGCAACTGAACTTTTTTATCCTTGGATATTTCAAGAGCATGCAAGATGATCTTGCGTGTTTCTCCAGGTTCAATTACCGCATCGATATACCCGTAAGCAGCAGCCACATATGGGTTTGCAAATTTATCTTTGTATTCCTGCACCTTTTGTTTCCGCATTTCGTCAGGGTTCTCAGCAGTTGAAATCTCTTTGCGGAAAATGATGTTGGCAGCTCCCTCAGGACCCATTACAGCAATTTCAGCTGTTGGCCACGCAAAGACAAAGTCGGCACGCAAGTGGTGCGAACACATTGCAATATAACCACCGCCATATGCTTTGCGGGTGATAAGTGTAATCTTAGGTACAGTAGCTTCTGAGTAGGCGTATAAGACCTTTGCGCCGTGGCGTATAACTCCTGCATGTTCCTGATCAACGCCAGGCAAATATCCGGGAAGATCAACCAAGGTCAAAATGGAAATGTTAAACGCATCACAATAACGAATAAAGCGCGCTGCTTTATCAGATGAATCTACATCAAGTACTCCAGCCAGAAACAAGGGTTGGTTAGCTACAATGCCAATAGTTTCGCCATTAATGCGTGAAAAGCCGATGACAATATTTTTGGCGAATAGTTCTTGAATTTCTAAAAATTCAGAATCATCGACAATTGATTTAATTACGTCACGCACATCGTAAGGTTGCTTAGGATCGGATGGCATGATTTCATTGATTTTGTATCGCTTTGTTTTGGGCGATTTTTTTGGGAAACGTTCTGCTTTATTGATGTTGTTCCATGGAATAAAGCTGGCCAGTTGTTTAATCTGGCTGAAACATTCCTCTTCGCTTTCTGCGTAAAAATGTGCATTACCCGTCATTTCGCAGTGAACACGGGCACCACCCAATGCTTCCATCGAAATCTCTTCACCCAAAACAGTTTTAATAACTTCAGGTCCGGTAATAAACATTTTGGTAATTTTCTCTACCGTAAACACAAAGTCTGTAAGCGCCGGAGAATAGACTGCTCCGCCAGCACATGGTCCCAAAATAACTGATATCTGCGGGATAACTCCGGATGCGAGGGTGTTTCTGAAAAAGATTTCACCATATCCAGCCAACGAGTTTACTCCTTCCTGTATTCGGGCTCCTCCTGAGTCGTTAATACCAATCAACGGTACCTTCAACTTCAAGGCGTGATCCATGATTTTAGTGATTTTTTTGGCATGCATCCAGCCCAGCGATCCACCGGCAACGGTAAAGTCCTGCGCATAAATACAAACGGGATGACCACTTAAGGTACCTGTACCGGTAATTACACCATCTCCGGGCAGGTATTTTTTATTCATGTCAAAATCTTTTGCGGCATGCTCAACAAATAAATCGTATTCATAAAACGATTTGGGGTCGAGTAAGGCAATGATTCTCTCGCGGGCTGTGAGCTTACCGATTGCTTTTTGCTTTTCGATCGCTTTTTCACCACCTCCACTGAGCGCATTTTTCATGCGTTTTTTAAGGTCAATTGATTTTTCTTTGATGCCCATAATATTTAATTTGGGGTTAACAAAAAAAGAGACAAGTCGCGCTTCAAAACTTAGGGGCTTTTCGGAATAACTTATCTCTTAGCTTGCAAATGTAGCTGAAATTACTAAAAATGCAACTTTATTTTTTTACTTCTGGTTTTAATAAAAGAGGTTATATTTGTCGCAATCGTTTTAAATAAAGGAAATGAACGTTGAAAATTTAAGAATTGTTTGTTTAAAATTTCCTGGTGTAACTGAGAGTTTTCCCTTTGACGAAACTACACTGGTGTTCAAGGTGATGGGTAAAATGTTTGCTCTTATGAATTTGGATGGGCCTTTGAGCATTAATTTAAAATGTGATCCTGATGAGGCCATCGATTTACGCGAACGTTATTCATTCGTACTGCCTGGCTATCATATGAATAAGCAACTATGGAATACCATCATGGTTGATGAAATGACTCCTGATGACTTGATTATACAATGGGTGAAGGATAGTTACGAACTCATCGTGGCCAAATTAACTAAAAAGTTGCGTGCCGAGCTGGATGCATTGACAGAGGATTAGTCCGCTAATACTTCTAAGACGCTTTTTTTGAGGACGTTCAGTGATTTTACTCCCACTAATTTTTTGATCGGTTT
>JBFHGX010000051.1:0-23364 GCA_041582875.1 Bacteroidales bacterium | reverse complement strand
TGCCAATTAACTTCAATATGGCCAACAGCATTATATATGGTTCAAATCAGGATGAGTTTTTAACAGATTTGAATGGTGGAGCCGATTCGCTTTATTTTCTAAGTCATTGTTTGGTGCGGTCATCCATGAAAATGGACAATGAGCTGAACTATGAGGCTATTCTTCGCAACGAGGATCCGTTATTTGTCAATCATCAGGAAAACGATTACCGTATTGATACCCTGTCGCCTGCCATTGGTATTGGCGATCCTGCCATTGCTTTGGAGGTTCCTTTCGACTTGTTGGGTAACGAACGTTTGAATCATCCCGATGACGGGGCTTATCAGTTTGTGCCGGGGCAAGGGAAAAGATAATTGGCTTATACAATTGTCAAAGCATTAAAAAGTTAGTATATTTGTACATGACTGAAAAAGAAGCACATATTTCGCATCTCATAAAGCAACGCATTACCGAAAAAGATCCCGAGGCTCAGGTGATTTTGTTTGGTTCGCATGCACGCGGTGAAGCAAATCGCCATTCTGATTGGGATGTGCTTATTTTGTTGAAAGAGAATGCTGTAAGCCGTTCCTTAGAAAAAGAATACAGAGAACAGTTATTTGACGTGGCTCTTGAAATGGGAGAGCCGATTTCGACCTATGTATTTTCCAAATCAGAGTGGGAAACGAAACATTTTTATACTCCCTTTTATGAAAATGTAAATCGAGAAGGTGTTGTGTTATAATGGAAGGAAATAGGAAAGATTATATACGATATCGCATTGGTAAATCTGAAGAAATCTACCATGATGCACAATTGTTAGCAGATAACCATCGGTGGAATTCATGCGTTAACCGATTGTATTATTCATCTTATTTATTTGGCCAGCGCTCTACTTTATCAGGATGGGATTAAAGCAGAAACCCATAATGGAGTGAAGAATCAATTGTTTTTGCATTATGTAAAAACGAATTTGCTTAGTCAGGATTACGGAAAGCTTTTTTCTCATTTGTTCGATTGGAGGCAAGAAACAGACTATGCTGATTTTGTTGATTTCGATAAGGAAACAGTTATTCCACTACTGGGTGAAGTCATGGAATTAAACCATCACCTTAAAAAGCTCATATTAAAAGATTAATCCCTATTTTTGCCCGAAATTATAAAAGCACCGCATGGTAATTGGAATAGGTGGCGTGAGTAATGCCGGTAAATCAACACTGGCCCGTAATCTGAAAGAAGAGTGGACAGGCATGGATGTGGTGAGTTTATGTCAGGACGATTTTGCCTTCCCTTCAGATCAAATACCAAAAATTAAAGACCATATTGATTGGGAAGTTCCTGAATCCATTGATTTTGTGCGTTTTCGTGCAGAAGCACTCCTGCAAATTAAACGGCATGACATTGTGATTCTGGAGGGTATTTTTGCCTTTCACGACGAAGTGCTGAATGAGCTGATGAATGTTAAGCTCTTCCTTACCCTGTCGAAGGAATCGTTTTTGGAGCGTAAGAATCGTGATGTGCGTTGGGGAAAAGAACCCGACTGGTACGTGGAACATATCTGGAACAGCCACCGTGAATATTGCCGCAAAATGCCCATGCAGGATACACGGGTGCTCAGGGCCGATTTAGGTATTGATGCGAAAAAGATTGCCGACCAATACCTTGAACCTGTTTTTGTGTTAAAAAACACTTAAATTTTTATTTCGTAATTCTTTACGGTAACCCTTTGATTACTTTTGTCAAAAGGATCTTTTCATGATAGATATTATCATCAGATATTTTCATGCGTTGGTCATGCTGACCACTGACATGGCTCCGTATCTCTTATTTGGATTTTTAGTCTCAGGTCTGCTCAAGGTAGCCTTGCCGCCAGATTTATTGAGTCGTTATATGGGCAAAAGCAACTTTAGTTCGGTGTTGAATGCCAGTTTGTTGGGTATTCCATTGCCCTTGTGCTCATGTGGGGTTTTACCTGCCGGGATATCGTTAAACAAGAATGGTGCTTCAAAGGGAGCTTCGGTTTCTTTCCTGATCTCAACCCCTCAAACCGGAGTTGATTCGCTGTTGGTAACGTATTCAATGCTGGGACTCCCATTTGCATTGATTAGACCTGTAGCAGCCTTGTTTACCGGAGTGATGGGGGGGGTACTAACCAATAAATTCGACAAGACAAAGGTTGTTGCATCCAAAGAAAATATGGAGAACCCCTCCCCAAAGAAAAAATTCAGTTTATATGCCCTCTTTCACTATGCCTTTATCGAAATGGTGGGCGACATCGCCAAGTGGCTGGTAATAGGTTTATTGATTGCAGCCATGATCACGGTTCTTATCCCCGATCATTTTTTTAGTGAATTTGCCATGAACGGAATCGTAGGGATGTTGGTCATACTGGCGGTCTCCATTCCCTTGTATGTGTGCGCTACAGCTTCTGTTCCCATTGCTGCTGTTTTGTTGATGAAGGGGTTGTCGCCGGGTGCTATGCTGGTTTTTTTAATGGCTGGTCCGGCTACCAATGCTGCTACCATGGCTGTGATTGGAAACAATCTTGGTAAAAAAACACTGGCGGTGTATCTCACCACCCTGATTGTGGGATCGATGGCCTTTGGCCTGTTTATTGATTACCTACTGCCCGGCAGTTGGTTTAATCCATTGATGCAGATGGGGCATGAACACCAGCATGAACTGCTGCCATCCTGGCTTTCCAATGTTTCTTCCCTGGTATTGGCAGGGTTTATTGTCTATAGTTTTGTTATTAAAATAAAAAACAAAAATCAATCAAAAATGAATCAAAGTAAAGATGCCTCAGGAATGCCTTATGTAGTTCTTTCTGTGGAAGGAATGACCTGTAATCACTGTAAAGCCAATGTAGAAAACGGAGTGTCAGGTTTGAAAAATGTGGCTAAAGCTGAAGCCGATATTGAAAAGAATACCCTTACTGTTTACGGAAACGATCTGGATGTGGAAACCATAGGTAAAACTGTTACCAAATTGAATTACAATTACAAGGGCCAGATTGAAGAGTAGTGTTTTGCTGTTCTCTCTAACTTATTAAGAATATTTCCAAATAGTTCGTGGCTAGTGTGGCATTTTATTTAATTTTGCCGCGTGATTAAGATTTCAAAACATATAGCGATTGTTTTATGGGCAGTATTTTCATTTCCGCTGGTTTACCAGTCGTTACATTATTTTGAACATCACCTAGATGCCCATAATATCCCAGATACTTGTACTGAATCCCATTTTGTTTCAACGCATGAATCGTGTGCTGTTTGTGATTATGAGATGGCTTTGGGCGATCAGCCATTGGTTTACCACTCAGGTATTGAGGTAATTTCCTTTGCTATTTCCAATTTTGTTTGGAATGTTAATTGTTGTTCATTACAACCTGTTTTTTATACATGCTTAAGAGCTCCTCCTGGAGTAAGCTGATTTTTCTTTTTCAGTTTATTGATTCTTCAACTCTTTTTCAATGAAATACATAGGTATTTTTTTGCTGTGGCTATTTTTGGCCACGCAAACATTAGCACAATCTGTTGCCTTTACGGGAACAGTCATCGACGAGCATCACGAAAGTCTTCCTGGTGCTGTGGTTCAGTTGGTTCCGGGTTCATGGAACACAACCACCGATGAAAATGGAAAATTTGCATTTCTGCAAATACAGGCCGGCGAATATACGTTGTTGGTTTCTTACGTTGGATTTAAAACCGAACAGCAAATGGTGCGCATTTCAGCCGGTAATAACCATGTTTCCATTGAGTTATTTCATCAGGCGGATTTATTGGATGAAGTAGTCATTCAAGATAATTATGGCATTCAGCAAAAACGCGAATCTTCCTACAACTCCGAAGTGGTTGGCGAAAGCTACATCAAACAAAATCTGGGCGGCAGCCTGATGCAATCCTTGGAAAGGTTACCAGGGGTGGGAAGTATTGACATTGGTGCCGGACAATCCAAACCCGTCATCCGGGGGTTGAGTTTTAATCGTGTGCTGGTGGCCGAAAATGGCATTGTCCACCAAGGACAGCAATGGGGTGCTGATCATGGATTGGAAATTGATCAGTTTGCCACCGATCGCATTGAGGTCATCAAAGGACCGGCTTCGCTGATGTTTGGTTCCGATGCCATCGGAGGAGTGGTGGATATCAGACAAATGCATGTGCCCGAAAAGCATACCCTGGGTGGGGTGGTCAACCTCACCGGAAAAACAAATAACAAAATGGGCGGGGCTTCGGTAAACCTTACCGGACGGAGCGATCAATTGTATTTTGATGCCAGAGGAACCTATGTCAATTATGCCGACTTCCGGGTTCCAACGGACGTGGTGGATGTATATAACTATCCCGTTCACCTCCACAACCACCAGTTGCGAAATACTGCCGGGCGTGAGTCCAATCTGCATTTGAATTTGGGAATCATTCAAAAAAAATGGAGTTCTACTTTATATATGAGTCAGGTTTACAGTAAATCCGGCTTTTTTGCCAATGCACACGGTCTCGAACCCCGACAAATTGACGAACAGGTTTATGATGCTGACGACCGTGATGTCATGCAGCCTTTTCAGGAGGTAGCTCACCTGAAATTTATCAACAAGACTTCCTTTTATTCTGGGAAAAATAAATGGGAGTTGGAATGGGGTTATCAAAACAATTTTAGGCAGGAGTGGAGCGATTATGTAAGTCATGGGTATATGCCTCCCGTTTTTCCTGATTCTTTGGGGATGTCAGAAGACCTCGAACGGCAATTCAACAAAAATACCCTTTCGGCCAAGGGAAAGTTGGTGATGACCAAAGGCAAACACACCCTTACCACAGGATTTTCAACCGAATACCAGCACAATGCCATCTCCGGTCGGAGTTTTATCATTCCGGCTTACGAGCAGTTGACCGCAGGAGTTTTTCTGTTGGATAAAATCACACTCACTGAACAGTGGATTTTAAACGGAGGCATCCGATTTGACCTTGGAAACCTGAATACCAAAGCCTACCACGACTGGTTTTCAACACCGGTAGTTCAGGGGCAGGATACCATTTGGATGTATTTGCAACGTGCCGCCGACCTTCAGCGTACTTTTAGCAGCACCAGTTGGGCAGTGGGAGCCAACTACAATGGAGCCCTCCTTTCGGTGAAAGCCAACGCGGGGAAAAGTTTTCGAATGCCAACAGCTCAGGAGCTTTCGGCCAATGGGGTGAATTACCACCACTTTAGTTTTGAACAAGGCGATTCCACTCTCCATCCTGAAGTGTCTTACCAATTGGATTTAAGTGCCGAACTTACCTTCCCTCATTGGGCAGTGCAGTTGAGTCCGTTTGTCAACTACTTCCCCAATTATATCTACCTCAATCCAACACCTTACCATGATTACTTATATGGAGCTGGCAATCAGGTATATCAGTACACTGAAAGTGAAGTGTTCAGGTACGGGGGCGAATTGCATTTGCACATGCATCCGTTTCACTGGATGAAGGCCGGTGTGATTGCAGAATACGTTTATTCGGTGCAGCTCTCGGGAGCCAAAAAGAATTACACACTACCGTTTTCTCCACCGGCTCGGGTATTAATCAATGTTACATGGCTACCGCATGCCTTCAAGGGGTTGAAAAACAATTACTTTTCCATTGATTATGTGGTGACTGCTGCCCAAAACAGAATCGTTCCTCCCGAACTTACCACACCCGGCCATCAGGCAATAAATCTGTCGGCGGGTACTGCCATCAAATGGAACAAGCAATGGGTGGAGGTCAATTTGCAGGTGCGTAATCTGCTCAATACCAAATACCTCAACCACACAAGTTATTACCGGATTATCGGTGTACCCGAACCCGGAATTAATTTTATCGTTAACGTCAGTGTGCCATTTAGCATTTTAGGTCATGAATAGAACTTCAATTGCCTCTGCCCGTTTGGTTACCTTATTGTTGGCGATATTGTTTCTCAGCCCTTCGCTGCTCAAACCCTTGCATTTTGTGGCCATCCACCATCATTACCAAGTTTGGACACCAGATGTTTCCATCGATTCTTCGCTTGTACATTGTGTGGTTCACGACTTTTTATTGTTTAGCTATGTGAAGGAAACTTCTCAGGAATTTCAAAAACCAGGATGGAATCATTTGGTGTTGATTACAGATGGACAAACCAATCCAAAGTACCATAAGCCAAGTCATCAACCGGAAACGAGAGGTCCGCCTAAAATGGCTGTTTGAATCCTTTTCAGGGAAAAATCTAGTCAGTTTTTTAACCAATTTCACAAAAACATATAAAAATGAAAAATACGATTAAATATATGCGGGTTGTGCTTCTCGGAGTATCGGTAATGATGCTCACAACTGCTTGTAAAAAAGAGGATAACAACCCACCTGTGATTTCCAATTTTGAGGTGGGACTCAGTAATTCACACATCGCCTATGTAGGTGCCGATTTGCACCTGGAGGCTGATATTGTGGCACAAAATAACATAGAAACCGTTGAAGTCCGTATTCATGTGGAAGACGCCTCCCTAGTTCCTTCGGGAATTATTCCATGGGAAGTTGATTCGGTTTATACCCAATTCGCAGGTTTGAAAAATTCTTTGTTTCATGAACATATACCTATTCCTTCCGAAGTATATGTGGGCGCCTATCACCTTCATTTTATTGTCACCGATATGGAAGGAAATCAAACCGACATGGAAGCAGATTTGCAACTGGAAGTGCCCAACGACACGGAAAGTCCTGTGGTGGAGGTTACGCAACATCCGGAAGATACTCAGGTGTTCCATTCGGGTGAGGTGATTTCCATTAGTGCCTTACTCACCGACAACATCGCACTGGGCGGAACCTATGTGGCACTTGTCAGGGCCGACCAGCAACTTGCCGACTCCCTGATTACGGCAGACAACACCATCACCGTGTTGCATTTCCATGAATTTGTGGACACTGATGAATATCAAATAGCCGCGAGTATTACCGTTGGTGTCGATTTCGACAACAATCTTCCTCCCAAGGAAATTAACGGCGATTTGGCTTGGCAATCCGGTGAATACTATCTGGTAATCAAAGCGGTGGATGCCTTTGGAGGACACACCACTTACTCTTCGCATTATTCGTTTCACATTGAATTATAAACTATGAAAAAATTGTTTTTAGTACCGGTTTTCCTGATGGCCATCGGTCTGCTCTCATGCAGCAAAACGGAAACCGATCAAACTTATCCGGAAATCAACATGGACGAGGCTGGAGCTTTTCCGCTCAATTGCGATACCATGTGGATTGGGCAATCCTTTAGTTTTAAAGCGTTGCTTCACGATAACAATCAATTGGGATCGTATAGCCTGGAGATTCACAACAACTTCGATCACCACACCCATAGCACCGATGTGGCGGAATGTACATTTGAACCCGACAAAACACCGGTGAATCCATTTCTGTTTATTCAGGAATATCCCATTCCGGAAGGTCTGCAGGATTATTCAGCTGATAGATCCATAACCATTCCGGTAGGGGTGGATCCCGGCGACTATCATTTTATGATTCGGCTAACCGATGCAGAAGGTTGGCAAACCATTAAAGGGATCAGTGTGAAGTTGGCGGATGCTTCGGCGAATTAACTGTAATGATCTTTTATAAAATGTTGATCTTCAATGGGCGGTCTGGAATATTCTTCTTCTGACCGCCTGGGTTTTAGCTCAATATCGTCGTGAGGGATCTCATGGTAAGGTATCCGACTCAGTAAATGTCTGATCGTATTGAGTCGGGCCTTCTTTTTATCATCAGCAGGCACATCAAACCAGGGTGACATTTTGGTGTCGGTATAGTCGAACATGGTATCCTTTGCTTTTGAATATTCTACCCAGAGTTCTCTCGATTTCAAATCCATGGGGCTTAATTTCCAGCGTTTTGTGGGATCGTCTAAACGGGCCTGAAAGCGTTTTTCCTGTTCTTCGCTACTTACCGAAAACCAGTATTTAATCAAGATAATGCCCGAACGGATGAGCATTTGTTCGAAGTTGGGACAAGAGCGCAGGAATTCCCAATACTCTTCTTTGGTGCAAAAATCCATCACATGTTCAACGCCTCCGCGGTTATACCACGAGCGATCGAACAAAACCATTTCACCGGCAGCTGGCAAATGAGCCACATAGCGTTGAAAATACCATTGGCTTTTCTCTTTTTCCGTTGGAGTTCCCAGCGCTACCACCTTGCAAATTCTGGGATTCATAGGGCCTGTAATGGTTTTGATAACCCCACCTTTTCCGGCAGCATCTCTACCTTCGAAAATTATCACCACTTTTAAGCCTTTGGCTTTAATCCATTCTTGAAGTTTGACCAGTTCAATTGAAAGTTTATCGTATTCTTTTTGGTAAAACGCTGATTTGAGTTTTCCGTGATCGTTAAAATGCTTTTTATCTTTCTTCATGGCAAAACTTTATTGAATAGGTTTTAAAATTTCGTGTCCTAAGGCATAGGGAATTTTGATGAGCTGTTGCTCGATGGGTATTGGAAAACCCGCAACTCAAACTCGGGGATAACGGCCAAAATATGATCGAAAATAGAGACCTGAATTTCCTCATATGCCACCCACTCGGTCGTGTTGGCAAAAACATATATCTCAATAGGAATTCCCTTTTCGTTGGGCTGTAATTGCCTAACGATAAAGGTCATATCTTTGTTGATGTCAGGACGGTTGCGCAAGTATGCTTTCAGATAGGCCTGAAAAACACCCAGATTGGTTTGTCGCCTTCCGTTTACTTTTACCGAAGGGTCAATATTCAGGGCCTGATTGTAGGCCAGTATTTCCTTTTCCCGATTTTCGATGTACTCAGTTATGAATTTGATTTTGCTAAAACGTTCCAGCATCTCGGGCGTGCAAAATTTCACCGTATCCATATCAATGTTGATGGAACGCTTAATACGTCGCCCACCTGATTCCTCCATGCCGCGCCAGTTTTGAAAACTGTCACTAACCATGGTGTAAGTGGGAATGGTGACAATGGTTTTGTCGAAATTTTGGACTTTAACTGTTGTGAGATTGATTTCGATTACCGTGCCGTCGGCACCAAATTTATTCATGGTAATCCAGTCGCCTATGCGAACCATTTTGTTGAAAGTCAGCTGTAATCCTCCGGCAAAACCCAAAATAGGATCCTTAAATATCAACATGAGCACGGCTGAAATGGTACCTAAACTTAGGAAAAGAGTGCTCAGGTCTTTATTGAAGAGAAAACCAATTATGCCTAGAAATCCCAATAAGTAGGTGAGTATTTTCATCACCTGAATGGGTCCGGCGATGGGATGCTCTCTGGCAAATGAATACCTGTTGTAATAATCGTTAATGGTACTTAAAATACTATCAACTACCATGATAGTGACAACGTAAAAGAAAACGGTTGTCATGTCTTGAATGACCTCAGAGGTCTTGGTAAAAGTAAAAAAAGGATCCTTCACCATTGAATATACCAATAACGAAGGAACCAAAAAGGATAATTTCTTGAAAAATTTATTTTGAATTAACAGGTCGTCCAGTCTGTTTTTGCTCCTGTTAATAATGGGAACTACAATGGCTTTAATCAGGATAACGGTCAGTCGATACAACAAGTAGGCCAGAATACTAAGCGCAACATAAGCCAAAGTTTGAATGATGATTTCCGACGACTCTTCTGAAAATCCGGCAAGCTGTAAAAACTTGTCGAAATTACTTTGGATCGCGTTGATAAATGTTCTCAAGACAAATGATTAAATTAGGTTATACATGGATTTCTTCCAGGTATTTTTCACGAATAAACTGAAGCTTTTTCAGGTTGCATTCCAGGTCGTATATTCTCACCAAATCCATAATTCCATCTTCAGTGAACACATTGGTTTGTGCCGCATCAAATTTATGATCTTCAATGTTGTATTTGAGATGCATAGTTACTTTTTCAAAAGTGTTCCAACGCATTTGTACCGGGACTTCAATATAATAGGTCTCCGGACTATCGACATCTCTAAAAATATGTTCGTGGATTTCTTGCATCCTGAAATGCTTGCGAATACGGATAATGCTTTCGTAGGGCGCTATTTTTTTTGATCTTTGAAATTCAATTCCCGCTTCTTTGAAGTGCTCAATTATTTCGGCAATTGCCTGATAAGAAATGGATTTAAACCGGATCACATTTACCGGCTTGTTTTGTACAGAGATTGTTCCGGGTGTAGCATTAAAAGAGATAGGATACTGTTTCTTTACGGCTTGGACGGCACGAATGATGCGTTCGTCGTTGTACATAATGCGTGTAACGGCAAACAATGAATCAGGATCAAGCTGGTCAGGAATGGTGGTTCCATGGTATCCCGGGAAGGGTTGTAACGACTCGAGTATCAAGTATTGACTGTTGGTGGCATTCTCCACAGAGGCCAATTTTTCTTTCTTAATAACAGTTCCGATAGTTTGAATGTTGCGTAAGCTCATAAAATAAAGTTAGTTGGTTAAACAGTTAAAGTAGAAAAGCTAAGATAAAAAGTTTTTTGGTATGGGCACCAATCTCCCAAAAAAAGTTTTCAAGCCTGGTCTTTGGATTTCTCAAGAATAAAAAATAATTCTCTTTTTTGTCGTGGCTTGATCGAATTGTAAGCAATATCCATTTGCAATAGATGAAATTTTGCCTTAAATAGTTGACAGTATTCTTCTTCAGTTCCACCAAAAGGAGGGGCGTCGAATGTAAATTCATGATTGAATAATAACCCCACAACTTTGCCGCCGGGTGTAAGGAGCTTATGCAGTTGATTCACGTAATTTAGTCTTAGGTTGCGCGGCAAAGAACTGAAAAAAGTTTGCTCAACAATTAAATCATATGAACCAGTATGACCGAAAAAATCGCTGCAAATCACCTGATTTCTTGGGAAATCGGGACATCGATCCATGAACTTACGGGTGATTTCTTTTGAAAAGTCAAGAAGAAAAACGTTGACAAAACCTTGCTTGTATAAATGTTCAACTTCCCAGCCCATGCCTGCACCGGGAATAAGGATTCTCATGCTCTTATCGGTGAGCTGATCGAAGTATTGGGTAAGGGGAGGAGAAGGATACCCAATATCCCAACCTGTTTTGGGTTGTGCATTTTGGGTATCCCAGTATTCCTTGGTTAGACTATGCGACATGTGCCATCAACTATAGTTCCGGCATAAACATAGGATCCCAGGGAGGGAGCATGGTAGGCTTTTGGTCAAGTATTTTTAGCGTTTTATCGTCGATGTATTTTTTGTTGATGATAACGCGAAACATGTATTCATCAAACCATTCATCTGTCATCGTTAGGTAACCTTTGTCGCCTTTGTCGGCACCCCAACTGTTTTCGAGTTTCCATTTGTCGATGGTTCCATCGGTGGTAACATTAACGCCAACCAAAGCCATGCCGTGTGTTGAGCCGCTCTCAAAAGTTTGGATACGTTGTTTTTTGTCCATGCCAAATTCAACCCCAAAAAGATCATTGTAGTTGTAGTTGTTGGGGTCAAGGGTTCCACTTTGTATATTTAGTTGTTTGCCCACATCGCATGAAAAATACATGGCTTCGTTGGCGATAATGGATTTTTTGGCAAATTCTTTGATTTGATCATTCTCCAAGTTAATGTATTTCCAATTGCTTCCTTCAACCAGATTGCGGTCGTACTGAATTTCGTACAGTTTATTGTATTCGCGTGAGGGGTCATTCATAAACATCACATAGTCACTTAGGTTGATGCCAATAATTTCATCGTAAAAAGCTTTGGGAGTGAATGTTTTAGGTTCGCTGATGGTTCCGTCGGTATCTTTAAATTGCCAGGTAAATGAAACAGGTGGTTCGCCCAAGCTTAAGACCAACATGCGGTAAATTTCCGTAAGCATGGCCAGTTTAGCCTCCTCTTTGGCTTCCTCTGACATTTTGGAAAGTGCTAAATTACGTATTCTAAGTCCGTCTTCACGTAATTTTCGGGCTAACATCCGTGAAATAATCGCGGTGTTCTCACTTTGATAAGTGTCGGGCATGGCCGATTCGGGAACAAGGCCATATTTTTGAACATTGTCGGCAAAAGTTGTCCATTGACCGCCATCTCCGATAGGATTTTTAAAAAGCCATTCAATTTCACGATCGTTGAGCGGCTGACGTGCGGTAGCTTTGGCGATTTCAAGAAACAAATTGGCTTTTTCAAACTGATCCCAAAAAAAGTTGTAGGTATGACTGAAGTCGAAGTCGTTCACCATGTATTTCTCCTGAACCAATGGTTTAAGGGTGTTAAGTCCTGTAAATAGCCAGCATCTACCTGACGCTTTTTGGTTGGCGATTCCTTTGCCGTTCACCTGATGACTAAAGTAATTATTGACTTTACCTTCATTCTCGCGGTTTACTGCCAGTTTTTTAATATCGTTACCGGAAATGGCATTCATAAGCGCGTTGTTGTCAGGCGTGTTTTGATAACTCGCCCTGATTTTATCGATGGTCTTCAGTGAGACGGCTCCTTTGGTTTCCTGGCTATTGGCTTGGAAGCCGAAAACCATCAGTAAGGCGAATAAGGTGGTGGTTATTTTCTTCATGGTATAGTTGTTATATGGTTTTGCATTGATATCCAGCTTGTTTGAGTATGTCAGCTATTTTTTCGCGGAAATCTCCCTGAATTATGATTTGATTTTCTTTGGCAGAGCCTCCGACGCCACATTTTGATTTTAACATTTTAGCTAAATCTTTTAAGTCGGCTTCTTTGCCGATGAATCCTTCTACAATGGTTACTTTTTTTCCTCGCCTTTGTTTTTTATCCAACGAAACATATAGTTTTTGTTTATTTGGCGTAAGCGTATCAAATTCAGTTTTTGAATTATCTTGAGGAACAAAGTCGGGATTGGTCGAATAAACCATGCTGCTGAAGTCGTTAAATTTTGCCATCTTCTTTATTTATTATTACTTTAAGTGATTTAGGCTTGATTGCTACCTTCAATTTCTTGGCTATTTTTAGGGGCTCTCCATCAATATTTACTTCCCTATTTTTCGACTGAGTAATACTCAGAAACGGAGTTTGAATGATATTAACGTCATTAGACAAGTTTATTTTTTTCAATAAAAGCAAATTTGCGATGATGGGTAAAGAAACCAAAAGTGGTTTTTTAACAATGCATACGTCTAACAGTCCGTCAGTAAGTCGGGCATGTGGAGCGATGGTGGTATTGTATCCAAATTGGTTTGAATTGGCTAGTGCAATAAAAAGTGCCCTGGTGGTTATCTTTTTTCCATCAGCAAATTCGAGTATATATTTTTTGGGTTTGTATTTGAGGTATTTGTTAGCCACCACAGTAAAATAGCCCATAAAACCACGACGTTCGCCTTTGGCGAAGTGTTTGGCTACCAGGGCATCAAATCCAACTCCTGCGATACTTACAAAATGATGGTCGTTAACGGTGCACGTGTCAATTTTACTAAAATCGAACTGATTGATGAGGCGCAGGGCCTTTTCAATATGACGTGGAATGCCCAGGTGTCTTGCCAATCCATTGCCGGAGCCCATCGGGATGATACCCAAAATAGCTTTGGAATTAATCATTTGACCAGCCACCTCATTGATGGTTCCATCACCCCCGACAGCTACAATTACATTTGTTTTGTTGTTAACTGCTTCACGACTCAATTCGATGGCGTGGCCTGCATATTGTGTGTAAATAATTTCCACTTGAAATCGCCCTGAATCAATAACCTGACCGATGGATTGTGCCAATTGATTGTGTTTTTTCTTCCCCGAATTGGGGTTGATAATAAACAAGATTTTTTTTTTGTTTGAATCCATCGTTTTTTCTGCTTTCGAGAAAGGTGCCGTATTATTTGCCCAGTACCACTTTTACCACCCGTTCTTTTTGGTCAGCGGCCAAACCACTATCATCTTTCACGTTGTATGTAACCTTGTAATCGCCCACAACGGAAACGTCCACATTGATTTGAGTAACGATGTCGTTGGTCAAATTGAGTGTGTCTCCCGGGGCTGTAACATCGTAGGCTTCAGCTCCTGCATCTACATATGGAATGTCCAAAGCCCAGTACACCGGGTTAAATCCGTTAACAACTATTACCGGTTTGGTTCCGTCGCCGGAATCTTCTTTTTTGCATGCGCTAAATATTAACAAGCTTAGTGTTAGGGTGATGAATATATTTTTCATAAATTTTAATCAACAAATCTTGGCAAATTTACTCAATTTTCTGAGTCCTCATGCCGATAAACCCTGTGGATTTTGTTTTGTAAATCAATTGATCGTTGCCTCATCCATCTAAATAATTCCAACTATTTTTGTGCCATGAACACTTCTGTAAAAGCCATTGTATTTGATTGGGGCGACACCGTAATGAGGGATTTTAAAGGGTCAGGACCTATGCATACCTGGGAAAAAGTGGCCTGGATACCGGGTGCTCAGCAAGCCCTTGAAAAGTTGAGCAAGAAATACTGTTGTATTATTGCAACCAGCGCCGATCATAGCGATACACAGGATATGAAAGTTGCCCTCGCAATGGTGGACGCCGATAAGTATTTTGTTTTTTTTTATTCGCAAATTGAACTCGGGGTTAAAAAGCCGGATCCGGTTTTTTTTATACGCTCAGCAGCACTTTCCGGATTCAAACCTGAGGAATGTGTTATGGTTGGAAATTTGTATTTGAAAGACATTGTGGGTGCAAAGCAGGCTGGGTTTACAACCATCCTTTTTAATGAATTTTTTGAAGAAGGGCCTTTTCCTTTGGCCGATTTTGTAGTTACTCATTTAGATGAACTTAATGCGATATTCGATGTGTAAATTGAGGGTGAAAGGTTTCTTTTTAATGTTGGCGATAAGTGCCATTCCTTTTTTAGTCATTGGTCAACAGGCTTATGATGAGGGATTTGTGCCTCCGTTAGATATCCCGCTCTACCTAACAGGAACTTTCGGTGAATTACGTACCAACCATTTTCATGCTGGGATTGATATCAAAACACAAGGAAAAGAAGGCCTGAAAGTATATTCTATTGGGGATGGATGGGTCTCACGAATAAAAATTTCTACAGGGGGATACGGCAAGGCCCTGTATATTACTCATCCCAATGGGTATGTATCCGTTTATGGTCACCTTCAACGGTTTAACGATTCCATTCAGCAATATATTCAGAAGATCCAATATGCCAGGGAGAGTTTCGCGGTTGAAGTGTATCCCGAAAAGGATGAAATAAAAGTAAAACAAGGAGAATTGGTGGCCATTACAGGGAACACAGGAGGTTCAATGGGGCCACATCTTCATTTTGAAATCAGGGAAGAAGCAACCCAGTATCCAGTGAACCCATTGCTTTTTAAATCCATAAAGGTGAAGGATTTCTATCGCCCCAAGATCACCGAAATGGCAGTGTACCCTGTTGATAGTCTATCATATGTCAATGGAGCACAGGATACTTTATTTTTGGAAGTTGCCGGATGGGGCGAACAACATCGACTCAAGACGCAGGAGGTAATCCGGGTGCGGGGCAATGTTTCTTTTGGGATTTCAACCTATGATGTGATGAACGATCTCCCGAATAAGAATGGTGTTTTTGAAATCAAACTATATGATGATACTACCCAGATATTTGGTCTTAAGCAGGATAAACTATCGTTTTCTACTGCACGGTATATCAATAGTTTGATTGATTATGGATCGTTTATACAAACGAAAAAGCGCTTTGTCCGTACTCAAATCGATACCAATAATGTATTGTTTAATTATCAACAGGTGAGTACCAACGGCATTTATTCCTTTTCGGATAGTTTGATTCATACTATGAAATGGCAAATTACGGATGCATACGGCAATCTTTCGCAACTTTTATTTGAAGTTGGAGAAGATACCGCTACTTCATCCTTGGAAAAGCATTTAGTTGCAAACACCCCGTATTTTGTAAAAATTAATGCGCCTTATGTCATTCGCACCAATCAAATGACGTTGGAAATTCCGTCCAATGCGTTTTATCAGTCGTTCTATTTCGATTTTCACACCTGGCCAACTGATTCTGTTAGGGAGCAAACTGTTTTTCAGTTGCATAACAATCGAGTTCCTGTTCAAAAGTCGATTTTACTTGAGTTGAAAATCGATAGTAATTTGTTGGTGGGTGACTTTGCTGATAAAGTGTATTTGGCCTATTCAGCTGATGCCAAGGATTTTTATTATGTTGATGGTAAGCAGGATAACGGCCGTATTAAATCAAAAATCAGGACATTGGGATACTATAGTTTTGGTGTCGATACTATTAATCCGATAATTATTGCCAAGTCGTTTACTAAGAATAAAAACGGGAAACTGCCTCAAAAGTTCAATGTTGAGATCAAGGATAAAGAAACCGGTGTGAATTCTTTTCGGGCCACCCTGAACCAGGAGTGGATACTCATGGAATACGATGCAAAGAAGAATTTGATCTTTTACGAAGTCGATTCTCGTTTAAAATCAGGTGATAATCAGTTTCATTTGGAGGTCGTCGACCAGATGGGAAACCGATCTGAATACGATTGTGTGCTTAAAAGGTAGTCGCTTTTATTGGTGCGCTAATTCTAAAATAAGCTGAGCTGTTCGATCAGAGGCACCTGCACTTCCCAGAATTTCGATAAGTTTTAGGTAGTCGGTATTTAATCGGTTGATTCGATCTTTGTCGAAAAGCAAAAGGTCAAGCTCCTTCTTGAGTTTTTTTTCTGTCAGGTCACTTTGAATTAACTCTTTCACTACTTCTTTGTCCATGATGAGGTTAACCAGTGAAATGTATTTAATATCGACAATCTTTCGGGCAATCATATAACTGATGGGGTTGCCTTTATAACAAACCACTTCGGGCACTTTGAGCAGCGCTGTTTCCAGTGTGGCGGTTCCCGATGTAACCAATGCTGCCTTGGAAGATCTGAGCAGTCCATGCATGTCGTTGAAAACCACCTTCACTCTTTTGTCCGCTGTTAATGAGCTATATGCCTCCTGATCGATGGTGTTAACGCCACCTATTATAAATTGATGGTCGGGATAAAATGGGATCATTTTGAGCATCTGTTCAAGCATTTTCGAAACCTCCTGTTTCCTGCTTCCTGGCAACAAGGCAATGATGGGTTGCTCACTGAGTTGATTCCTTTTCCGGAATTCATCAGCAGGAGTAACGGGTTCATTGTGAATGGCATCAAGTAGCGGATGACCAACAAACTCTACATCGATGTTGTATTTTTTGTAAAAATCTTTTTCAAAAGGAAGTATTACCATCATTTTATCTACCACGCGTTTGATGGTATGTACCCTGTTTTTCTTCCATGCCCACACTTGAGGAGAAATGTAATAGGCCACTTTGATGCCATTTTTGCGTGCAAATTCAGCGATGCGCAAATTAAAACCCGGATAGTCGATGAGGATGAGAACATCAGGTTGAAAGGTCAGTAGTTCTTGTTTGCAAAAGGATAAGTTACGGAAAATAGTTCTTAGATTAAACAACACTTCAATGAAACCCATAAAGGCCAAATCACGGTAATGTTTAACCAAAACACCACCAACATGCTGCATTCGGTCACCTCCCCAAAATCGGAAGTTGGCATTTGGGTCTGCCTTAAATAGTGATTTCATCAGGTTGGCGCCATGGATGTCTCCTGAGGTTTCCCCGGCGATGAGGTAATATTTCATGGATAGAATTTCAAATTTCGCTGACAAAGATAGTGCAAGGAGATATTGGAAAAGAATGAATGCAATTTTCCTGTAAATTTTTTTAGAGAAAATTTTGGAAAGACAAAATTATCTGTATCTTTGCACCCCGATTGTCCGATGGTGTAATGGCAGCACTGCAGATTTTGATTCTGCCTGTCAAGGTTCGAGTCCTTGTCGGACAACAATGGAAAGATAATGAAGTGAGGGGACGCGAGTCCCCTCTTTTTATACCATGATAAAAAAAGAAAAAATACTTGCGTTGTCCCAGGAGTTTCTCAATGGAACCGATCGTTTCGTTGTAGAGGTTAATACCAATGCCGAGAATCGGATATTGGTTTTTGTGGATAGCGACACCTTTGTAACTATTGATCACTGCATCGCTTTGAGCCGTTTTATTGAAAATAGCCTTGATCGGGAAACAGAAGATTTTGAACTCAATGTAAGTTCTTCGGGTGTGGGACAACCTTTCGTGTCGTTACGGCAATATCAAAAGTATGTTGGTAAGGCCATTCAGATAAAACTGGAAGATGGAACCCAGAAAAAGGGAATACTAAAGTCTGTTTCAGAAAGTCAAATGGAGTTTTTTGAACAGGCCAAGAACAAGAATAAGAAGAGTAAAAAAATTGAACCGGGAGAACTATTTGTCGTGCCCATGTCCTCGATTATAGAAGCTAAAGGAATTGTAACTTTTTAACAGACAGTAAATTATTTCGCAATGGATAACATGAACCTTGTTGAAACTTTTTCGGAGTTTAAGGAATTTAAAAACATCGACCGAGAAACCATGATGCGCATTCTTGAGGATGTTTTTCATAGTATGCTCACGAAAAAATTTGGCCCCGAAAGTAACTTCGATATTATCGTAAACATTGACAAGGGTGACCTTGAGATTTGGCATTACCGTGAGATTGTTGAGGATGGTGCAGTTGAGGATGAAAATCTGCAAATTGCCATATCAGATGCGATTAAAGTGGAGCCTGATTTTGAGGTTGGTGAAGAGTTTTCGGAGCAAATCTGGTTGAAGGATTTTGGCCGTAGAGAGGTTTTGTCTATTCGTCAGAACCTGGTTTCCAGAATACTGGATTACGAAAAGGACAATGTATTCCGGAAATACAAAGAAAAAGTAGGGGACATCATCACCGGTGAAGTGTATCAAGTCTGGAAAAAAGAAATTCTTGTTTTGGATGATGAGGGAATTGAATTGTTGCTTCCTAAATCAGAACAGATACCTTCTGACTATTACCGCAAAGGGGATTCAATCCGTGCAGTCGTCTCAAAAGTTGATATGCGCAACAATACCCCGGCGATTATTTTATCGCGTACTTCTCCGGTTTTCTTGGAGCGTTTGTTTGAAGCAGAGGTACCTGAGGTTTATGATGGGCTTATTACCATCAAAAAAATTGATCGCGTTCCTGGTGAAAGAGCTAAAATTGCTGTTGAATCATACGATGACCGTATTGATCCTGTTGGTGCCTGTGTGGGTATGAAGGGATCACGTATTCATGGTATTGTGCGTGAGCTGAAAAACGAGAATATTGATGTAATTAATTTCACGAGTAATAAAACGTTGTTCATTCAACGTGCCCTTTCTCCTGCGAAGATTACTTCAATTAAAATTGATGAAGATACCAAACGTGCCGAGGTTTATATGAAACCAGATCAGGTTTCGCTTGCCATTGGTAAAGGAGGTTATAATATTAAACTTGCCGGTAAACTAACAGGATATGAAATTGATGTTTATCGTGATAGTGATACCGACAGCGAGGATGTTGATTTGATGGAATTTACTGACGAAATCGATCAGTGGATTATCGATGAGCTGAAAAATATCGGATGTGATACGGCTAAGAGCGTACTCGAACTCGACAAGGCTGAACTTGTCAACAGAACGGATCTGGAAGAGGAAACTATCCAGGAAGTGCTGCGCATTCTCAGGGCTGAATTTGAATAAGCCTTCTGCAGGTAATCATTTGGGAATTAATTTGAGTGTTATTAAACAACAACAATATGTCAGAAGCCAGTAAGGTAGTAAGATTAAGTAAGGCCGCCCGCGAATTTAATATCAGTATCGACTCTGTAATTGAATTCTTGGGTAAGAGCGGCTTTGTTATCGACCGTAATCCCAATACCAAGCTTGATCCTCATATGTATGAGCTTCTTTTTAGTGAATTTCAGGAAGAGAAACACGTTAAAGAAATCTCTAAGCAAAAAGGGCTTGAGTTCGTTGGTAAACAAAGTATCTCTATCGAGAAAGCTGTTGCAAAGGAGGAGAAAAAGCAAGAAGATGCTCCAGCTGAACACGAAGTTATTATCAAGAATACAGGTGTAGAGTACTTTAAAAAATCCATGAAGAACGTGGCCTCTACCTCTGCTGAGCGATTGGCTTCGCAAGAGAACGTTTCTTCTGAAAAGGAAACTCCCAAAGCAGTTCCTGTGTCGGTGGTTGAAGAAAAACCTAAGCAGGTTGTTGAGCCTGTAGTGGAAGAAAAAGTTGAAGTATCACCTGCCGAAGTTGTTGAATCAGTTGTTGAAGAACCTAAGGCCGAAGCTCCAATGGTTACTGAAGAACCCAAAGTTGAGCCTGTTGTTGTTGAAGAAAAAGCTCCTGAAGTTGCTGCAGTAAATGAGGAATTGGTTGAGGAAAAACCCATTACTCCTGAAGTAAAGGTAGAAAAAGAAGTTGTTGAACATAAAACCCCTGTTGTGGAAGTCGAGCCACAGAAAGAGGAGTTGCCACAGTTGGAAACTGAGCCAGTTGAACCAAAAAAAGTTGATGTAGCTGAGGCTTTTGAAGATGTTGAGGTAGAAGAGACTGATGATGTAGGTCATTCAGATAAACCTGATGTTCAGGATGAAGAGGCTGTCGAGGAGTCGAAAGGTGCGCTAAAGGTCTTAGGTAAAATTGACCTTGATAGTTTGAATCAAAAAACAAGACCCAAGAAAAAAAGTAAAGCTGAAAAGAAAAGAGAAGCTGCTGAAAAGGGTAAACTCCACGAGCAATCACCTAAGAAAGAACAGCGTCCGATTTCTGCTGTAGAACATAAAAAAGATTCGGATTCGAAAATACCTGCAGCACAACCTATGGAAGCAGCCGCTAAGAAAGCGGATCCTGTACCTCCTGTTGAAAAACCCGAAGTTAAGGTGGCTCCTGAAGTTAAACCTGAGGAAAAAGTACAAAGCACAAGGGTGACTGAGTCTGGCGAAAAGGTGCCAGAAAATTTTATGAAGACCAAGTTCGAGAAACTTTCCGGGCCTGTTATTCTTGATAAAATTGAGTTACCCGTTGAGTTTAAACGCAAAAAAGGGCAACCTGTGGCGTCCTCTAGTGATGATGCTGCCAAAAAGAAGAAAAGAAAACGTATTAAAGTTAAGCCCCAGGGTGACCAAAACCGTCCCGGTGGAACGAACAAACCTGATGGACAGCATAAACCTGATCATCCTAACAAACCTGCTCACTCAAAAGATGGCGGTAAAAAGAAGTTTGGTGCCAATACGGGATCAAAACGACCTATTACCAAAGTGGAGCCCAGTGATGAGGAAATCCAAAAGAAAATTAAGGATACACTGGCTCGTTTAGCTCCAGTTGGTAAGTCAAAATCAGCGAAATACAGAAAGCAAAAAAGAGAACATGTTTCTCAGGGAATTGCTGAGGAAATGGAGCGTCAGGAGCTACAGAAATCAATCCTGAAAGTTACCGAATTCTTAACAGCCAATGAGTTGGCTAATATGATGAGTGTTGGGGTAACCGAAATTATTACTACCTGTATGCAGTTGGGCATGTTCGTTTCCATTAACCAACGTTTGGATGCCGAAACCATCGCCTTAGTGGCTGAAGAGTTCGGCTTCAAAATCGAGTTTGTGGGTGTGGATGATGCTGATATGACAGACATTGTTGAGGTTGAGGATGATCCAGCCGACTTGGTCGATAGAGCTCCCATTGTTACCGTTATGGGGCACGTTGACCACGGTAAAACCAAATTACTTGACTACATCCGTAAAGCCAATGTGGTAGCCGGTGAAGCAGGGGGTATTACTCAGCATATTGGTGCTTATGAAGTAACTACCGATAGTGGTAAAAAGGTGACATTCCTAGATACTCCAGGTCACGAGGCTTTTACTGCTATGCGTGCTCGTGGGGCCAAAGTGACCGATATTGCTATTATTGTAATTGCAGCTGATGACAGTGTAATGCCTCAAACGCGTGAGGCCATTAATCATGCACAGGCTGCCGGAGTTCCCATTGTGTTTGCATTTAATAAAATGGATAAGCCAGGGGTTACCTCTGATAAAATTAAGGAACAGCTAGCCAATATGAATATTCTGGTGGAAGAGTGGGGTGGCAAGTTCCAGTCACAGGAAATCTCAGCTATAACAGGTATGGGTATTTCTGACTTACTTGAAAAAGTATTGCTCGAAGCCGAAATTCTTGAGGCAAAAGCCAATCCAAATAAGCCTGGACGTGGAACTGTTATTGAAGCTTCGCTGGATAAAGGCCGCGGTTTCCTTGCTACCGTATTGGTGCAGGATGGAACTATGAAGAAGGGGGATGTTATTTTGGCCGGGCCTGTATTTGGAAAGGTGAAAGCCATGTTTAATGAGCGGAATAAGGCAGTGAAGTCTGCTGGTCCGTCAGTTCCTGTTTTAATTTTGGGTTTGACCTCAGCTCCTCAAGCCGGTGATATTTTTAATGTCATGACCGATGAGAAAGAGGCCAAGAATTTGTCGTCGAAACGTCAGCAGTTATTGCGTGAGCAGAGTTTACGAACTCAAAAACATATTACGCTGGATGAAATCGGTAGACGTATTGCCATCGGAGACTTTAAAGAACTAAACGTTATTGTTAAAGGTGATGTGGATGGATCAGTGGAAGCACTTTCAGACGCTTTACTAAAACTGTCAACACGTGAGGTTCAGGTAAATGTAATCCATAAAGCTGTGGGTGCAATTACTGAGTCGGATGTTATGTTGGCCTCAGCTTCAGATGCCATTGTTATTGGCTTCCAGGTTCGTCCTTCTAATCAGGCTCGACGGTTGGCCGAAAAAGAACAAATCGATATCCGCTTATACTCTATTATCTATCAAGCTACCGAAGAACTTAAAACCGCTATTGAAGGTATGCTGGCTCCGAAAATGGAAGAGAAAATTGTTTGTAATGTGGAGGTACGTGATACTTTCCATATCACCAAAGTGGGAACCATTGCCGGTTGTTATGTGTTGGATGGTAAAATAACACGTCAAACTAAAATACGAATCATTCGTGATGGTATTGTGGTTCACACTGGTAAGTTAGGTTCACTGAAACGCTTTAAGGATGATGTAAAAGAGGTGGCTGCAAACTACGAATGTGGATTGAACATCGAAAATTACAATGATGTTAAGGTGGGCGATATTATTGAGGGCTACATTATTGAAGAAGTAGCGCGATAAGTATCAGAATCGACTGTGATATATAGCCTTAGGGCTGAAAATCATTTATTTATTCCAAAGGCTGTTCATATAATGGACGGCCTTTTTTTATCTATTTGTCGTTATTACCAGGCAATCGTGCAGACATTGTGAGATTGCAAATCGGTGCGTTTCTTTTAATTATCTTTGTGTCCTATTGTTTGTTGTTCCCTGCGAGGGTGACAATCGTACTTATTTAACTATTTACGCTATGAAATTACTAAAAATGCAATTTGTTATTCTTGTTTTGGTCCTTTCTATTGGAGCTTGTCAAAACAATTCGACAGAATCTAATAGCAAATCCAAAGAAATGTTAG
>JBFHGX010000050.1:0-23501 GCA_041582875.1 Bacteroidales bacterium | reverse complement strand
TAATTGAATACTAGTTTCTTTTCAACATTGTTAATTTCGATGGAATATCCGGAGATATGGATGAAGAGACAGGGGAAGCAGTAATTTTGTTTTTATATTAGTATGGGCAGGCACAAGTCCCGGTGCACGGCCTGACCTTCACCGCCAGGTATGGCATGGCATCCTCGTTACCGCTTCGCTCAAACGAAGACGAGTACACAGATTATTCCGATCTATAAAGTAGCAGATAGGATTTTCCACTGATAAATGATTGATATTGAATAGATTCACTTCTCAATTGAATTGTAAGATCAATTTCTCCATCGGGTAAATCATTATAAATGCTGATATAAATACATCCGAGTTACAAACTCGGATGTATTTATAATCTGTATGTTACCTCACTTTATTAATGCGTTTGGTATTTACTATTCGATGCTCAATTTGCAATTGAACCAGGTAAATCCCTGCTGGTAACTCATTTCCTGAAATATCAGTTCCATCAAAGCCTATTTCGTGCCATCCTGCCAAATAATCACTAATATCTATAATAGCGATAAGTTGACCCTGAAGATCGTAGATCCTTAAAAACTTGACTTTTCCAACATCTACCTCATTGATATAAAAACGCAGTGTAGTTGAATAATGAAAAGGATTAGGGTAATTGCTGTAAACAAATGATTTTGAATAACTATTCAATACCTCAGTTACAGGATCTACTGACACATAAATGGTTTCGTAATCAGCAAAATAGGCTGTATAGATGCATCGCATTTCATACCGCAAGCTTAACGAAATAATCGAATCCTTTAGTTCCGGCGTTTCTCCATATATGGATATTTGCTGCTCTAAAGCATCAATCATTTCTTTGGCCCACAATTGTTCTGAGAATTTATTCCTGTTGGTGCTATCGGTGAACTCAACCGGGAAATCATATTGTGTAAAACCACCATAACCATCACCTGTCAGGTTGATTACAGCGGAATCCCCATCGTGATACCGACCAACCACTAAGAAATAGGACCCTGCATAAATCGCTGGATATTTCTGGGGGACGACATTGTATACATCGGGTTTATTGAAGTTTAAATCTACATTTTTAAGAACAGGATAATTAATCTTCTCAAAAACACGCAAAATTCCATCCCGAAGATTATCATTCTCATTAAAATAAGTGGCAAATCCGTAATTATACGATGCGGTCATTTCCAATCGATAGCGATCAACCTCATCTCCAATTCCGATGGGAAATATCCCAGTTTCATAACCATTGCTTTGGGCTATTTCAACTGGATCGATGGGAGATCTCCCATCTGTAAAAGCAAGAATGGCATTGCTATGATCATCATTTTCAAATTGTTGCATGGCATATTGAAGTCCAAGATCCAGTCTGCTACCTCCGTTTCCTACAACACTCTGCAGGAATAGTTTTGCATTATCAATATTCTCCGTGGTGGCTTGAACCAGGTTATTTTCCCATTGTTCAACCGAATAATTGAACAGGATAATATTGAAAAAATCTGAGTAATCCAGCTGATCCAGTGAATTTGAAATGGCCTCAATGCTTTGTTCAAGTTTATACCCAATCATGCTACTTGAATTTCCCAACAGGAAAACGATATTATTCGACAAGGACTCCGAAGGTGCTGCATAATTCTCAGGCCTTACAAACAGCGAAAAATGCCCGTCCATGGTATCGCTGTTAACCGAATAAAAATCGATATCTCTGTAGTAGTTTTCCACCGAAAAAATAAAGCTGAGGTCGGTAGCAAGAAAAGCCATGGGTTTTCTCATTCGTAATTTGAGGGAGGTCAAATCATTTTCAAGCACCTGAAAATCAGGATGGGTTGGAATGTCAAATGAAGAGATTTCCCTGTTGGCTTCCACTTCAAAATTGAATTCCAAATGATCGATGGGATAGGTGATAAAATCATCTGCGGCTAATGGATACTCATAAGTACATTCCCCTTTGTGGTAATCCAACAAACTGATGTAGGTTAATTCAACAGACTGCATCGTTCCGGGTGCAATATCCAGCAATGTTAACTTCAATCCGTTTGGACCAATATAATCGTTCACAAGGGCAGCCAATCCGCCCTGCCCGGTTCCGGGATTCGGGTCTTGAGGTTCCACCTTCAGAATTGCCCGAAATGTGGTATCATTCCTGGTATATAACAATTGGGTAGAGCGTGCATCAGCAGGAAGGGGGAAATTATATACTGCATCAACAGGCTGATCCCATTCGTTAACAAACTCCTGATAAACTACAGTTTGCGCAACCAAACCATCGATGGTTACAGTGACCTCAGTTACTTTATTTCTCAGAAAATCAGCCGGATAATTATCATCTTTCGGTAACAATAAACCATCTGAAAAGGCCAACTTTGATAAGCCCATTAATACAAGGGCAAGCATAAATCTATAATCGGTAAATATTTGTGTTTTCATATCTCTTTCAGGTATTATTATTTCAAATAAATTAACTTCATGATGGGCAAAGTTTCAGGTATGCCTTCCGAATCATATAATTCACAGTGAATAAAATAAAGACCATTGTTGTTGGTATTTCCTTTATCGTCTTTGGCATCCCAGGTGTAAGTCAACACGTTGTTACCACTTTCAAAACTTTTAACAGCAACCCGCTGTCCCTGAATATTATAAATCTCAAGCTTTGCTGCCAACCCATCAGGGTTATCAATTTCGATACTTGCTGAAGAACAGAAAGGATTAGGGAAATACCTTAAATTTGCATGTTCAACAATTCCAAGTGCTTTTGATGGAGCTACAAAAGCAATGGAGTCCATGCCCCCTAAACCGGCATAGTGAACCTCCACGATATCACGATAAACATCTCCAGGATTGGCATTGGAAAAATAGGATAGCCTGTATGATCCCGTTGAGTTTAGCCTACTGATTTCCAACAAAATATCCCGAAAGTTACCATCAATATCATAAAAATCTCCACCCGTGGGAAATAAAATCTGATTGTAAAAATCAAGTTGGTATTGCATACCTCCAATACAATGAGGTTCAACAGCATGGGTTAACATCTCGTTAACCACATCCTGAGGTGTAAGAGTGGTATAAGAATTATTTATGTGGTAAGATGCATCGGTAATCCAGATAAAAACACGATTTGCCGTAGGTCGAAAATCAAACTGACAGGCTGCCATTAAGGCGTCGAGAGAATTTTCTGGCAAGTCGCCACCTCCATGCGCATATTGCTCATCAACATATTGCTGAAAAAGCTGAACATCAGAGGTGAAGTCATAAATATGCTCAACCTCATCTAAAAACGTTACCATGCCCAACTGAAAATCTATCCCCTGATAGCTCAAGCTATCCGCAAATTCAACGATATTGTTTTTAACCCCATCAATCTCATTTGACATACTTCCGGTAACATCCAAAACAAAGATTATATCAGCCTGATTTACACCCCCTGAAGTATCCTTTTCCAGGATGAAATTCTCAATTTGAAGGGAATCTTCGTAAAAGAATACATTTTCATAAGTTAGTTCTTTTAAATATTGCCCTGTTTCTTCTATTTGTGATCGGAATATTAAATCAATATTGGGGAAATTCGACAGGATGATCGTATCAATGGTAACTGTCAGCCCTTCATCAGAAATAGGTGCAGCAGGCACATACAAGGTTCTTTTAATCTGATCTACGATTTCAGTATCATCCATCAGATTTAGCTCCAGCACAATCACTTTGTCCACATAATTCTCGGGGAAGCTCAGAAAAGCACTGCTAAACTCAGTGTTGTTTGCAGGAATGTTGATGGTATAGGGAGCACTCCAATCTTCAACGTATCCATCTCCGGGAATTTCCAACCTGCCACTCGATAGTGCGGTACTGCTATTATTTGTAAGCTTTACCATCGACTTGATATTTCTTGGAAACAAAAGGTTATTTTCGATAGACAAAAAATGGGGTAAATCAGATCTCATGAAAACGCCGCTGGGAAATTCAGGTGTTTTAAGCTTTACATCGAAAGTAAAACCTATCTCATCACCAGGGTTTACCACGACCTCAGACCATTCCATCTGAACACCAAGGTCATATATTGCAGCTACCCTTGGCTGTTGATTGTGATGCAGGTCGAACCAATTTCCTATCATTAATTTCGAGGGCAAATGATCGACATACTCAAACGCTATTCCCAGACCTTTGGGTGTATCCAATCTTTCCCACACATCAAAAGTGGCTGGAATATTATTTTCAAGTATCGTATCCGCCTGAATTAATTGCCCGTCGATAAAAGTAAACCCGTCACCCCACAAACCAAGTGCAGGATCAAACAACAATCCCATCCCTAAGGTATGGGAAATGGTGTCAATATTCCTGATTTTCAAATTCAATCGAACTATATCACCATTATTTTTGTTAATCATGTTAAAGGTGAAGTCAATCTTTTCAAGATCTGTGGCATGAAGTCCTAAAAGCGTATCTCCCTGATTAACTAATTGCTTTGGCTTATCATAAAAGAAAAGTTCAGGATGATGAACACTGCCATCCAGGCTAAAAAAAGGATAGGAAGTTAAGGCAAAGGGATGTCCAAAGGTAATCTGACAATTGTTATCCAAACTCTCTTGCGACATACCACTGGTGGTCCCAATGGTAAAATACCCATCTGATAATAGCGAAAAACCAGTCTTGTCATTTTCCAGACTCTCATACTCGAAAGTCATACTCCGCAACTGCCCAGTTTGAGATAATTGCGGATCGACTATTTCATGATCCGGAAAACTCAGATCAAGGTTTGATTTCTGCTGACCGAACCCGGAAAAATAGCCGGTTAAGATCAAAATTAAAAGTAAAGTGTTTTTCATAAGACCTCCTTTGGTTTTAAATTTTTGGGAAAGACAATCGAAACTGAATTGACCACATAAAATCATGAAGACTTTGTTTTGCACCCAACAACTTCTTATGCCAAATTATTTGCGCATCATAAATATCATGAGTTTAATAGGTCATTAATTATAAGACAGTTGAAAAAGGAAATACCCTTATTCATAGCTCAATAAATTCTTTAGTACACCCGACGATTGACCAAATAAATGTTTCAATATATGCACCCCAAAACCCAAACTTTACCCCATCCATTTCAGTCAGATTTATCTGACTGCCCCTCCCCTTGCTTCAATCATCCTCACCTGTAGTCAATTTATCAAAATTCACCCATACTATGGTCTTTTCACCCAAAATCCCATTTTCAAAACTGTAAAACAACTTCATATATTATTTCATACAAGAATGAAAATTCCGTAGGTTTGCAGCATGAATTTTGATCAAGAAACAGCCGATCGAGTTTCGGCCAACTTACTTCAGATTAAGGCGATAAAACTTAATAATAGTCAGCCATTTACGTGGGCTTCAGGACTAAAATCGCCCATTTATTGCGACAATCGCATCACCCTCTCCTATCCAAAAATCCGCACCTACATCCGTCAGCAATTGTCCAAAGCCATCACCGAACACTTTGGAAATGTGGACGTCATAGCAGGAGTGGCCACAGCTGGAATTCCTCAGGGAGCTTTAGTAGCACAGGAACTTGGACTTCCTTTTGCTTATGTGCGTTCATCAGCAAAAGACCATGGCTTGACCAATAAAATTGAAGGAATTGTGAACAGCGGTCAAACCGTTGTAGTAATCGAAGATTTGGTTAGCACTGGAAAAAGCAGCTTGGAAGCTGTTCAGGCATTGCGCGAAATAGGCGCTAAAGTTACCGGAATGGTTGCAATTTTTAGCTATGGATTAAAAGTAGCTGAAACCAACTTTACCGATGCTCAATGCAGATTGATTACCCTTTCGGATTACGATTCGCTCATCACCAAGGCTGTCGAAGACGAATACATCAGTAAAAAAGACGAAACATCCTTGCGTGAATGGAAAAGCGATCCAAAAGCGTGGAGCGAAAATCAAAACCAGTAGAAAACTAAAAAACCAGTCATGAAAATAGAAGGAAAAACCACCATTATCGACCAACCTACCGAAAAAGTATATCAATTCTTGAACGATTTCAATAATTTTGAGTCGCTGATGCCTGAACAAATTACCAATTGGAAATCTGACGAAAAGGGCTGTTCTTTCACCATTCAGGGCATGGCAAATATTCAACTTACCTTTGGTAATAATGTCCCCTTTAGCCATGTGGAGTTGCTTCCTGTGGGCAAAACACCTTTTAGCTTTAGCCTTCATGCCAACTTGACAGCGGAAGGTGAAAAAACAAAAGCATTGGTTTATTTAGATGCTGACTTAAATCCCATGTTAGCCATGATGGCCAAACGTCCCATGGAAAATCTGGTAAATGTAATGGCTGAAAATTTAAAAAAAATACTGGACTAACTAAAAAAGATAGGTTATCTCTTTGAATTGAAACCAGTATTGCAGCCCGTCGCGTTCTTCTACTGACAACCGTCCAAATTCATCAACTCCTTTTATTCGTCCTTCAAAAACTGTTTCTCCTTTTTGATAAGTGCTCCACTCGTTGATACGAAATAACTGGTCGTGGTATAATCGATTAAGCAGACGAAATCCTTGTTCGGTGTATGTTAATTGATAAAATTTATCAATTGAAAGATTGATGGCGCTTAGAAAATAATCCAAATCCAACTCCTCATTTGTAAGATTCTTTACGGAAATAGGATTGGGCAGCTCATCACTGAAATGTTCTTGATTGACATTTATTCCAATACCAGCAACCGAATAATCAATTACATGTCCCTTAATGGTATTTTGAAAAAGGATGCCCCCTGCTTTTTTATCGTTTATATACAAATCGTTAGGCCATTTAACATAACAAGCTTCGTTTGGAATAATTTGTTGTATTGCGGCCAACGCTCCCAACGACACTACCTGAGTTAACACAAACTGATTGGCAGGAGATATATGATGCGGCCTCAGAATCATAGAGCACAACAAATTTTTAAGGGGTTCACTTTCCCATGCGTTATCTGCATGTCCTTTCCCATGCGTTTGCCATGAAGTCACTATCACATCACCTTCAAGGGCTTCGCCTTTGGCTATTCGCTGAATAGCAATATCGTTTGTCGATTGAACCTGATCGTATCGTATGGGGTTAAAATGTATCATAAGAAACAAATGTTAAAGTACTTTACAAGGGTAAAGATGATAAAAAAACAATAAAACTACCTGTTCGCAAAAGAAATACTTCCACAATAGCTTACTTTTGTTTAGAAACCTTTTAAAATGAACAATTTCGTTATTTTTGCAGATTAATTAAACATGACTTCATGAAACAAAAAGTTGAGCGCGACAGTGCAGAACAAATACTCGCCCAAGTGGTTGCAGGCATGCAGGAAAAAAAAGGAAAAAATATTGTAAGCCTGAACCTGCAGTCCATAAACAAGGCCATAACAAAATACTATGTTATCTGCCATGGCACTTCCACATCACAAACCGATGCCCTCACCCGAAGTGTTGAAGAATTTGTACTGAAAAACTGTGGACTGAAAGCTTTTCATCGCGAGGGAACCGATAATTCGGAATGGATTTTGATAGACTACTTCGATGTGGTGGTTCACATCTTTTTAGAAGAACGCAGAAACTTCTATAAGATTGAAAACCTGTGGGCTGATGCTCCAACAACGAGTCACCGTAGCGATGAATAATAAAATTGTTGAAATTTAAGGACACAATGGCAGAAGAAAAAGATAATACCCAAAAAAAAGATCCTGAAAATAAGGAATCGAAAAACTTTTTTTCAGGACTTACAGGCTCAGGAAAGGATGGAAAGCCTAAATTCAATTTCTATTGGATTTATGGCATATTGGCAATCGTGCTTTTCGGAATTCAGTTCCTGAACATGGGCGAAGAGAGCAAACAAACCGACTGGAGAGAATTAAAGGCCATGATCGAAGAAGGTGATGTGGCCAAGATTATCCTGGTAAATAAAGAAACTGCAGAGATTTTCATTAAGGACGAATTCCTGACCAAGGAAAAATACAAAGACCTTAAAAAGGGAAATGCAATTACGGGCAAAACACCTCAGTACTATTATAATGTAGGCTCGGTCGACAAATTCTACGAAGATGTTGAAAATGTTCAAAAAGACAGTGATCAACCTGTTTATGTAGAAACGGAAATAAGACATAACTGGGGAGGCGAAATACTGAACTGGATTCTATTTCCTGCATTACTTATCGGTGTATGGTTTTTCTTTATGCGCATGATGAGTCGTGGCGGTGGAGGTGCTGGCGGGCAACTCTTCAATATTGGCAAATCAAAAGCACAGGTTTACGACAAAAAAACCAGTGTAAACATTACCTTTAAAGATGTGGCTGGTTTGGCAGAGGCGAAAGTTGAAATAAAAGAAATTGTTGATTTTTTGCGCACTCCCGATAAATATACTAAATTAGGTGGTAAAATTCCCAGAGGCGTATTGTTGGTAGGCCCTCCCGGAACCGGCAAAACTTTGCTGGCTAAATCAGTGGCCGGCGAAGCACACGTTCCTTTTTACTCCATTTCAGGTTCCGACTTTGTGGAAATGTTTGTGGGAGTAGGAGCTTCACGCGTGCGTGACCTGTTTAAACAAGCCAAGGAAAAATCACCCAGCATTATTTTTATTGATGAAATTGATGCCATCGGACGTGCCCGTGGAAAAAATGCCATGAGTGGCGCAAACGACGAACGAGAAAATACACTGAACCAACTCCTTACTGAGATGGATGGCTTTACACCTAACTCTGGAGTTATTATTCTTGCGGCTACTAACCGAGCCGATATCCTCGACAAAGCCTTGATGCGCGCCGGTCGCTTCGACCGCCAGATATATGTTGAATTGCCCGACATTGAAGAAAGGAAGGAAATATTTGCAGTACATACCAAACCACTTACTATCGACGATACTGTTAATATCGATTTTCTGGCCAAACAAACTCCGGGTTTCTCTGGTGCGGATATTGCCAATGTGTGTAATGAGTCCGCACTTATTGCCGCCCGATCAAGCCACGAGTCCATTACAAAACAGGACTTTATGGACGCTATAGACAGAATTGTAGGTGGTTTGGAAAAGAAAAATAAAATTATTTCACCAAACGATAAGCGGGTGGTAGCTTTCCACGAAGCAGGACATGCTTCCGCAAGCTGGTTACTCGAACACGCCCATCCGTTGGTTAAAGTAACAATTGTTCCCCGCGGAAAATCGCTGGGAGCCGCTTGGTATCTCCCAGAAGAAAGACAGATTACTACTTACGAACAGATGTTCGATGAAATGGTTGCCACGCTTGGTGGACGTGCTGCCGAACAAGTGATTTTTGGAAAAATATCCACAGGAGCTCTCAACGATCTGGAAAAAGTAACCAAACAAGCCTATGCCATGGTATCCTATTATGGCCTCAGCAAAAAAATTGGTAACCTGAGCTATTATGACTCATCCGGACAGTCGGAATATTCGTTTAACAAACCTTTTAGCGAAAAAACCAGTGAGTTAATCGATAGCGAAGTAAGTCTCATGGTGGAAACAGCCTACAAAAAAGCCATCGAAGTTTTAACCGAACACCGCTCAGAATTAGACAAACTAGCCACCAAATTACTCGAAAAGGAAGTTATATTTAAAGAAGATTTGGAAGAAGTTTTTGGAAAACGTCCTTGGGACAAAGAGGAGGAAGTTGGTGCTAACGTTAAAGCTACCGATGTTCCACAACCGGATGTAACCTTGCCCGAAACACCAGACTCTCCGGTGAATATCGCCTGATTTGTTTTTGAATGACCAACCATGGAAGAAAGTACCACAAAAGAAAAAATCCTAAAATCAATTCGTAACGCACTGATTAACAAAGCGGATAACCCATTTAAAAACGTTGACTTTAATAGTGATTTGTTTCATGCACAAAAAGAACTCGCCGAAGTAGAGTTCGCATTGAAACTCAATGAGGCAGGTGGCACCTTTATTTATTGCGACAACGAAAAAGGATTTGCCGAAAACCTTAGGGTTTTGATGGGGCAACAAGGATGGAACGAAGTGGTATGCACAGATCCTAAACTTACCGGATTAGTGTCTGCCGAAGGAATAAATGTAACTTCTCCCAATCTAAAACTGGGATTTATGGTTAGCCTGACCGGTTGTGAATTCTTAATTTCAAGATTCGGTAGTGTATTGGTATCGTCAGCATTGGCAGGAAGAAATTTATTTGCAGGAGCAGACACGCATTTGGTTGTGGCCAAAGCTTCACAGGTTGTTCGTGAACTAAAAGAGGCTTTATCAGCACTTAAAACTAAATATACCAACCAGTTACCCTCCCAAATTACACTTATAACCGGACCCAGTCGAACTGCAGATATTGAAAAAACATTGATCATGGGTGCACATGGATCAAAAAATTTAGTGGTGTTTTTAATAGATGACGCTTAGCAATTGGTCAGCATATCAGTTGATTTTGTAGATTTGTCGCCAAATACTATATAATAATAGCATAGGCTTGAAAGAAATAATAACCAGAACGCTTACCGGAATCGTTTTTATTGTTACCATTATCGGTTCGATGCTGATACATCCATTGGTTTTTTTTGGAGTCATGGGCGTTTATTCGGTTATCGGTCTTTTTGAGTTTTATAAGCTTACCATTAAATCAAAAATAAGCATCCTTGCCTATATTATTGGTATCTTAAGCTATTGCCTGATAGGCTTGGTGGGGCTGAATTATATAGATATTCTTTACCTTACCCTTCTCATCCCGTTGGTGTTCCTTGTCATCACTTCGGAACTATTTAGCAACAACGGATCATGGATAAATGCCGCATTCTACCTGACTTCATTTGTCTATATCACACTTCCATTCGGACTCATGAACCATTTCTTTTACTTGCCATCAATTGAACCCTCCATTTTAGTGCTTTTAGGATTATTTATCTTGGTATGGACATCCGACGTTTTCGCTTATTTATCAGGTTCCTTTTTAGGTAAACACAAATTGTTTAAACGCATTTCACCAAAAAAAACCTGGGAAGGCAGTTTCGGCGGTTTGCTATTTGCCCTTATTGGCGCTTATCTTTTCTATTTCTTTTCAGGAAGCTATTCACTTGCCACTTGGGTCGTGTATGCTGGCATTTTGGTGGTAACAGCAACCATTGGCGATTTAGCTGAATCCATGCTAAAAAGAAATGCAGAAGTAAAAGATTCTGGAACCATATTCCCAGGTCATGGTGGAGTTTTGGACAGATTTGATGCTGTTTTATTTGCAACTCCCTTTGCCTATGTTTTTCTTAACTTTGTTCTATAATGAAAATACACCACGAAGGATATAAAATTATACTTGTCACGGTAATTGTTGTTGGCATTTTGGGGTTCCTAGCCAACCAATATATACCCAATGACTTTATTCGTCTTTTTTTACTGATCGGTCTTGGCATTGAACTTTTGTGGACCATCAGTTTTTTTAGGGTTCCAGATCGAAAAACCAATGTCACTGCAAATGCCATCCTCTCCGCTGCGGATGGCAAGGTAGTCACCATTGAAGAAGTTGATGAAACTGAATACTTCAACGGTAAATGTATGATGATTAGCGTTTTTATGTCCCCATTCAATGTACATGTTAACTGGTACCCTATGGATGGAGAGGTTGCTTATACGCAATATCATCCAGGTAAATACCTCGCTGCATACAATCCCAAATCATCCACACTCAACGAAAGAAATACTGTGGTAGTTACCAACAAAAAAGGGGAGTCGGTACTCATGCGACAAATTGCCGGTGTCATGGCACGACGAATTATCAGCTACGCTAAAAAAGGGGATGTAACTCATCAAGGAGGCGAGTTTGGCATCATCCGATTTGGCTCTCGTGTTGATTTTTTTATGCCAACCACGGCTAAAGTAGAAGTCAAAATTGGTGACAAGGTAAAAGCCAAACAAACCGTAATTGCTCGGTTTTAGCTCCCTGACAGCCCACTACAACAAGTGCTCTAACTGCTGTAAGTTATTGATATAATAAGTCCCTGTTTTTGGTGAGTATAATTGACCAGGATCAAACAATACTTGATCCATCCCCACCAATCTGGCTCCTTCAATATCTACAGCTACATCATCTCCAATCATCAGACTATCAGCAATATTAGCACCTGTTTTAACCAAAGCATAATGAAATATGGAAGCATCGGGTTTTTTAGCCCCGGCATCTTCTGAAGTGACTACGTGCTGAAAATACTGATCAAGTTGTGAGCATTTTAGCTTTACTTCCTGTACTTCACTAAAACCATTGGTAATTAAATGCAACTGATAATGAGGTTGTAAATATTGTAATATCTCGTGGCTATACGGAAAAAGATTCACTTTGCGTGGACTTTCTTCAATATAGTAATTACCAATATCCTCAGCCAGGGAAGGCCTGTCAACACCAAACTCTTTCAATGTCAGATTAAATCGTAACCCACGCAAAACTTCTTTTTCAATTTTACCAACCCGATACAGATCCCACAATTTTTCGTTATGATGCGTATAACGATCAAAGAAAATAGCTGAGGAAGGAATCCCTGATTCGTTTAACTGAAAACGAACAAAAATATCGTCGAATGTTTCTATGGCACTTTTCTCAAAATCCCAAAGTGTGCGATCGAGATCGAAAAATAGATGTTTGTATTTCTTTTTCAAAGCAAATTTTTCGGGCAAATGTAGTGCTTTTAAAATTCATGACTACTGATTTCCCCTCAACTGAACCAATTGTTTCTTCATATTGCAATCGTTTGTAATGCCGATTTATTAACTTTGCACACGCTTTTTAAAAAGGTTTTAAAAAGTGAATACATTAAATATCTGCCCTCAATGACGCGTCCTTCCGGCAACACCATCCTCGAATTGCTTCAAACTCAAAAAGGAGAAAAATTCATCAACTCCCCTTCCCCATTTACCTCTTGGCTTGCTCCCATCTTGCTAGAAGTAGCTGAAGGCGAAATTACTTTTGAATATGAGGTGCGCCACGAAATGACCAACCCTATCAAAACACTGCATGGAGGTGCCATTGCCGGCATCATGGATGATTGTATTGGCGCAGCGGTATACTCTCTAGGGCTAAAAGACCTCTACTCAACAGTCAGTTTAAACGTGGACTATTTTGCCCCGGCTATTCAAGGCAATACCATCACAGCCCACGCAGAAGTTATTAAAAAAGGCCGACAAATTATCCATGTGGTTTGTGAACTTAGGCTAAAAAGCAACAACAAAGTTTTGGCTCGTGGCTCATCGAACCTTATCAAACTCGAAAGAAAAATAACCATTTAATTCATGTGGTTTTTAAATAATACCCTTTAATTATCATGAAAAAGATTAGAATTGCCATCAATGGTTTTGGCAGAATCGGAAGAGTTACCTTTAGAAAAATACAAGAAAACGACAGAATGGAAGTTGTAGCCATCAACGATTTAACGGATACCGCAAATCTGGCACACCTCTTGAAATACGACTCAGTACAACGACAGTTTCCGGGCGAAGTATCGCACAAAGACAACCTATTGATCGTCAACGGAAAATCAATTCAGGTAATTAATGAGCCTGATCCTGCCAAATTACCATGGAAATCTTTGGACATTGATGTAGTCATCGAGTCAACAGGATTGTTTGTTGACAAGGCATCAGCTATGAAACATGTAACCAATTCAGGTGCACGCAAGGTCATAATTTCAGCTCCTGCTAAAGGAGAAAGTGAAGATGTAAAATATGTGGTTCTGGGAGTTAACAACCACATCATCGACCGCAACGACGTTATCATCTCCAATGCTTCATGTACTACCAATAACGTAGCACCACTCATCAAAATTCTGGACGACGAATTTGGCATCGAAAAAGGCTTCATTACCACGGTTCACTCCTATACCAAAGATCAAAACCTGGTAGATGGACCGCACAAGGACTGGCGTCGAGGACGAGCAGCTGCATACTCCATAGTGCCTACCACTACTGGAGCCGCAAAAGCAGCCACCCGTATTTTTCCTCACCTAACCAATAACTTAGGAGGTGCGGGAATCAGAGTCCCTGTTCCGGATGGTTCGCTAACTGACTTTACTTGCACCTTACGTAAATCAACAAGTGTGGATCAAATCAACCTGCTGTTTAAAGCAGCGGCAGAAGGAGCCTATAAAGGAATCTTGCAATTTACTGAAGACCCCATTGTTTCAGTAGATGTCATCGGTAATACCCATTCCGCTGTATTTGATGCTAACTTGACCGCCGTTCTTGGCGATAAAAACAAGTTGGTGAAAGTGGTTGCCTGGTACGATAACGAGATGGGTTATTCAACACGTTTGGTCGAACTCATTGAGAAATTTGTGTAACAACTAGCGATCAGCTGTTTCTTCGTTAAATTGAAGTAGCTGCATTTCACCCCCATCGAAGGTGGCATAGGTAAAATGTGTTAGCCAATCACCCAAAATAACCAAAGAAGCTCTGTCATTTATTTTTTCTAAAATGGGTACATGACGGTGACCAAAAATAAAAAAATCAACATCCGGATGTAGATCAAACTGCTGTTGAGCAAAAGTCTTCAAAATCTGTTTCTGATGATCCGGAACATTCTCAATCTTGCCAAACTTGGCAACATTGGCCAATCGACTTCGTCCAGAGAAATAAAGCCCCATTCGGGTACCTATATCCGGATGAAGCCATTTGAATAAAAACTGATTGGGTTTAAATTCGAAAACCTTCTTCAAAAACTTATAGCCATGATCACCAGGACCAAGGCCATCGCCATGAGCCAGAAAGAAGGTTTTTCCTCCAAATTCTCTGATGACAGGATTTCTGTACAGTTGTACATTTAACTCCTTTTCCAGATAATCGAAGGCCCATATATCGTGATTTCCACGAAAAACATGAACCGGAATGCCTTGATCGGTAATCTCAGCAATCTTCCCCAGTAACCTCACAAATCCTTTGGGAACCACAGTGCTATATTCGAACCAAAAATCAAAAATGTCTCCCATTAAAAAGATTTCAGCAGCATCTTTAGCTGCAGAATCCAACCAACGAACAAGCATTTTCTCCCGCTTCAGACTGCGGGGCTGATCGGGAATACCCAAATGAAAATCAGAGGCAAAATATAATTTAGTTCTTTCCAAATCAAGTAATTATAATGATGCTACTTCAGCAACCATGTTCTTGATTAATGCAATCAACTTTGGAGTAACTCGACCAACCGCTTCAATAACTTCCTGATGAGATATTTCCATAATCTTGCCTTCCACACCCAGATCGCTAATAACGGAAACTGCAAATACAGGCAATTTCATATGCCGTGCCACAATAACTTCAGGAACAGTAGACATTCCAACGGCATCTCCACCTAAAATGTGAATGTATTTATATTCAGCCGGTGTTTCATATGTTGGACCACTAACACCTACATAAACTCCTGTTTTAAAAGGAATTCCTAAATGTCGGGCATTTTTTTTGGCAATATTCAACAGCTGTTTATCATAAGCTTCGCTCATATCAACAAAACGAGGACCAAATGCTTCTTGATTAGCACCCAATAAAGGATTAGGCATCAAATTTATATGATCGGTGATCAACATGATATCGCCTACCTCAAATTCAGGATTAACTCCACCGCTGGCATTGGAAACAAACAAATATTTTATGCCCAACAACTTTAATACCCGAATAGGGAAAGTAACCTCCTGCATATCGTAACCTTCATAATAATGAAAGCGTCCTTGCATAGCAACCACATGTACTCCATTGAGCAAACCAAAAATCAATTGTCCCTGATGGCCTTTAACAGTGGATACCGGAAAGTTAGGAATCAAATGATAAGGAATAGTAACAAGAGGTTCAATTTCGTTGGCAAGATCACCTATTCCTGAACCCAGAATAATTCCTATAACAGGCTTATCAGTAATTCTTTCACTTATATAATTAACGGTTTCGGTTATTTTCTCTAACATATTTTTTAAGTTGATTTGATAAATTTGTTTCATCTAACCCATGCATTTTCATCTCAATGGGAATATAAAACAAAGGCAAATTTTTGAGTTCGCTAAGATACGCCGATTTCAACAAACGCATGGCATCTTTTTCAGTTGTCACCACAACTTTATTTCGAGAAAAAGTCTCATCATAAGTCTTACGGATGGTTTGTAAATCCTTACGCTTGTATTGGTAGTGATCGGGATAATCTAGGACTATAAGCTCTGAGCACTGATCATTCAGGTATTCCTGAAAAGGATAACTATTGGCAATTCCAGAAAACAAAATGATGGTCCGCACTTTTTCAAAAGGCTCCATTTGTGCACTTTCAGGAAAGGCTACAGGATTACCATATCCAATATAAGAAAAATATAATGATTGATTTTCAGTAGGTTTTAGCACCCCTTTTACCCTACGCCGTGTAATCGGCGACAATACCTTGTTGGTTTTGGTTACCACAATAATATCAGCTCGCTTAGCTTGACTCACCACATCACGAAGTCCTCCCACAGGAAATAAATAATCTTCACTGTACAAATTATGGATATCTGTTAAAAGTATCGAAAGTCCCGGTTTGATATACCTGTGCTGAAACGAATCATCCAAACAAACCAATTCCAAATTCTTGTCATCCTCCATGAGGTTAGCAACACCTGCCACCCGGTCTCCTTCTACAGCAACCTTAATCTGTCCTTGATATTTACGTAGATATTGCATGGGCTCGTCGCCAATGTCTTCATGACTTGAATATTGATCTCCGTACAAAAAGCCCTTTGTTTTCCTTCCATACCCCCGACTTAGCACGGCCATCTTATAATCTTGATAGAAAAGCCTGATCAAATACTCCACAAAAGGGGTCTTTCCTGTCCCTCCAAGGCTCAGATTACCAACACCAATTACTGGCATATCAAAACTATGGGTTTTAAGCAAACCCTGATTGAACAAAAAATGCCGTAATCTAATAGCCCAGCCATAAATCCAAGCTATCGGAAAAAAGATAATCTTCCAGGAATTCATTAATCTAATTAAAATTCACCCATTTTATCACAAAAACCGTTCAAAATCCCTTTTGTTCGTATCTTTGGATTTCCTTTAATTAATAAAGCACTAAAATACGAATAATTTTATCAACTCAAATTAAATTATTGTTAATAACCCATGAGACTACACGATATTACTACATACCTGGAAGAAATTGCGCCGCTCTCATTGCAAGAATCCTACGATAATTCAGGGCTATTAATCGGTTCATACGACAGTAAAATAACAAAAGCACTCATTTCATTGGACGTTACTCCCGAAGTAGTTGATGAAGCCGTCGAAAACAAATGCAATCTTATCATAGCTCATCACCCGCTTATTTTCAAAGGTCTCAAAAGATTAACCGGAAGCAATGATGTAGAACGTTCCATTCTAAAAGCCATCAAAGCCGATGTAGCCATTTATGCCATACATACCAATCTGGATAATGTTTTTGAAGGAGTAAACCATATGTTGGCCACCAAATTGGGATTATCCAAATTAAAAATATTATCCAACAAACCTAATTTACTGCGTAAAATAGTGACTTTTTGTCCTGTGAAAGATGCTGAAAAAATCCGTGAAGCCATGTTTGAAGCTGGTTCTGGTCATATAGGAAATTATGATAGCTGTAGTTTTAATGCAAAGGGAACAGGCACGTTTAGGGGAGACGAAACTACAACTCCATATGTCGGAGAACCTGAAAAACTGCATCACGAAAAAGAAATGCGCATCGAAACAGTAGTCCCAGCATATTTGGTCAACAATACAATCAAAGCACTTATCCAAGCGCATCCCTATGAGGAAGTGGCCTATGATATTTACCCCCTCGAAAATACCTATCAAAAAACAGGTAGTGGGATGGTGGGTGAATTAAAAAATGCCATGCCTGCAGAGGATTTCCTCAATAAAGTAAAAAAGATTTTAGGTTGCCAATATATAAAACACAATGCACTTGTCGACCGACCCATCAAGCGAGTAGCCGTTTGCGGAGGAAGTGGGAGCTTTTTAATACATGATGCTTATAGAGCCAAAGCTGATATATTCATTACCGGAGACATCAAATACCATGAGTTTTTTGAGCACTTGAACCTCATGACTATCGCTGATGCAGGACACTTTGAAACTGAGCAAAGTACAAAAGAATTGCTAGAAGGTTTTTTAACCAAAAAATTTCCTAATTTTGCACTCCGAATTTCAAAAAAGAATGTCAACCCGGTTTCCTTTTTGTAAAACTGAAATTGAAGTACATATGACTAAAGAAAAAGTAGCAAAGGAAGAAGAATTCAGTGTTGAGCAAAAGCTTATCGCACTCTATAGTCTTCAACAAATTGATTCACAAATCGATAAAATTAAAATAGTCCGTGGTGAGCTGCCTCTGGAAGTAGAAGATCTTGAAGATGAGATTACCGGATTAAAAACGCGTATCGACAATTTCAACGAAGAGGTGGAGGCTTATAACCAAACCATCACGCAAAAAAAAGAAGCCATTAAGGAAAGTCAATCGCTGATAAAACGTTACGAAGAACAACAACAGAATGTGCGTAACAACCGCGAATATGACTCACTTACCAAGGAACTTGAATTCCAAACGCTGGAAATAGAATTCTCAGAAAAGAAAATCAAAGAAGCTATTTACAAAATTGAATCTTTGCAAGCTGAAATTTCGGTGGCCTCCGAAAAACTATCCGAACGAAACCTGGATTTAAAATCAAAACAGGATGAACTTAAGGATATCGTTGAAGAAACCCGTAAGGAAGAAGAAAAACTAAGCGAAAAGTCCAAAGAAAATGAAAAATTTATTGAAGACCGATTGCTAAGCGCATACAAACGCATCCGCACCAATGCACGAAACGGGCTGGCCGTTGTGCAAATTGAACGTGACGCTTGTGGTGGTTGTTTTAATAAAATTCCACCTCAACACCAGCTGGACATTCGTGTACATAAAAAAATAATTGTTTGCGACTACTGCGGACGTATTTTGGTGGATAGTGAAGTGGCCGAAATTGTAAATGAAAAATTGAAGTTGTAGTACTTACACAACCATGATACTAAGAGGAGCATGCGGGGCATGCTCCTCTTTTTTTTATACTTTTACTGCCAAATATAACCTTACAACCTATGTGCCGATTGTTAATTTTACTGCTACTTTGGAGCAACTTAGTACAGTCGCAACCTGAAGTAAATATTACCCGGGAAGCACAAAGATCGTACGAACTCATTTTGTCCTTGAGGTTTGCAGAAGCTGATGTCCTGATGAATCAGGCGAAAGCAAATGATCCCAACAACTTGTTCTATACTTATCTGGACAATTACCGCGACTTCTTGAGTTGTATCATTTCTGAAGATGCAGAACTTTTTTCACAACTGGAGAAAAACAAAAAAAACAGGATTGAACAAATTCAAACACTTTCTGATCAGAATCCATACAAGGAATACCTTGTCGGCAACATTAATCTGCAATGGGCAGTAGCCCGCGTTAAATTTGGTGAATATTTTACTTCAGCACTTGAGTTCAATAGAGCTTATCGTGGAATCAACCAAAATACCGAAACTTTTCCTGATTTTTTCCCGAACAAAGTCTCCCTGGGTGTAATTCACGCCATGGTTGGGGTTGTCCCCGACTCCTATCAATGGCTACTCGACATCATTAACATGTCGGGAACCGTGACACAAGGAAGAAATGAACTAATGGAAGCACTGGTGATGAGTCAAAATTTTCGGGATTTTGGAATGTTGCAGAATGAGATCCAATATTACTTGGGTTTTATCGATCTCAATTTATACTCAGATAACCTGCAAACAGAGCATTGGCTTAATTCTCTCCAACAATCCGACCCCAACAACTTACTGGTAAAATACTTAATTACCAACATACTCATGAAGACAGGCAACAACGATTTGGCCTTGAAAACGGTTCTGTCAGTTTCTGACACCATCGCCTATTTTCCGTTTTACTACCTGAATTACCTAACTGCCGAATGCCAACTTCGTCAACTCAATACCCACCTTGCCAAACAATCTTATCATCAATTTACAAAACATTTTCAAGGAAAGAATTACATCAAAGATGCCTACCGTAAATTGGCCTGGTGTCAGCTTTTGGAAGGTGATACGGTGGGATACTTTCAAATGCTGGATAGTGTGGATCGCCATGGATACAGCGATGTTGGCATTGATAAAGAAGCTCAATCAGAAGCTGATCTGTACCATGTACCGAATCTTTATTTGCTCAAAAGTCGGCTACTCTTCGATGGAGGGTATTATACTCAATCAGATCAACAACTTGATCAGCTTAACAATGGGTCGCTGTCATCGGAAGAAATTACAGAAAAAAATTACCGAAAAGCGCGCATAGCGGAAAAAACAGGGCAACAAGAAAAAGCAATTCGCTATTTTTTAACCACCATTGAACTGGGACAAAACAGCACAAACTATTTTGCTGCCAATTCGGCATTGTTGTTGGGCGAAATTTATGAAGCATCTGGTGATATTGAAGCCGCAAAAAGAATGTATCGTCTTTGTCTTGACATAGATTTTACAACCTACCGCTTTAGCATTCGTGGAAAAGCAAAACAGCGGCTTAGCCGACTTAATTAGTCGTCAAAACCGCTGATTATCAAGAAGGAGCAACAAAAAAAACAGCTGTCTTCCGAATTGTGTGTTCTTACCTATAATACTGCGATGGCAGCCTCATAATTAGGCTCGTCGACAATTTCAGGAACCTGCTCAGTATAAATAACTTTTCCTTCTTCATCAATAACCACAACTGCACGTGATTCAAGTGCGGCCAATGGACCATCAATAATTTCAACACCATATGATTTACCAAACTCACCGGTTCTAAAATCAGATAGGTTCTCTACATTTTGAAGACCCTCAGATCCACAGAAACGTGCTTGAGCAAAGGGTAAATCCTTTGAGATACATAATACTTTGGTGTTTTTCAGCTCACTGGCCTCTTTGTTAAAACGACGTACCGAAGCAGCGCAAGTACCTGTATCCAAACTTGGAAAAATATTAAGAACCAAACGACTGCCTTTGTAATCGCCAAGTGTTTTTACCGATAAATCATCTTTTACCAAAGTAAAACAAGGAGCTTTATCCCCCACTTTTGGTAAATTTCCTATGGTATTGATTTTGTTTCCTTTTAATGTGATTTCTGCCATGATGACTAGTTTTTAAGTGTTAATTTCGATTTAAAAAGTTGACCCCTCGTTTTCAGGAACCGACCATTGAAACATCAAAAACGATGCCGTCATGAAACATCGCCTATAAGGCTGCAAAATTGGCCTTGGCATAAAAAAAGAGTGATCAACTTGTCGATCACTCTTCTTCCATCATTGATAAGTCATCAAACAAACAGTTTGTCAATAACATCAGTATACCGCTTTTGTATCAAATTTCTTTTAAGCTTAAGATTTGCCGTAATTTCGCCCGAATCCACCGTCCATTCATGGTCGATAAGTTCAAACTTTTTGATCTTTTCCGTATCGCCAAATTGTTTGTTAAAACAATCAATCTCACGCTTAAAACGATCGCGTATCACTTTATTTTTTAACATATCAGCCGTATTGGTCCAGGTTACTCCTTTTATTTTGCACCAAGTACGCAAATGATCAAAATCGGGAACAATTAATGCAGCCGCAAACTTTTGATTTTCACCAACCACCATAATTTGATCGAAAAAAGGAGATTCCTTTATTTTATTTTCAAGCAATACAGGCGAAATATACTTTCCCATGGATGTTTTAAAAATTTCCTTTACCCGACCAGTAATCTTTAGTAAACGTCCTTGATCAAGAACCCCTACATCTCCGGTATGTAACCATCCATCAATAATTGTTTGAGCGGTCATTTCATCATCTTTAAAATAACCTTTCATCACATTGGGACCCTTGACCAGAATTTCGCCTTCTTCACTAATTTTTACCTCCACATTTTTTAAAGGAGGCCCTACCGTTCCAATCTTACGTTCACCGGGCACAAATGTATTAACTGCAATTACAGGAGATGATTCAGTCATACCATAACCCTCAATCACATTTATACCTGCAGCATTATAAATCCGGGCCAACCGTGGTTGAAGTGCAGCACCACCCGAAACAATACAAAGCATTTCACCTCCAAAAGCAGACCTCCACTTACTGAACACCAACTTATTCATTAGTCGGAGTTTGGCATTGTAGTAAAACCTTTGTGGACGATCAAACTCATATTTTAAACCTAAACTTACCGCGTAAAAGAAAATTTGTTTTTGAAGTCCTTTTAACTTTCTTCCTTTTGCTAATATTTTATCATATACCTTTTCGAGTAATCGTGGAACAGTTGTCATAATATGGGGATGCACCTCCTGAATATTATCCACGATGGTGGCCATATTTTCGGCATAATAAATAGAAACGCCTTTGTATTGAAGCACATAATTTACCATACGCTCATAAACATGACACAGAGGTAAATAACTCAGTCCACGCGAAGTTTCATCCACAGGAAAAATGCCTTCAGAAGCCTTTACGTTACTTAGAATATTTTTATGCGACAACATGACACCTTTTGGAAACCCAGTGGTTCCTGAAGTGTAAATTAACGTAGCGACATCATCTTCATCAATATCCTGACGCAGTTTCTCGAGATTTATACCATCAGCATGTTGTTTACCTAATTCAACCAAGTCGCTAAAAGGTTTGTACCCCTCTACTTCCTTAAAAGTAAAAACCTGTTCAACATTGTCAATTTCAGGGAGTATATGCTCGATTTTTCGGAGCAATTCCTTTCCGGCTACAAAAACAACTTTAACGCCGGCATGTTTAAGAATGTATTTATAGTCGTCCTCACTGATGGTTGGATAAATGGGAACATGAATGGCTCCCATTTGCATAATTCCCATGTCGATAAAATTCCATTCTGGTCGGTTGTTCGAAATGGTTGCAATGGTATCTCCCTTTTTGATACCTAAGTGAGTGAGTGCTGAGCTGATGTGATCAGCGTAAGTCTTATATTCTGATAAACTATATTTAACCCATTGACCATTTTCTTTTCCGGCCAAAACATCGTCTTTGGGCTTAAATGATAGTTCGTAATGGGTAAGTAGGTCAAATATTCTTGTTACTTCCATTATCATAGTATTTAAGTTTAGTGGTGCAAAAGTAAAAATAAATCAACATAGCGACTGGTAACTTATTAACAGCCTGATGAAAAGACAGCTAGAGCTTTTTATCTAAGACCACTGCGCTGGCTTGTGCCGTAGGCATAATGACCAAATCATTGATATTTACATGCGCAGGAAGTGAGGCAACATATAGTACTGCGTCGGCAATGTCTTCAGGCAATAGCGGACTAAATCCTTTATAAACGCCATCCGCTCTTTCAGTATCACCTTTAAAACGAACCACTGAAAATTCTGTTTCTACTGCTCCCGGTGCAATTTGGGTGACCTTAACATTGTGCTTCACTACATCCAAACGCATGCCTTTAGTAAGTGCGTCCACTGCAAATTTGGTAGCACAATATACATTGCCATTGGGATAAACTTCCTTACCGGCAATAGAACCAATATTGATCACATGGCCACTTTGGC
>JBFHGX010000049.1:0-23669 GCA_041582875.1 Bacteroidales bacterium | reverse complement strand
TTTGGTGTTCGATATTGAAAACCGAAAACTTACTGTCTTTCATTCCGAAGAAAGCCCTGAAATTGAGAATCACCTGAAAGAACTCAATTTAGGTTCGCAACTCCAGGAAACAATTGTTGCCCAAGCGGATGAATTCAAGGACAATTCATCGGTACAGTCCAAGCTCCTTTGGACGGTTTTGATTATCAACTTTGCTTTTTTTATTATTGAAATCACCACGGGTTTTATTTCTAAATCTATGGGTTTGGTTGCCGATTCGTTGGATATGCTGGCAGATGCGCTCGTTTATGGTCTTAGCCTTTGGGCTGTCGGTTCAACTGTGTTCCGTAAGAAAAAAGTTGCAAAACTGAGTGGCTATTCTCAACTGGCTTTAGCTCTGATTGGCCTTATAGAAGTAATACGCCGATTTATCAGTTCTGAAGCTGTGCCTGATTTCAAAACCATGATAGTTGTATCAATACTGGCATTGATTGCTAATTCCGTTTGCCTATATTTATTACAAAAATCAAAAAGTGAAGAAGCGCACATGAAAGCCACGATGATATTCACATCAAACGATATTATTATCAATACCGGTGTTATCGCAGCAGGTGTATTGGTTTTGTTGACCCAATCAAAGTATCCCGATTTAATCATTGGTACAATTGTATTTTTAATTGTGGTCAGGGGGGCTTTCAGGATATTAAAACTTGGAAAATAGATATGGAAGTAATTTTAGAGTCAATAATAACCTGTCCAAATTGTGGTTTTCAAAAGAAAGAAACCATGCCCGCAGATTCATGTCAGTTTTTTTATGAATGCAATAATTGCAATACTGTTATAAAACCAACACATGGTGATTGCTGTGTGTATTGTTCTTATGGTTCGGTAAAATGTCCTTCGATTCAAGAGAATGAAAATTGTTGCTGATTTTTTAACAAAATGGAAATGTTAACTGAGTTCTAACAAAAAGTATTTTCGTTATATTTAACATTTCAATATAGTGGAGTCCATCCCATTTGTAAGCACATTGGCAAGCCCCACGAGCTAACGCGCAACCAAAACTTCCCAAAGAGCTTACAAACCCAGCCCAGGTAACCGCCTTTAAGGGCGGTTTTAGGTTTGCCCTCCCTAAAAAAAATAAAATAAATTTGTGCTTCGTTGACAGTTTTGTGCAGATTAAAAATACAGTTAATAAAACCTTAAATGACTGAAAGACAGACTGGAAGAATCAACGCCCAGTTGCTAACAAAGAACATATTGCAGGGCGGGGTTTGTGCCAAAAACTGGATACAAACATATTCAGGTAACAATCTTGTTAAAGGATATTCAAAAAAGTATTCTGTTGACAAATTGTGTGCGGTTAAAGAACTAAGAATGATTGGAGTGGAAATCGCAGAGGAATACGAAAGACAATTGATTAACTCAATTCAAACACATAGACAGCAAAGACTTTCATTCAAGAAAAAACGAGAAGAAGAATTAAATGGTCGGAGCAGTTTTGAAAGTGATGAAAATTTGGCGATGATTATTGGTTATACAAGTGGCGGTTTTCCATACGGAGTGACTCATGAAGAAATGGAAGAAATAAATAATGGACAAAAACCTGAATAATTATGCCAAAAGGTCAAGCACAGACAACTTGGTTCCCTGAATTAAAGGTTATTCTAGAAAACAGATGGAATTCAAAAATGTCAATTATACAGCATTTTGATTTAGTAGATGATTTGAATAAAGCCTTAAGCCAAATTAGAACTGATTTAAATATTCAACCGCCAATGATGTGGTGTCCTAATTGCCAAAAACGACATCGTTCAAAATTTACGGATATATCAATAACAGCGATGTACTATGCACTAAAAAGATTTGAGCTTTGTGATAAAGATGAGTTTAATAAGTTGCAGAGGGATTGGAAGAAATACTCAACGTCAGAGAATATTGATATTTATGGCAAAAAAAAGACAGACAGAAAAATTACAATAAATAAGGATTGAAAAAAAGTACGACGGCACGTTGTGCATCGTAATAAAAGAAAACCAATTCGAATGTTAAAGCTATTTAAAATATCAACCTCTATCATACTCCTGGTTGTGTTAATCAGTTGTGAGTACGATCTTACAAAAGAAAATTTTGTTGAAATTGATCCTCCATCAGATATGAAATACTTCGAGCTAGAAGGGCTTCCTGAAAGCGATACCATTTTCATTTTTGAGAGTACTGTATTATCCTATAATTTGGATGGCAACGGTAGTAATGTATTAACAGGGGTAATGACTTATCAGGGTAAAACCTGGGAGCTATCTTCTAATACTGGTTCGGTCACTATAAATCCTGAGGCATTTGAAGCTGGAATCGATACACTCAAACTAACTATTTATTTGAATAGTGGCACGGGAAGCATTGCCGATTTGTCGGGTATGGAAGGGTATTATCTGGAGAAAGAATGGATTGTTGTGGCAGATGCAAGACCAGCTCCAAAAATTATTCCTACCAAAAGAATTAACGATGATGGATTGCTGGTAATTGAATGGCCGGAAATTATACAATATAACTTTGTTGCCTACGAAATTAGGTGTAATTCGAGTAGCCGATCCATCAATAAAACGATTACCAATCCTAAACAAAACTATTTTGTGGATAGCCTTTATGTAGGTGGAGATTATTGGATAGATGTCAGCTGTCGGTTGCTGAATGATCATACATGGGGAGAATCATTAAGTTTTTCTGAGGAGCCTCCTCAGCTCGTAGCACAAGAAATTGGATTTGATAGTATTCGAATAAGTTGGAATAAATCCAAATACAAGGCAAAATACCGCTTGTCATGGCGAAACGGTAGTACACCCCTGTATTTTAATTCAGAAGAAGATACTATTTGTATAATACCTCAGATTGGATTTGGTGCATGGACAACTTTTCAGTTGTGTACAAAATCGCAGTACGAAGATGAATGGCCCGATCTATCATATGCATGCGATATTTCAAGCAATATGGAATATTATCTTGGCGAAAGACTTATTGGGGCAAATTGGCCCGAATTCGGATATAACTTCAAGGATAAGGTGGTTTATTCAAACGAATACAATCATATGAAATGTTTTGATATAAATAACCATACAATCCTAAATACGGCAGATGTAGACTACTTAAGCTATGGAGGCATATATTCATGTCCTACTAACTCTTCGAAAGTGGGGGCAGTAACAAAAGATGACATGTATGTATTCGACAATCAGAACCTTCAAAATCCAACGGTTATCAATTATAAAACCTGGGGGGCTTATTCTGTTGATCATTTTTTATTAACGGACAACGACAGGATTGCAATAGCATTCAACAATATGTACAAGTTGTATGATGTTCAAACCAAACAAATCTTGTTCACACTTGATATTACAGATTATCCTGTTTATAGTAAATGGGCGTGTATTACAACCTCTCAGAATGCGAAGCACATGTGTATTGCCACAAATAATGGCATAAAAGTATTCGACATAGAAAGCAGTAATCCGCGTGAAATCTATTCGGATACTCGCGATTATAGGTCGGCCTATTTCGATCCGCTTCATCCCAATCGACTTTATCTGTCAATGAATGAGGAAGAGGGAATTGAAATAAGAGATCCTTCGAATTTTGAACTAATTGACAAAATAGATATTCCAGCCGAAATGGTTATCCGAAATATTGATCCGGAAACAGATAATCTGTTGATAACCGATTACGAAAATCTTTTTGTGATAGCGATTGGTTCACATGAAACATTACTAACAGTGCCCTGTGAGGAAGCAAAAAGCTGGTTGTATAACAATCAACTTTTCACCAACACTGGTTATGTTCTCAATATAACAAACAAGATCAATTAAATCCACTGAGTTAAGAGTTTTATACCTATTGTAAGAAAAAATATGAGTAGTAACTTAAAGCAAACTGGTCGAATGAGAACTGTATTTTATGCACTGATTCTGATATTTATTGTCTTTAATGCAAACAGTCAGGATATTAATGTAGAAGTAAATGGAGGATACGGATTTTACGAGCTGGATGATGTCAAATCATTACAGCAGTCGATGCTGGAATCAACCCAGATACCAAATCTGAAATCAGTTGAAAAGTTTCCCAACGGAATATATCCTTCAATTTCGGTTAATTATTTTCTAGATCCGAAAAACAGTTTCGGTATTACCTTTTTACGCTATACAACCGGAGGTCGGAATCATTTAGCTGACTACTCGGGGGAGTATAAAATAGATATGATTTTAAATGGCTATGGTATTGGAACTAAATATCAACGTACCGCGTATCTACAAAACAAATTTGCATTCATATTACAGTTGGAAGCAGGTGTCATTTTCTCTGAATTAGATATGGATGAAAGGTTAACCATTTACGAGGAAGTCATGTCGAATGACCATATCTCCCTTGAAAGCACAGGCATCTATGTAGAGCCCATGTTAAAATTTTCGTACAATCTTATTGATGACTTTAATCTACAATTTAGTAGTGGATACAATATTAATTTTAAGGGAAAAATGAAAGTCGATGGAGAAAAAACTGACTATGTATCAAATTGGTCAGGATTGCGTTTGATGCTTGGTGTTAGCTATACCTTTAAATCACATAAAAATTGATGCTAGGAAAGTCTATAAAAAAGGGGAAGCGTATAATGCAAAGTATTGATTATCCAAAATTATTAACGGAGAAAGACGATGTTCGAGAAATATATTATCTGTAACGGACAATTAAAACTCCCACCAAAAGTCCCACCAAAAAGATTGAAATATTTTATATATTTGTCCTGAAAAACAGAGTATAACAAGCTTTGGATATCAGATAGGCGGGTTCGATTCCCGCCCCGGGTACTTGGTGAAACACCAAAAAATATTAAAAGCGCTTAAAATCAATAATTTAAGCGCTTTTTTATTTAGCATAAATATCAAAAAAAGTGCTTTGAAAGCATCTAAAATGCGACAAAATCGAGACCTATGGTTAAATAGACTCGATAGGTCTCGCCAAACTCTGTAACTCGCTGATTCATTTCATTTTAATTGGTTTAATTTGGTTCGTTTTACTGTTTCAAAAGTGGCATTTATAATGTATTTTTAGACAGTGAGCGAGACCTAAATTGTTAAAATTTAAGGATTATGAGGATTACAATTGCATTTTTACTTAAAAAATCAAAGAAGCGGGAAGACAGAACTTGCCCCGTTTATGTCAGGTTTACGCTCAATGGAAAACGTGTTGAATTATCGACAAAGCTATTTGTTGATCTAGACTCATGGGATTTGGCCAAAGAAAGAATGTCCGGTTCAACAAATAGCGCCAAAACTGTTAACAATCGATTGGATAAAGTAGCTTCCAATATTCTTGACATTTATAATCAGTTTGAAGCCCAGAACAAAAAGTTTGATGTAGTTGATATTAAAAACAAACTTTGCGGCATCGAAGAGGAGCATGGAATAGTTGAAATGTTTGGAGTTTATATGAACACGATTGAATCAAATATTGGCAAAGGGTTTTCCGCTACAACGCTCAAACATTATAAAACCTCAAAAAACCGGCTTCTAAACTTTTTATCTGATGTTTATGGGAAGAAGGAGTGGAACCTTAGCAACATCGATTATAAGTTTATTAATGATTTTGATGTATACCTAAAATCCAATTACAACAACAGTGTAAATACTGCCTGGTGTTACCATAAGCACATGAAGAAAGTATTGAATATTGCAGTGGCAATGGATTATCTTTCAACGAATCCGTATGTAAAGTTTCAGGTCAAAACAGAACAGCCTAAACGTGAATTTCTAACTCAAAAGGAATTAAAGAAAATAAGGAAAAAGAAGATTGAGATTGAACGGCTTGCTATTGTGAAAGATATTTTTCTTTTTGCTTGTTATACAGGTCTATCTTATGCTGATATTTCGAAGTTGGCAAAACAGCATATAAGAATCGGAAACGATGGAAAAAAATGGATTATTATAGATCGAACTAAAAATGGATCAAGATGCAGAGTACCTCTGTTGCCAGTGGCCAAAGACATTTTAAAACGCTATAAAAACTATCCAATAAATGTCTCAAAAGGGCTATTACTACCAGTGAATTCAAATCAAAAAATGAATGCATATTTAAAAGAAATTGCGGATATATGCGGAATTAAAAAGAATCTATCCATGCATGTAGCCAGGCATACATTTGCTACAACAATAACATTAAGCAATGGAGTACCAATTGAAACCGTTTCAAAAGTACTTGGCCATAGCTCACTGAAAACAACTCAGATTTATGCCCGGATTTTGGATGTTAAAATATCGGAGGATATTGGAAAATTGAAAACGAAATTGAAGATGTAAATCGATAATATATTGTATTTGTTTATTCTTTGATAGGTATTATATGATATGGTTCTCAAATATATATTTATCTGAATATCAACCAAATTCTAACGATTTCATCGTCGATACTTTCTAGCAACCAAGAATACAGCAAAAAACTATTCCAAAAGTATTTTGCTTCAACTGGTATTGTATAATTAGAATATATTTGTTTTATTTGTACTACAAATAGTACTATCCCTACAAATAGGAAATTATAAAATATGAAAACAGGCTTTACTGCAATTACATTAGCTGATCAGGTTGAGGAAAAAATCATCAACTTTATTAAAGAAAATAATTTAGTCCCAGGTGATTCGCTACCCAACGAAATGGAATTTGTTGAAATGATGGGGATTAGCCGGAATGTTGTTCGTGAGGCAATGAGTCGACTAAGGATGCTGGGATTAATTCAAACCCGTCCCAAAAGAGGGATTGTTGTAACAGAACCTCCTCTTTTAAATGGACTGAAAAAGGTACTTGACCCCAATCTTCTAAGTATTGGGACAATAAAGGATATGATGGGCATGAGAATTGCTCTGGAAACAGGAATAACTGACTTTGTTTTTAATAACGTAACAGGGTCTGATATAGTGGAACTCGAACAAATTGTATCTCGCCAGGAAGCTATTGGTATCAATAACCTGTCTGTTGAAGATGAGATGCTGTTTCATACCAAGATCTATAAAATTGCCGGGAACAGTTTTATTCTCCAGTTTAATGAAATTATGCACCCGATTTTTGTTTTTGCAAAGCAAAACTACGAAAGTCATTTCCAGCCAATCAACATAAAATTAAAAGAACAGGATAGAATTGTTGAGCATACTGATTTGCTCCAATTGATTAAAATCGGAAAAAAGGATGAATACCGAAATGCAATAAAAGCACACTTGCAACCTTACTGGGAATTCTTGTACAACTACAATGAATAAAAATAATAAAATGCAAAATAAGATAACAGGTCTGATTGCCGCACCATTTACACCTATGGATCGGGATGGTTCAGTGAATTTGAAGATGATTCCGCCATATGCGAACAAGTTAAAGAATGATGGATTAAAAGGTGTTTTTATATGCGGAACCACGGGAGAGGGAATGCTGATGACCGCGGAAGAGCGAAAAAGTGTTGCTGAAAAATGGATTGCAGAACAAAGCGATGATTTTAAGGTCATTGTACATGTGGGCACCACATCGGCAAAACAATCCAATGAGTTGGCACAACATGCCCAAAGTGCGGGCGCATACGCTGTTGGTTGTATGGGACCGACATTTTTACAGCCTGCACATGTTGAAGAATTGGTCGGTTTTTGTGCCGAAGTCGCAGCTGGTTCTCCTCAATTACCATTCTACTATTACCACATTCCCAATGTGTCTGGGATCAGACTTTCAATGAGTGAGTTTATAAAACAGGTAACCCGGAAGATACCCAATTTTGCAGGGATAAAATTTACCGATAACAATTTTATGGAAATGCAGCAATGTATAAACCAGGATGGTGGTAAATGGGATATTCTGCATGGTTATGATGAGTTACTGCTTGCAGGCCTTGCCTTTGGTGCTAAAGGAGCAGTAGGTAGTACTTACAATTTTATGGCTCCCTTGTATAAGGAGATAATTAGCGATTTTGTAAAAGGTAATATAGAAGTTGCAAGGCAAAAACAACTGAAGTCGGTAAAAATTATTACCATACTGAATCAATACGGAGGAGCCATAGTGGCGGGCAAGCGTTTAATGAAAACTGTTGGAATTGACTGTGGTGATTTTCGTTTGCCGGTATCAAAATTCAATGAAGAACAGTATGTGCAATTTATAGATGATCTTAAAAAAGAAGAGTTTTTCGAAATCAGGAATACCTGATTAATAGCTATAGTTTGGTTAGACAAAGGTCCTGCGATACCAGCGCAGGACCTTAAAAAATACTAATCCAAATAATTGAATTAATCTTAAATATTTACAAACTTATGAAAAAAACAGACGAAAAAAAGGGAAGTAGCTTTTGGCAATCGTATTTACGAAAAGCTAAACTTTCATTGGTGGGCGCAATATTCTTAACTGTGCCTGTAATTGTACTTGGCCAGCAAACCATTACCGTTACAGGTTCTGTTACCGAGAGCACCGGAGAGGTTCTGCCGGGGGTTAATATTGTCGTCAAAGGAACAACAAACGGGGCTGTCTCCGATGTAGATGGAAATTATACCATGAGTGTTAGCCCTGAAGCAGTTCTTGTGTTCTCGTTCATTGGCTACGAAAATCAGGAAATAAGTGTTGCTGGAAGAACTCAATTGGATGTTGTTCTGAGGTTATCTACAATTGGTATTGATGAAGTTGTGGCTATTGGATATGGAACACAATCAAGAGCATTGGTTACCAGTTCCGTATCAAAAATTGAAGCTGATGAAATCAGAATGTCTAATCAGGTAAATCCCATCAATGCACTGCAAGGAAAAGCTGCTGGGGTAGATGTTCGCGTTACCAACGGGATGCCTGGCGCATCAGCAAAGGTTGTTATTAGGGGAGGTACTTCTACTTCTCCCGATTCGGATGGCCCTTTGTATATCGTTGACGGGGTAATAAGACCTATTAACGACCTGAATGCAGAAGATATTGAAACCCTTCAGGTTTTAAAAGATGCTGCTTCTACTGCCATTTATGGGGCAAGGGGAGCGAATGGTATTGTAATTATAACAACAAAATCCGGGAAATCCGGGAAAGGTCAAATTAACTTCAAGTATTCTACTCAGGTTGAAACAATTGCAAAATCTTATCCTTTTTCTAGTGCTGAAGATTATATCTGGGCAAGCAGAAAAGCAGCCGCACTTGGGTTAGATGATGTCAACTCTGCGAAACGTTTGAATGATGGTGCTTATCCATATTCTACTTACAATATTATCAATAAGCAGCATGGTGGCGGATTTATGAATTCCAAGCATACACTGGAATTCATAGATGACCTCGTAAATGCCGAAGGACAGAATTTGGTTGATGATTTGCTTAACAATCAAGGATATCAGACGATGATTGATCCGGTAACCGGAAGAGAAATGCTTTTTAAGGACAATAACTATGATGAAGTAATGTTTCAAACCGGGATCAGTAACAATTACGACATTAATTTTTCAGCAGGTAATGAGAAGGCAAGTATTTACACGGGGCTTGGTTATGCAGATCAGGAAGGTATTGTAAAAGGTACTTTTTACGAACGTTTAAGTTTTTTGCTTAATACCACTTATAAAGTAAAAGATAATGTTCAGGTAGAAGCAGGAGTAAACTACCAATATGCCAACTATAATGATCCGAGAGGTTATAATGAAACAATAAATCGATCATCTCGGTTGCCACACACGGTTCGCATGTATTATCCCGATGGTACTCCGGCCATTGGAGAAGGAGGCGGCTCTCCCAGAAACATTTTACATGAGTTGTATTATGAAGATTATGAACAAAAAAGATATCGTTCAACTTTTAGGCTTGGTTTAGATTGGGAAATCACCAAAGGACTTCATTTCAAACCCTCTGGTTCGTTGTTTAACGATGAGCAGGTCTATAACTATTTTGAAAGTTATCATGAATTTGATAAAAATAGGAACATGAGTTCCAGCCATTCCTTGGGAAGAAGTTATATGGGGGATGCAGTATTGACTTTTGATAAAACCTTTAACAAAGACCATACTATTAATACTATGGCAGGTGCAAATCTTACCGATTATCATTATTTTATTTTAAGCGGTTCAGGAAAAAATGCTCCAACTGACTATATTCCGACCCTAAATGCCTCAAGCACAGAAGACGAGAGGGTGTCTTCAACTATTTCTGATGATCGTTTGGTATCTTTCTTCGGAAGGATAAATTATGACTACAAGAAAAAATATCTGCTGGGAATAAGCGGGAGAATGGATGGGTCTTCCAAATTCTCCGAAACCAATAAATGGGGATTCTTTCCGGCCATAACAACGGGATGGAATATGCATAATGAGGATTTCTGGAATGTAGCTGTCGTAAATAAGTTAAAATTACGTGCAAGCTGGGGCCAATCAGGAAATAATGTTCTTTCTATCTCTGATACCCAGGGAGCTTACTCATCAGGATATAATTACACTTGGATGCCGGGGATTTTGAATACTTCTCTTGCCAACAATTCATTGGTATGGGAAACTACAAGCTCAACTGATATTGGTTTTGATGCCAGTTTTTTTAACGATCGGGTTTCTTTATACGGAGACTTCTATAACAAAATTACAAAAGACAGACTTGTCTCTATTCCCTTACCTCGTGAATCCGGATTTAATACAATTCGGGCGAATTACGGATCTGTTAGGAATAGAGGTATTGAATTTGAGTTAGGTGTTCAGGCAATAAAAACAAAAGAATTAACATGGGATATTGCTGCAAATTTTAGTTTTAACAGACTGGTTGTAGTTGACCTTCCTGATAATGGAAACGAGAAGAACAGGATTAACGGAGGCTTAATATATGACAAAGAACTAGGCGACTATAAAATGGTTGGAGGTTTGGCTGAGGGAGAGCGACTAGGTGGTATATGGGCCTTTCATATGATAGGGGTTTACGCTACTGACGAAGAAGCGGCAAATGCTCCCTATGACACAAAAGTATCAGGTTACTGGTTAAATCCACCAGATGGCCGACAACAGAAAGTAGGTGGTGATGCTATCTGGGAAGATGTGGATGGAAATGATATTATTGATGATCGGGATATGGTTTTTATGGGCTGGGGAGCTCCCGACAAAATTGGAGGAATTACAAATACTGTAAACTGGAAAGGACTTTCCTTCCGTTTTGTTATGGATTATGCACTAGGGCATGTAATTTCAAATGGATGGCGTGCACGGGCAAATGCTAACGCCAGAAATCGGGTTATGACTTTGTCTGATGTTAAAAGCGATAAAATGTGGTGGAAACAAGGTGATCAGGCAACAATTCCTCGATATAGTGCAGCTTCTGATTGGGATAATGGAAAAAGAAACCATATAAGAGGTACCATCTACTCAGGTGTTGGCCCGGCTGAAGGAAGTTCTTATCCAAACTCATTATATATTTCAAAAGGCAACTATCTTGCTTTTAGGGAGCTTTCATTTTCCTATAGCATACCTTCTCAAATAGCTGAAAAGATGAAAATGAGTAATATTCTTCTAACAGCGGGAGCTTATAATATGGGATATTTAACAGCCTATGATGGTTTGACACCGGAGAATTACGATGGGGGTGAGCGAGGAGATTATCCTCGTCCCCGACAGTTTAAATTTGGTGTAAGTTTAACTTTCTAAATCATGACTAAAATGAAAAAATATATAACAATTACGCTACTGCTGGTCTTAATTATCATTAATTCTGGCTGTGAAAAATATTTGGATGTAAAACCAATATCGAGTATCACCTCCTCAAGTTTCTGGAATGAACCCGGTGATTGTGAGGCATACCTTGTGGGAATCTACAACGCGATAAGAACAAGGACTAATACAATTTTATATTGTGAAGATCGTGGTGATTCTTTTGAACCCGGGCAGATCGGTCCTGTATCTGAGGCTTGGGCACAATCGTTAAGTGCTGCCAACGCCCCTTCCTGGAGTGGCTTTTATAATTCCATTTATCATATTAACAGGTTGATTTATGAGATTGATAATATTGAATTCTCAAACGAAGCTGATAGAAACAGGATATTGGCAGAATCCCATGCCTTACGGGCAATGGTTTATTTTCAAATGGCAAAAATATGGGGAGATGTTCCGCTGGTAACTGAACCTACACAAAATGCCGATGTTGAACTAGTAGCCAGGGCAGATGTAAACGAAGTGTTTAATTTTGTAAATACGGAAATTAATACTGCTCTATCATTCTTCCCGGAAGAAGGATATGTGGACAAAAACAGGATGTCGAAGCCGGCAGCATATGCTTTGCAAGCTGATGTAAAAATGTGGACAGGTAAAGTTCTTGGTGGTGGACAATCCGATTTCGAAGCGGCGCTTTCTGCAATTGCGAAAGTAGAACAATCGGGGCTTAGTTTATTACCTGACTTTGGTGATATTTTTAGTGCTGATAATAAGAAAAATGATGAAATTATCTTTTCACTATTCTTTGAATACCAGGAGAAGGATAATTTATATGCAGACAGGCTTAGTTCCTGGGGCATAAATGTAACTGGTGCTGCAAATTATGAAGACCTACCTGTTACAGTGCGAAATTCAGCAAGACACGTTTATGGCCCCAGCACTGAATTGAAAAATGCTTTTAATGAATACGCTTCGGATGTTAGAAAAAATGTTTCAATGATTGATGCGGTAATGGCTAACGGAGAAGTATTACTTACTAGTCAAAATAAATTTAGGGGAACTGTTTACGACGACAGGTATTTTGACAATGATTTAATTGTTTACCGGTATGCTGATATTATTTTGTTGAAAGCAGAAGCGTTGGCAGCGACAAATAAGGTAAACGATGCCATCAACGAATTGAATAAAGTAAAACAACGTGCCGGTGTTCCTGCCTATTCAGGAGCCCAAGATAAGATTTTAGTTGAAACAGAGATTCTTAGTGAACGCTGGAAAGAGCTATTCCTGGAGTTGAAAAGGTATCCTGACCTCGTTCGCTTTCATTATGGAGGAACCATTAATATATACGATCAAGTGCCCAATTTAAATGGGAAAGATGGATATCCGCTTTATTTCCCAGTAGAACAATCGGTTATGGATAACAACAATTTAATCGAACAAACGGTAGGTTACGAATAAAAAGTAAATAATGAATAAAATTACAGCCGTTAATTCAATGGCTGTAATTTTAAGTAACTAATATGCAATGGGAATAATCTTAAAATTTAAGGGAATTCAAGTGTTTATCTTCCTGATTTGTTTTGTAATTACTTCATGCACAACAGATGCACAAACCAGTGATACAACATCTTCAAGGATATTTAATTATCCTGTGCTTAAAGGGAAAGTTGATAATCCTTTGGTTCGTATCATAATTGATAATGATTCTACCTTGCAATACTTTCAAGGACTTCAGATAAATTGGGGAGAAACGAATACAGATTACCTGAAATCAGTCCATATTTATTCTTCTGGAAAAGACTCATTGTTTAGTACAAAAGAGGAACTTGGGATGATTGAATCGATTTCCACTTGTTCTGTTCTGACTGGTGAAAAACAACTTTTCAAAGGGAAAAATTATTTCTGGGTTTCATGTGAATTGTCTGACCATATTGATATAAAGGATTTTATTGACATCTCAATTGATTATGTTTTACTTGATGGAAAAAAAATGAACATAGCTAAAAAGACTGGTCCTGATAAATTGAGAATGGGTATAGCAGTTCGTCAGCATATGCAGGACGGTGTTAATACCTATCGAATTCCAGGACTTGCAACCAGTAATAACGGAACGCTTTTGGCGATTTATGATGTTCGCCGGGAAAGTGGTCGTGATTTACAAGGTGATATCGATATTGGTATTAGCCGTTCAATTGACGCTGGAAACTCATGGGAACCGATGCGCATCGCATTAGATATGGGTGAATGGGGAGATTTGCCCGAAAAGTTCAATGGTGTGAGCGATGCCTGCATCCTTGTTGATAAAAACAGTGATGCTATTTATATTGCAGGACTTTGGATGCACGGAGTAATAAACTCCGACGGAACTTGGATAAATAAGTTAACTGAAGAGAGTGAAGAATGGAACCACCAGTGGCGTAACAAAGGCTCTCAACCGGGATTCGGAGTAAAGCAAACAAGCCAGTTCCTGTTAACCAAAAGTACCGATGATGGACAAACATGGAGTGAGCCCATAAACCTGACCCGCATGTGTAAAAAAGAAGAATGGTGGCTTTGGGCACCTGCCCCAGGTCATGGTATTACAACAGAAGATGGGACATTGGTTTTTCCAACTCAAGGAAGGGACGAACAAGGCCAATCATTTTCAAATATTACATATAGTAAAGATGCTGGAACAACATGGGTTACCAGTGAAATGGCGTATCACAACACCACCGAATGTATGGTGGTTGAATTGACCGACGGACGATTAATGTTAAATATGCGCGATAACAGGAATCGTAAGAATAAAGGCGAGACAAATGGCAGAGCAATTGCCACCACTTCAGACCTAGGCAAAACATGGACTGAACACGAGACTTCACATGGTGCCTTAATCGAACCTGTTTGCATGGCAAGTATTCACAAGCATACTTATACCTCACAAAACGGACAGGCAAAGAGGATATTGCTATTTTCTAATCCCAATTCTAAATTCAACCGTCATAAACAAACCATTAAGTTAAGTTTTGACGATGGACAAACATGGCCAGAAGATTACTGGATTGAACTGGATGAAGGTAAAGGTGCCGGTTATTCTTGTCTTACTTCAATTGATAATAATACTATTGGCATTCTATATGAAGGTAGCCAAGCACAAATGACATTTCAGGCCATTGATATTAAGAATGTTCTACAATAAGAAAGAGCTGATTTTCCTACAATGGGCTGTTGTTGATACGTGTAAATGCTTATTGATAATCTAAATTAAATCTTTAAGGCAAGTAACTTGATCTTTTTATGACGACTTTTCTTATTACCGAGTATGTTGAAACAAATGTTTTTGGAGAAAGCAAAACTGTTCCCGTTTACCAATACGTTTGTTATATCAGCACTTATGAACTTGATGCAGCAGAATCGCACAAAATTTACAAGCAGCGTTCTACCAGCGAAACATAGATAGAGCAGGTAAAGGGCCATGTTATGGCAGGTGCAACACTTACCGGTGACTTTTGGGCAAATGATAAATTGTGGAAACTGAGTGTTCTTGCTTACAACATATCGGTGATGATGCGCCAGAAAAAAAGACAAGTTCAAACGGCAGGAATACCGGACATTTATTGACTGATTTATATCAATTCCTACCAAAATAACTAGGAGCGGACATCAAATAGAAATAAAATTATATGAACATCATTTTTACAAAGCCGACTGGGATCAGCCTGATAAGCTCATCGAAACGGCATAAAAAGCAGGAAGGAGGAAAAAATATGAAGATCAAGAGAAGTATATGGGCGAGGTACGTTTTATTAGCTCAGAATATATAAACCAGAAGGCATTTTATGCCCAAAAGACAATTGATAAAATATTTTTGACTGAAGTTCCCAAATTGGTCATGATTAAACAGCTTTTGTCTTAAAGCCGGTACTAAAATCGGCTCAAAAAAAATCATTTTAGAGCCTTATGTTGCTAATATATAATTGAGAATGAAAAGAAACCTTCTGCTACCAATTATTCTTACAATACTTATCTCTTGTGCGAACAGCACAGAACCTCCGGCGCCTTATGGCCCGTTGCCCACAAAAGCCCAGCTAGAGTGGCACAAAATGGAGTACTTTAGCCTGGTATGCTACGGATTGAACACCTTTACCGAAGAAGAATGGGCGTATGGCGATGTGGATCCTGGCTTGTTCAACCCATCCGATCTGAATACTGACCAGTGGGCCAAAGTTACCAGTGAATCTGGTATGAAAGGACTGATTTTAGTAGCCAAACACCACGATGGATTCTGCCTGTGGCCAAGCAAGTATACCGACTACTCAGTAAAAGCAACAACATGGAAAAATGGACAGGGAGATGTTTTGGGAGACCTGGCTCAATCGTGTAAAAAATATGGATTAAAACTTGGCGTATATCTTTCGCCTTGGGATAGAAACCATGCAGAATATGGACGCCCCGAATACGTACAATATTTCTACAATCAACTGGAAGAATTGCTAACCAACTATGGCGATATTTTTGAATTCTGGATAGATGGAGCCAACGGCGGAACCGGTTATTATGGTGGAGCTAGAGAAAAACGCAGCATTGACAGAACTAAATACTATGGATACGAAACTATCTTTTCCATTGTTAAAAAACACCATCCGAACGCACTTATTTTCAGTGACGTCGGTCCAGGATGCCGTTGGGTTGGTAATGAATCAGGGATTGGTGGAGAAACCAACTGGAACACCATAAGTACCAACGGGAAATATCCCGGTACTCCTGATCCGAAATACCATAAAAAACTGCAGCAGGGAGAGGAAGGAGGATCAATCTGGATCCCGGCAGAAGTGAATACCACTTTGCTATGGCCCAAAGCCTGGTACCATAAAACCGGTCATCAGTCGCGAAGTCTGCAAAATTTAATGGAACTTTATTACACTTCTGTTGGACGAGGATCTCCCTTAAACCTAGGTATTGCAATAGCTCCAACGGGAAAAATTAGCGAGCAAGACACAAAAACGCTCTTATCTTTCCGACAACAGCTATTGCGTGAATTTGAAACGAACCTGATTAAAAACTCTAAGCTCACTACTTCCAATAAAAGAGGTGGTCCCCGCTTTAAAGCAACCAATTGCAAAGACGAGGACAGTCAAACTTATTGGGCCACTGAAGATGGAGTAAATGAGGCTAGTATTGAGATTGACTTGGGCAAAAAAACTGAATTTAACCGCTTGCGCCTGGAGGAGTTTATTGCCCTGGGACAACGCATAAATAGCTTTAGCCTAGAAGCAGAGACCAATGGAAAAAATCAACTTATCTGTGAGGGAACCACTGTTGGATACAAACGTCTGTTAAAATTCGAACCGGTAATAGCACAGAAATTGCGGTTAAAACTGAAAACTAACGCGCCATGCGTTACCTTATCTGAAATAGGTCTTTACAATGCTCCAAAACTGGTTTTAGAGCCGGTACCAAATGTGGATACAAAAGGAAACCTGGAGTTTATTTCAGGTGGTAACGTAGTATACTACGCTACAACGAAAGATCCAGAAAAAAAAGATTATAATTTATATACCACAACAGTTTCCATGCCTAAAGGTGGTACTATACACTTCTACGCAATCGATAAAAGTACAGGCTTCACCACTGAGATCAGGAAAGAACAAATCAGTATGGCACGCAACAACTGGAGGGTATTATCAAAACATGCGAATGCAGATTGCATTGATAATCGCCCCAAGACCTTCACGGAAATCCACGCTGAAAAGAACAGCCAGCCAGAACTGGTTATTGACCTGAAGAATCTAACCGCATTCAACGCCTTCGCTTATCTGCCTCGCCAGGATGGGAAAAAGAAAGGAACTGTATATGAATACGAGCTGCAGATAAGTCAGGATAACAAGCAATGGGAAACAATTTCGTCAGGTACGCTTAGTAATATAGAGAATAATCCAAACCGTCGTATCATAAATCTTAACGACACACATAAAGCGAAATATATTAAGCTAAAGGCAATATCAGGAATTCGGAACACCAATACAATTGCTGTTGCAGAGCTGGAGCTTTTAAATATTTAATGCAAGACAATCTGTATAGTCTGAAAAACTATAATGAATTGGGAAGAAACCTGCATGAGAATGGTTTCACATATGGGCGAAATATTAAAACCATGAGAGTTTTATCGTATATGATATAAAAACAACCAATCTTGATAAGATGGAGAATAAATTAAGAATGCTTAGCACGCTGCTAATTGTAGTTGTACTCTTTTACCTGTTCCGGCAGACAAGAAACAGACTACAGGATTAAAAATATATAGACCAGAAGGCATTTTATGCCCAAAAGACAACGGATAAAAATATTTTTGACTGGAGTTAAACCAAATTGGCCACGATTAAATAGCTTTTGTCTTAATGCCGGTACTAAAATCGGCTCAAAAAATCAATTTGGTTTTTTAAGTTTAAATACAAGTAATGAATATTAAAAAAATTAGACATTGGGGTATTACTCTGACATTTATCATAGGCTGCTTAAATGCAGTGGGTTGTAGGGAAAATGTCAAGAAAGAAAAAAGTGTTGTTTTATGGGCGCAGGGATCGGGTAAATACAATAATTACCGGATTCCGTCCGTCGTGGTTACCCCCAAAGGAACAGTACTCGCCTTTTGTGAAGCTCGTGAGGCTGGTGATACCGGCGATATAGACATTCTTTTAAAACGATCCTCAGATAATGGAAAAACATGGAGTGACGAAATTGTTGTTTGGAGCGATAGCACAAATACCTGTGGTAATCCATGCCCGGTTGTAGACAAAGAAACCGGAAGAATATGGTTGTTTACCTCGTGGAATGATGGAGAGGATGATGAAACGGAAATAATACATAAAACTGGCAAATCGGCCCGACTCCCTTATTCATGTTATTCAGATGATGATGGATTAACATGGTCTGTTCATGTTGACATGTCTGAAACCTGCCGTGATACTTCATGGGGATGGTATGCAACAGGACCGGGGATTGGGATTCAGGTGCAGAACGGGGCATACAAAGGAAGGTTGATTATTCCGGCAAACCACAGTTACGATGATCCGAACGGAAATATTCGCAAAGGCCCCTTCGGGTATGGAGCACACGTATTATTTTCCGACGACCATGGCAAGACCTGGCAAATGAGCGAACCAATTAAACCCGGATGTAACGAAAGCCAGATAGTAGAACTATCCGATGGTTCCTTATTGATGAACATGCGTTCGTATAACGAAAAATATTCAAGGGCACTTAGTTATAGTAAGGATGGCGGAAAAACATGGTCGAAGATTGAGCATGATTATCAACTGGTGGAATCAAAATGCCAGGCCAGTATTCTGAATTTCGGGCAGAATAATGGAAAAACAATCCACCTGTTTTCTAATCCAGCCGTTTCGGTTGGGCGCACTGCCATGACTGTTAAAACTAGTTTTGACGATTGTGAATCCTGGAGTAACAGTAAAATGATCTATGCGGGCCCTTCTGCATACTCTTGCTTAGTGAAATTACCCAACGAAAAAGTCGGATTATTTTTTGAAGCAGGCGAAAAAAGACCTTACGAAAAATTGGTATTTGTCGCTTTCAATCCCAAAGAATTGTTTAACGAAGGAACTTTATTAGAGAACAACAGCTTAAAAAAATGAGACCTTTATCTTCAGATGAAATATTCGGGAATTGGGCAACCCTTTTGTTGGCAACCGATAAAAAAGGGGACATCGATTATTCAAAATTGAATGAGGAAATTGATGTTTTAATTTCATCCTGTCCTAACGGCATATATTCCAACGGAACATCAGGTGAGTTTTATTCACAATCGGAAGAAGAGTTTCTTAAAGTGAGTGAATTGCTGGCACAGAAGTGTGAAAAAGCAGGGATCCCTTTTCAGATTGGTGTAAGCCACATGAGTCCACAAATATCGTTGGAAAGATTAAAGCAGGTTAAACATCTAAAGCCTGGGGCTGTGCAGGTTATTTTACCCGACTGGTTTCCAGTTACACTGGAAGAAGCTTTAGTCTTTCTGCAAAAAATGGAACAGGAAGCAGAGGGAATTCCCTTGGTTTTATACAATCCTCCACATGCAAAAAAGCAACTTTCCCCAAAAGACTGGGCGTATTTAAAGAAACATGTTCCATCACTTGTAGGACTTAAAATTTTCGATGCTAACGGGGATGAGAACTGGTATTCCGAAATGAGAAGATACAGCGAAGGACTTTCTGTATTTATCCCAGGGCACAGGTTAGTGACAGGCATAAAAAACGGTGCCAATGGTGCATATTCAAACCTGGCATGCCTTAATCCCTTTGCTGCGCAAAAGTGGTTCAATCTCATAAATGAAGATCTAGAGGCAGCCCTGGAACTGGAAAAAAGAATAAACCGGTTTATGAAGGAGTTTATCGAACCGTTTATTGTTAAAGATTATTATCCAAACCATGCCTGCGACAGGTTTATGGCTATGATTGGCGGTTGGACTGATGTGGGATCGAAATTACGCTGGCCTTATAAATCAATTCCTGAAGATTTGGCTGAACCTATCCGGGTAAAGGCAAAAAATATTATCCCTGAATTTTTTATTAATAATTAGTTACAAAAGTTTATTCAATGAGACTTCTATTATCCTTCATTTTGCTGATCGTTTTTAGCCATAACGGACTCGCAAATAATGATTATTTTCAGTTTTCATCACTCCCGGATTTGCTACCTAATTCTGGCTATAGTGTTCAACCCGGATTGGCAGGACCATACACGGGAGTTAATAATGATGTTTTGATTTTAGCCGGAGGGGCAAATTTCCCGGATAAGTTGCCGTGGGAAGGAGGAACAAAGGTGTATTACAATGATATTTTCGTACTGCAAAAAACAGGATATAAAGAGTATTCCTGGGAATTGATGAAGGAGAAAATTCCATTCCATACAGGCTATGGAGGTGCTGTCTCAACTTCTGCCGGATTACTTTGTTTTGGTGGTAACACAAAAGACAAGGTAATATCTGATAGTTGGCTGTTAAGATATATCCCTGAACAGGGTAATGTTGCAGTTATCCCAGGTCCCCAACTGCCTGTACCTTTAACAAATTTTGCTTATGCAGAAGTGGACAACAAGATTTATGTAGCCGGTGGAATCTCTGAAGTTGAGGGTAGTTCAACAAATTACTTTTATTGTTTGGATATTTCCAGTGAAAATCCGTTAGACTGGAAATGGGAACCATTGCCTGCATGGGATGGAGAATCAAGGGCATTTGCAGTTGGAGCCGGGCAAAGCAACGGGGAAACCAACTGTTTTTATCTTTTTTCCGGACGTAAAGTACAACCAGATAAAAATCCTGAGGTACTTTATGATGCACATGTGTATAATCCTACTTTGAATAAATGGAGCATTATCTCTGAGGGAGATAAGCAGGATTTTCCGATAATGGCTGGAACAGCTTTCCCTATTGGAGCTGCGACCATTGTATTTGCTTCTGGGGCCGATGGGGAAATGATGAGAAAGCAGCTGGTAATAGAAAACCAAATAGCAGAACTTGAAATGGCCGGAAATAAACGGGAAAATGAAATCACTCAAATGAAAAGTAACTTGTTGGACCATTTGAATAATCATCCCGGTTTTGGCAATCGTTTAATCGCTTTCAATACAATTACCCAAAAAACCTACCAGGTGGGCGAACTGCCGGGAACAGGGCAGGTTACTACTAAGGCTGTACAATGGCAAGGGGATGTAATTATTCCTTCAGGTGAGGTACGGCCCGGTGTAAGAACTTCTGACATCTTAAAAATAAATATAAATACAGATGCAAAACATCTGGGATTTTTGGATGTATTGGTCATTGCTCTCTATTTTTTGGTTTTGTCGTGGATGGGATACTTTTTTTCAAAGAGGCAGAAAGATACTAACGACTATTTTAAAGGTGGTGGGCGTGTCCCCTGGTGGGCTGCCGGATTGAGTATTTTTGGGACAGCTTTAAGTGCAATTACTTTTATGGCTATACCAGCAAAAACATTTTCTGCCGACTGGTCTTATTTTATGCTTAATATGACCGTTATACTCGTGGCACCTCTGATCGTTTTTCTTTTTATTCCATTCTACCGGAAGCTGAATATTACAACTGCGTATGAATATCTGGAAATTCGTTTTAATATTATTGTACGATTAATTGGTAGTCTTTCGTTTATCCTGTTTCAGGTAGGTCGTATGGGTGTTGTAATGTTTCTTCCTTCCATTGCACTTAATGTAGTGACAGGTATTGATATATTTGTGTGTATTGCACTGATGGGAGTTATTAGTCTGATATATACCATGATGGGAGGTATTGAAGCGGTTATCTGGACCGATGTAATGCAGGTTTTTGTTCTTCTCGGTGGGGCTATATTATCACTCGTATTAATTATGCTTGCGGTGGATGGCGGATTTTCATCTATTGTTGAAGTGGCAGCAGAAAATCACAAGTTTAATGTAGTTGACTTAAACTGGTCGCTAAAGCAGCCAACAGTCTGGGTGATGATATTGGGCGGGATTTTTGCAAATATAACCACCTATGGTACCGACCAAACTATGGTGCAGCGTTATCTTACCACCAAAACAGAAAAAGAAGCGGGTAAGAGCGTCTGGACAAATGCTATCCTGGTTATTCCTGCAACATTTATTTTCTTCTTCGTTGGAACAGCTTTGTTTGCTTTTTACAATTTCTTTCCTGGTGAATTAAATCCAACCTTTCAAAACAACGATGCCATTTTCCCCTGGTATATTGCTTCCCAATTACCAGCTGGTATTTCCGGATTACTAATCGCGGGTATTTTTGCGGCAGCCATGAGTAGTTTGAGCAGTAGTATGAATTCTGCTGCAACAGCCTATGCAACAGATATCCATTTTCGCTTTGGATTAAATAAGAAAGTTAGTGAATTGAACTTGGCCCGCCGAGCTACTCTGGTAATTGGCATTGTTGGAACACTCTTTGCCTTTTTTATGGCAACAATGGATGTAAAATCGCTTTGGGATGAATTTCAGAAAATCCTCGGTTTGGTTATTGGAAGTCTTGGAGGTGTTTTTCTTCTGGGAGTATTGACCAAAAGAGTGAATTCAATAAGTGCATTGATCGGTATTGCAGGCAGTATTATAGTCCAGACAATCGTTGCTATTTACGAACCAGTTCACTTAATTGTTTACTCGGCAACCGGAGTTATTTCATGTTTTGTTTTGGGATATGTAGTTAGTTTGTTCTATCGAAATAAAAGAAATTGATAATATACATAAATTACAATAACCTTTCCTATTTTCAGTATCGACTTAATGCTTAATGTGAATTTTATTTGACTGATATTGAGCTTGTTTGCTGTTTTCTTTCTGTGTTCTGTTACCTAACTTTATTCCCATAAAAAGACCCTTTCGAGGTAGGATAGCAAGTTTATGTTTTGGTAAGACCAAAACCCATGTTTAGCATCCCGTTGGTCTAAAAAAAGGTAATAAAATATGATGCAATATAACAAAGGCGGACGTCCACGAAAATTGGATGGTGAGAAGATGAAATATAAGGCGACGGTAAAAATGTCTACCGTTGAATATTACTCCTTAATTGGTAAATCGAAAGAAGCTGGTGTTTCTCAAAGTGAGTTTATCAGGCGGTCAATAATGAATACAACAATTGTTCAACGCTTAACACCCGAACTGAATGCTGAGATAAGAAAACTTTCAGGAATGGCCAATAACCTCAATCAGATTGCCCGTAAAGCCAATGCCCTTGGTTACGATCATATTCGGAGCGAATACCTGTTTCTAGCACGTAAGATTGACCGAATCATAAATAAGATGTTATGATTGCCAAGATTACAACAGGAGGAGACTTTGCCGGAGCAGTAAATTATATTCTTGATCCAAAAAAAGCGGCTGAATTGTTAACGGGGGAGGGTGTACGTTAAAAAAATACCAATTCGATTACAAAAAGTTTTGTTGCCCAAACAGAACTCAATTCGCGGGTAAGCAAACCCGTAGGCCATATTTCCCTGGATTTCTCGGTTCAGGATAAAACAAAGCTTAGTAATGAATTTCTTCTGAAAATTGC
>JBFHGX010000048.1:0-23678 GCA_041582875.1 Bacteroidales bacterium | reverse complement strand
CGAACTCATCGTGGCCAAATTAACTAAAAAGTTGCGTGCCGAGCTGGATGCATTGACAGAGGATTAGTCCGCTAATACTTCTAAGACGCTTTTTTTGAGGACGTTCAGTGATTTTACTCCCACTAATTTTTTGATCGGTTTTCCATTCTTGAAAATGATGATGGTTGGAATACTTTGTATGCCCAGCTCACTTGCAATTCTTTTATTTTCATCGATATTGAGCTTGCTGATGGTGGCTTTCTCATGCATTAAGTCGGCCAATTCATTTACAACAGGTCCCTGAATCTTGCATGGCATGCACCACGGCGCCCAGAAGTCGACCAGTGTTACTCCTTTTTGAGTTACTTTTTTAAAGTTGCCATCTGTTAGCTCAACAAGTTTATCACTGTCAGGCGTAACTTCCAAGTTTTTAATCATATTATACCTTTTATACATGGCAGCGGCTAGTAAACCAAGCAGTATACCCACTGGTATCCAAAAATAGATATTCATTTTAGTATTTTTTTAGTTGATGAATGAGTTGAGTAGCGCTTTGTAGTCCGCTAAAGCGCTGAGCGGTCTTGCCTTTTTTTAGTAAAAGGAGATCTGGAATATTAGCTACAGCATATTTTTGTGCTAAAAAGCGATTCTCCCCTATATCAATGGAACTTAATAAGATGTCTTCAGGAAAGTCTGTTATATTTTCCAACATTTTATTCTGGGCTTTACAGGCACTACACCATGGTGCCCAAAAACTCACCAACGCCTTTTCGGCATTGTCAATGATGTTGACATTAGTGAAATTAATAGGGATCATTTTCAATCAGTAGAGGGTGCAAAGATAGTAACTTATTTAGCCGAAACATACCCTTAGGGTTGCGACATTATTTGATTTGTGCTATGGATGTTGGACCAATTTTAAAGACATCGTTTCTTTTTTACTAAAAAAAGCCGGTTCAACCAAATGGTGAACCGGCTTAAAGTCTAATACTAATGTAATGGATTATTTTATTTTAGAAACTTTATCTACAACAGTGCTTTCAGGAGTTTGTATGCTATACAAATAGTAACCAGCAGGTAAACCGTTGGCATCCCATTGAATTTCGTGCTGACCTTTTTGCAGGACCTCATTATTTAAAACGGCAACCACTGCACCAGTTACATTGTATACATTGATCTTTACTAATTCGGTTTTTTTCAGTTCAAAGGCAATGGTTAGTTGATTCCCAAAAGGGTTTGGGTAACTATTAGCGGCGGATACGATTTCATTTTCGCCAATAGAATTGGTGTAACGATTGGCTTCACCAGGTGAGTAGTCAGGCATCAAAAACCAGTTGTTGGTTCCATCTGTAAAGCGGCCATAGGAAGTGTCGGCAATTTGTTCACCATAGGTCAGACTGTCAATAAACACCTGATCGGCATTCCAAAATCCAATGGCTTCTCCACCGCCACTCAGTTTAAAATTCAGGTTGCGTACACTCCAGTCAGGATCGCTATTGGCGTAGAATAAAATAAACCCGCCGGCGGTAACGGTCACGGAATCAGGATAAGTGGAAGGTATTTGGAACATTTTCTCGGGGTCGGTTAAGTCGTCTGACAAATAATAGCCAGCCAAATTTACATCGGTAGTGCCGGCATTGTATATTTCGATCCAATCAGGGAAGTCACCCTGTGGGCCAGGAAATGCACCATCGTTACTTGCCATGAACTCATTGATATACAATTCTACTTCAGCGGGAGGGTTGGGGTTGGTGTTGGTTGTTCCTGGTGTAAAGTCTGGCATCATGTACCAGTTTTCGGTTCCATCGGTATAACGACCATATGAAGTGTCTGCTATTTGAGGGCCATAAGATAGCGTGTCGATAACCATTTGTTCAGCATTCCATAAGCCGATGGCTTCTCCATCACCACTTAATTTGAAATTCAGGTTAAGTACGCTGGAAGCCTCACCTTTGTTAGCATATAAAACCAAAAAACCACCTGCGGGAACGGTTACCGAATCAGGATAGGTTGAAGGTATTTGGAACAGTTTTTCCGGATCTACTAAATCGTCTGACATATAATATCCACCCAACATCACAGGCTCAATGCCTGCATTATAAATCTCAATCCAGTCAGGAAAATCCCCTTGAGGTCCGGGTACAGAACCGTCGTTACTGGCCATAAACTCATTGATGTAGAGTTCAACAGCTGCCGGTGCAGGATTTTGATTGGCGGTTCCTGGAGTGAAGTTGGTCATGAAAAACCAATTGCTTGTACCATCGGCATAACGGCCATAAGACACGTCCGTAGTTTGATCACTGTAGGTGAGGGTATCTACCTCGTTTTGAGAAGCGTCCCACAATCCAATCGCCTCGCCACTTCCGCTGAGTTTGAAGTTTAAATTGAGTACACTCGAGGCTTCTTCCTTATTGGCATAAAACAAGATAAAACCTCCGGCAGGAACAGTTACCGAGTCGGGATAAGTAGATGGAATTTCGTACCTCAGGGTAAGATCAGTCAGGTTATCCGACATAAAATATCCTCCCAGCATTACGGCTTCTGAACCGGCATTATAGATTTCTATCCAATCAGGATTGTCGCCTTGTGGACCAGGGAACGATCCGTCATTGCTGGCCATAAATTCGTTGATGTACAATTGAGCATAGGATGCATTGCTCAAAACTGTAAACGACAAAACCATCGTCAATACCATTAAGGTTAAAGAGTAATTTTTTTTCATTTTATTAATATTGATTGTTAAAAGTTCAGATTACTATCTGACAGAATTCATCTGCTCCATCTCTGGAGCATTCTGATCATCATGCAAATTTATCCTTCTTACGGCGATTTTCACTCCTTTTTACCTCTAAATTACCTATACAAATGAGAATTCCATACTGATTAATTGGCTTTTTGTTATAATCGAACCTCTACAGATAAATTGTAACATTCAGTTATTCAGTTGTAAATAAAAATAGTAGTGAAAATGCCAAAGTGATGAAGTTGTCAGTGTTACGATGCTGTTAATTTTCTATAATTGGTAATGATTCTCATTATCTGTTAAACACAATATGGGTAATACCTGCGCCTCCCTGGTCTAGTGGAGCATCTCCAAAATGGGCGATTTCATCCATGCTGTGCAAGTATTCGCGGATAATTTCACGCAGGATTCCATTGCCCTTTCCATGTAAAATGTCTACCTCGCGCATGCTGAGAAGTAAAGCCTCGTCGATGTATTTTTGTAACTCAGACATGGCTTCATCAGCACGCTTACCCCTAAGATCAAGCGACATGGAAAAGTTGGCGACTTTCTCGTTAAGATCATGAATAATGCTTTTAAAACCACTGGTTTTTCTGGCTCGTTGCAACTTAGGTCGGTTGGTTAAAACAAGTCGGTTAAAAGAGGTTTTCAACCTCACCTCATTCACATTCAGAAAAGCTGTTTCACCCTTAATCTCCATGAGTTCGCCTTCCATATTGGAGTCCTGAATACGAACAAAATCTCCAACTACGGGGGGTCTTGATTCAACGGCCGGGGAAGGGGTGGTTTTTTCTTTTCTTTTTCGCTTTTTTCCTGATTTGGAGATTCCATTGTCAGTTGAGGATTCCTGAACAAGATATTTCTTTGTGTCCTCCAGGTTCTCCCTTAATTGACGGGTTTTTTCTTTGTCAGCTCCGGCTTCCTTTATGTCTCTGATGGTTTTCTCGATGGCTTTGTTCGATTCCTTGATAATTGTTAGGGCTTGATCCTGAGCTTCTTTAATGATCAGTTTTTTTGATTTTTGCAGTTCGTCAAATAACAATTCGTATTTGCTAACCAGCTGATTCAGGTTGTCGTTTTTTTGCACAACCTGCGCTTGTTTCTTTTCGAGTGTAAGTTTGTCAATTTCAAGTTGTTGGAGTTGTTCGTCGAAACGTACGTGTTTACCTCCACTTTTATGTTTTGCTGCATTAAGGACGTTTTCAGGGAATCCAATCTTACGGGCAATTTCAAAGGCAAACGAACTTCCTGGGCGTCCGGTTTGTAACATGAATAGGGGCTGCATTTTTTTTGAATCAAACAACATGGCTCCATTGAGCAGTCCATGGGTCTTTTCTGCCAATAGTTTTAGGTTGGTATAATGGGTTGTGATAACTCCAAAAGCCCGTTTTCGATTGAGGTCGTCCAGGGTTGCTTCGGCAATGGCTCCTCCCAGCTGAGGCTCGGTACCGGTACCAAATTCATCGATCAAAATGAGGGTGTTAGCTGTGGCATGCTGCATGAAGTATTTCATGTTGAGCAAATGCGAACTGTATGTGCTAAGGTCGTTTTCGAGTGATTGTTCATCACCGATATCGATAAAAATTTGTTTGAAGAGTCTGAATTCACTATCAGGTGATGCTGACACAGGAAGACCGCATTGAAGCATGTATTGTAGTAATCCTGTGGTTTTAAGACATACTGATTTTCCTCCGGCATTGGGACCTGAAATTACCAGGATGCGTTGTTCTTGATTCAACAACAGGTCAAGTGGTACAACTGTTTTGCCAAGTTCACGATGGGCAAGAAACAGCAGTGGGTGAACTGCTTTTTTGATGTCCATGTTTTGGGTTTGGTTGATAATGGGCCGAAGTGCTTTGATTTGGATGGAGAAAAGTGCTTTGGCACGAATAAAGTCTACCACCCCGAGGAACCAGATACCGTGGTTAATTTCCGGAATGTGTGGCCGAAGCATGTCGGTAAACCGGATCAAAATTTTGATGATCTCTCTTCGTTCTTCACCTTCCAGTTTACGGATGGTGTTATTTATTTCGAAAGACCCTGTGGCCTCAACAAAAACCGTTTGCCCTGAAGCTGATTCGTCATGAATCACGCCACCCAAAGAACGTTTGTCGGAGGCAAATAAGGGAATTACGGCTCTGCCATTTCGGATTGTAATTTCACTGTTTTCAGGTACCCAACCTGATTTTTTTGCCAGATCGTATGCCTTTTTTGTTTCCCTAAGCACCTGACGCTGATTTTTCGCAATCTCTTTTCGAATTTCAGCCAATTCGGGTGAGGCGTGGTCCTTTATTACGCCTTTGTTGTCGATTATTTCATCAGCTCTGGCAACCAATGTTTCTGGTATGAATACTTCCTTTGATAAAGATTTTAATTGAAGGTATTCGGTATCTGGTGTTTGTAAAAAGTACAACCTGATCTCTTCCAGAGTATTTAAAACTGCTTTTAAATTAAACAGGGCTTCTACATCAAGATAGCTACCAGGGGTCACAACCTCAGCCAACTCCTTGCGTACGTCAAAATAATCCTGTGCAGGAAATGGATTGCCTGTGGTTATCAAATTGATAAATTCCATCACCTGATTGAGCATCTTATTTACTACTTCATAATTGAATGAAAACTTGATCTTTTGGACCATATTTTCTCCCATAGGACTGATGCACAGTTTGGTCAGGTGCAACCGAATTCGGTCGAATCCAATTTTTTGTTCGAAATGTTCCGGATAGGTATTCATCGCCACAAAGGTAGGAAATGAATGTGAAGTTTTAGATGGGTTCAGCATTAGTGTTTTTATTTTTTTCGAATCACTGGATTGTAAGTTAATTTTGTTAAAATTGTTAAATAGGCAGATGCAAAACCTGACCTACGAAACTTTATCGTATTTTTATGTTTACTTTAGGAAAGGAGTTAACTATGTTAGGTAATCATTCTGAGTTTAGTTGTGCCGGTTGTATGTTTCAATCACCCATATTCAAGCTTCTTTCTGCTGAGGAATTAGAAAGAATTAATGAGAATCGCGTTGAGGTGGCTTATCATCCGGGGGAAACGATTATAAAACAAGGTACCGCATGTACCCATGTCATCTCTTTTGCCCAGGGGATGGCTAAAATGTACTTAGAAGGCGATTCGAGAAATGTTATTTTCAGGTTGGTAGTTCCGGGCGATTTTATTTCGGGTACAGGATTGTTTGTCAATAATCGCCATCATTATACCCTTACCGCAATACGCGATTCTAGGGTGTGTTTGATTGATAGTCAGCAGTTTATTGAAGTGCTTAGGTCGAACCAGCAATTTTGGGAGGAATATTTGAAACATACCCAAACCCGTCAGATTTTTTATATGGATAAGTTGCTTCGGTTGTCGCAAAAGAACAGCAGAGGCCGTATTGCGGATGTGCTGCTTTATTTGACAAACGACATCTATAAATCTGATAAATTTGAAATGGATTTATCAACGCATGAGTTGGCGGAAATGACCAGTATGTCTAAAGATAGCGTATCCAAAATAATGAAGGAATTTTGTCATGAAAAAATTATTTGTTTTGATGATCAATTTATTCATGTTGGAAACCTTCGTTTGCTTGAGGACATCAGTAAAAAAGGATGACCCTCGGGCCATCCTTAACCAAATTAATTGTGATGAAAAATATTTTAGTACAGGGCTTCGTGACATTCAAAGCACTTGGTTTCTTTCCACTCTTCTCCAATATCTTCGGGATGTACAAAAACTAGGCTGCTATCGCCAATGGCGTAGGTCATGCTGTTGGGTGGTCCCTGAGCCTTGATGTCGTGGCATAAATCGCAGTCATTTGAAATTACATGCCCATTTTCACTGGTAAACGTATTGTTGTGGCATCGAAAACACCCGTTTGTTTCAATATGACTGATGAAATTAGGATAAGCAGTCCATTTGGCTTTCATGAACGGGAAGATGTTGTTGGCGTATCCTTGTTGAAGTGCCGCAATGGCTTGGGCTATTTTTTCGTTTTCCGATTCGGCCAATTCAGGGTAGTTTTCGTCGTAATACTCACGAATTTTGATGTCGATGGCCTTCAAGGCGCTATCCTTGGCTGGGTAATTTTCATGTAAAATGCCCATGGCTACCATCTTGATTTCAGGAATGGAATTGGCAATATTGCCCACACTCATGGCTTCGTCAAAAAAAGTTGAAGGACTTTGGTAGTTGTGGGAAGGTCGGTTATGACAATCCAGACAGTCCATTTTTCGTAGTTGTTCAATTTGATTTTCATCGATGTCAATGTCCAAATTCAGATCCCGGTAGGTAGTAATTTTCCCGGTTTTCAAGTTGGTGTATATAACAAGTCCGATGGAGTCACGTTTTCGATTTAATGGGAGGTATTCCATTTTTACTTCCGGATTTATGTGCCAGTGAATTCCTTCATGAAGTCCTTGTGCGCTAATTTTAGGACCTGTTTTCATAAGTAAACTAATATCCCATTCAGTGTTTTTATCATTTGACAAATAATGTCGTTTTGTTACGTATTTTCTGTCGTAAAACTTTTCCGGCCAGTGGCATTTTTCACAGGTTTCACGTGCCGGACGTAAACTGTGAACTGGTGTTTCAATGGGGGTAGGGAAGGAATTGGTTAGTACCGAATAAACCTGATAAAGTCCGGAGAGTTTTGATCGGACATACCATCCGGCACCACTACCTACGTGACATTCAACACAATTTACTCGCGCATGCGCCGAACCATGGTAGGTTACATACTCGGGTTCCATCACGTTGTGACAAAGTGTTCCGCAAAACTCATTGGATTCGGTGTAATGGAATGCTTCGTAACTTCCTATTGAACTAAGGAGTAAGAAAATAGTACTTCCCAAAACAAAAATCATCACAGCAGTTCTTTGTCCTGGATCGTTTAAATTGATAATTGGTAGTTTATGATTCTCTTCATCAGTACTCAGTTTGTTTTTCTTTCGTTTACGGATGGCTCCGATTGGAATCATCAGTAATCCGATGACCAGAAATACAGGAAGGATAATATACGTTACAAGTCCGGAATAGCTATCTCCGCGGTCGAAAACCAGCGAGATTGCCATCAAAAACACGATCATTAATATGCTGATGAATGCTAGAGCTGCTCCGGCGATGGTTGTCCAGCTGTAAAATGATCTGGGGAGTTTCATGGTGTATAAGTTAAATAAGATAACGAACTATGAGTCTGATAACCATCAAGGTTAAATAAGCCTAACCTTGAAATTCAAATGGAGGTGTTGAAACAACCATCCTTCCATTTCTGAAAATGGAAGGATGGTTAGGTAGGTAACTATTCAGCTGTTGGGATAGGGTGAACTATCTTAGCCCTGTATTCTTCGTAATTAAAACCTTTAAAATGAGGACTTTCTTCGTTGTGGCAGGCGATGCATGTTTGCTCATCAGGAATAATCATTCCGTTAGCTAAAGATTTTTCTCTGCTCTTCATGATGGCATTAGGAAAATATTTACTTCCTGGTCCGTGACATGATTCACAAGAAACACCTTCTTCAACAGTAAGCGAAACAATTAATTTGGGATCAACAGCTCCTGCAGTTGCGTGGCATTTTAAACATTTAGGATCTTTGGCTTCATCACCTTTCAAACTTTCCATGGCATGAGCATGTTTTGAATCAGCCCATTGTTTGTATTGTGCACCTGTAGCCGCTTTATTGTGGCACATTTTACATTTTTTTACACCCATGTACTCAAAATCCTGAGCCATCAGGCCTGCGCTTCCCAAAAACATGAGTAAGCTGGCAATAATTAGACTTCTAATAAACATAATTTTAAAAATTTGATTAATAGTTAATATTTTAATTGGTGTTAATTCAAAATAATAGTACTTATCAATTTATTTTTAGCATTTTACAACTTTCAATATAACTGTATTACTTCCAAAGCTAATCAATAATTTTAAATGACAGCATATTTTTAAACCATTAAATTAAGTTGTCAGTAAATCAGTAGGATACATTATTCGTATAGGCCTTGAATGTGTAGAATTAGCATAGCTAACATACATATTTACTGATAGTTAATATTGAATTATTAGTAGCTACCCATAATAAGTGAGTAAACTATTAAAATAATCATAATCACCCCAAGTGATAAGAAAAGAAAGCCGAAAAATCTGATTATTTTTAACCAAGTCTTCGAAAATTCTTTTTCTACTACAACACTATCCAATTTTCCTGATTCTACCAGTTCTCTGTATTCTCTGGGTCTGTCTTTTTTGTATTCTTCCAAAGGAACATGACCTGTGAAAATAACAGTATCCATAGGGAATGATTCGGGACGTAAGTGTGTGTTGAAGAAGTGGATGGTGAAAATAAACCCAGTGGCTAGTAAGGCTTCATCGCTATGGATGATTTGTGCTACGTTGATAGCCCATCCGGGGATAAACAACGTAAAGAACTCAGGGAACCAAAGGATTAGTCCTGATAAACCGATAACGGCAACTCCCCAGAAAACGGCCATGTAGTCAAATTTCTCCCAATATGTCCAACGACCATATTCAGGTCGTGGTCCTTGGCCAAAGAACCATTTGATGGATGCACCCAAGTCTTTGATATCCTGTTTGCTGAACATCAGTGAGTTTTTACCAAAAAGAAACTCTTTTACCGAAATGCCCTCTTTGGCTCTCAATTGAAACAGCGTGGATAGGTGGAAAGCAAAATAGCCAAAGGTCACTACAGCAGCAAATCGGTGAATGTTGCCTGCTGCTTTTACTCCTCCTAGCAGGTTAGCAATAAAACTGGCCCATTCCATGTGTGCAAATTTTAAGGTCATCCCTGTAAGGGCTAACAATAAAAAGCTCAAAATAACCAATAAATGGGTAAAGCGTTGTCTTTTGTTAAATCTGCGGTAATATTTAATCGGCCCTTTGGGTGGTATATGCTTATTCTTTTTACGCTGCTTAAGCGATTGAGGTAACCAAATCAGGGTATGTAATCCGAAAAATGCAAATACCGATACCAGTAGCGTAGTCATGGCCCAGAAGGAATAAAACAGCACATCGTTGTCGTTGTGGGTGGCATGAGTTAAATATCCTGTAAATTCCAGGTTGGCATTGGCGTGACATTGCTTGCAGGTATTTACTATGTTTTTGTATCCCACCTTTGAGTTCGGATTTTCAACTTTCAATATTTTGTGAGCTCCGTGACAATCAGAGCAACGGGCTGCATTTAAATCCCCCAGTTGATATGCTTTTCCATGATAGGTTTCTTTGTACGTTTCAGATAGTTTTTCGTGACATGTACCGCATTGCACGGTAACTTCGTTCATGAATTTGTCTTTATCAATCTCGCTGATGACGTGAGCAGAGTGACAAGTGGTACAAGTGGGGTAATTGAGTTTGCTGGTATTGCTTCGGATACTGTGATCACTATTGATATAGTCCTCGTATATACTCTTATGACAACTGGCACAAGTAGTAGGTACATTAAGCGGATTTACTGAGGAAGCGGGATCAGATTCCTTTAATTCGTGGTGTGTGGTATGGCAATCGGTACAAATGGCACTGACCAGCAAGCCTTTTTCGGTTAACCCTTGGCCATGGATACTTTTTGAGTAATCGGCGAAAGCATCTACTTCTTTTAAATCACCCATCGCATTGGCCTTACCATCTTTTTGGTGACATTCGCCACACAGCTTTGGAACATTTCCTCGATAGGTTGGTGATGCTTCGTCTGTTTTCCATTGGGTGCCATGCGTTCCGTGACAATCAGTACAGTAGGGTGCGTCGGTACTTTTAGCTAAAAATGCTTTTCCGTGACCACTATCGAAATATTTGTTGGATACTTCATTGTGACAATTGGAACAATCCACACGTTTAACCGGTTCACACGGACGCTCCAGTTTAGGGTTCACATCCGTATGGCATTTCATACAAGGTATGTTGTTGTGTACAGAGTTATTCAGGATTCCAACTTCAACCATGTGGATGGTATCACCCTTAAAAGTCACCTTTTGCATGGCATTTTCCTTGTCGTGACATGACAGACAGGACTGATTGGAAAGAGATTCCTCAATTTTCTTGTTCTCTACAATGTGTGGTGGGTGGCAATCAGTACAAGAGGGTACTGCTCCTGGTTTTTCTTCCCACAACTCATTTTTAATCACCTTTTTATGTGTCTTCTCAATTTGTATATGACACTTCATACAGGTTTTTGCTACCTGATTTGGATTAACCGAAGATCCTCTGTCGGTAGCAGGAAGTATTTGGTGATTTCCATGACAATCGTTACAGGTAGCTGTAACCAATAACCCGCTCTCAAACAAGCCTTTGCCATGAATACCTTGGCTATAGTTTTCAATGATATTGTGTTCGGTAATATTGTAAATGCGTGCTACAGGAGAACCCTCTTTATGGCAATTGCCACACAGATAGGGGATGTTCATCTTATAGGTAACCGATTCCGGGTTTCGCCCGGAAAGAATCTTATGGGTTCCGTGACACTCTTTACAGCTGGGAGCGTATGGCGCCCCTTCTTTAAATGCGGTTCCATGTATTCCGCGATCGAACTGCATTCCAGCCGATTTATGACAACTGGCACAATTTACCGAAGGCATTTTATCAATGCCATCGGCGTGGGCAAACTCATCAGGATTTGGTTCTTGATGGCATTCGGCACATTTGATTTTGCTATGAACAGTGTTTTTTATTACGGCCTCATTCATGAACAATGAGACGGATTTTCCGTTGCGTTCAATGGAAAGGTCAGGATCCTCATGACACATGAGGCAGTCTTCGTTGGTTTGGGCTATGGCGCCAAAGCCAATTACTATCCATGCGAGAAATAGCAGGATGCCTAGTCGGTTTGTATGGCAGTTTGTTCTATGCATTTTAAATACAGTAGTTTAGTGTCTCACAAAATAAAGTGCCGCCATTGATGCGGTTTTAGTCTGAAGGGAAAGGTTTAAGTTGCACATTCCCAATTTAATTCATTAATGCCAACCGTCCCACATGCTTTTAAAATTGCTCCATGGGGTTTTGCCGATGGTGCAGAAATACACGTGGATGAACAAGAAAATGGATAATGAAAACCCGGAGATAATGTGAACCAACCCAGTGAGGTGGATACCACTAAATCCGAATACATTTTTCACGATAAATTCAGGAAAAATAAGTGCCCAACCACTCACGATTAAAACAGGAAGCAAAAAATACATGGCTCCTAAGTAGCTCAACTTCTGCAGCGGATTAAATTTTCGTCCTGCATTTACCGGAAAAGGTGTTTTTTGATGTTTGAAAATTCCAAACGTGTAGTATTTGATTTGAATAATCAATTCCGATACGAAACCTCTTAATTTTGTTTTGTAAAACTTGCCATTGGAGGTAAACATATTTCCAAAAACAAACATAAAATAGGCCACCGTTATAGCAATTCCGGCAATATTGTGTGATGAAACAGCTAAATTAAAATCGATGAACGAAAAGTCTACGGAGGAGTACTGAAGGCTGAGACCGGTAAAAACCAGAATTAAAAAAAGCAGGGCATTGAAAACATGCCAGATTCTTAGCCAAATGGGGTATAGGTATAGTTTTGATTCCATGTTACTTAGTGATTATTCTGAGGATGGCGTGAATAGCAATTCCAAGAAGTACAAATCCAAAAATGATTAAACTGGCTACATTCAGGTAATAATTCCGGTTAGCGCCAATAATATAATGATCAGATAAAATCGAAGCATTGAAGAATCCCAGTTTATCACGTTTCTCAAAGTTTTCGAACTTATACAAGGTTGCCATCAACAATGAGTTTTGTGAATGACATTCCACACATCTTTTCACAGCTTTTTCCTTGGGTTGTACTTTGTGTGCGATGAGCATTTCTTTGTCAATTTCAGTATGACACTCAATGCAGCGAATTTTACTGAAGTGCAGTGCCTGGTTGGGTAACCACTCGTGAGTTTCCAATACGTTGGGATTGGTTTTGTCAGAGATCAACTGATATTTGTTGATGTCGGCATGACAGCTCAGGCAAATATTGTTGTCATAGATAATTACATCTGTAATATTGTGACTGTTTCGTGCATTAATCTTGTACTCATGTGGGTTGTGACACATCCAGCAGGTAAACTCCTCACTATGTTTGGTAGAATGTACGCTTGCCTGGAACTCCTCTTCAATTCTTTCAAATTGATACTGGGCATAAGTGTCGTCGCCACCATGACAATCTAAACAGGCAAACTGTTGTTCCATACGTAACTCACCGGGATGAGGAAAAGTTTCATATTCAGTAGAATGACAATCAGTACACATGAACGTGGCATGATTGCTTTGATAGAACATGGCTGAATCAACAATAAAATAAGGATTCATTCTGTCTTTAACTTCCCTATCGGCACTTTCGTTATAATAATGATAGGTCTTTTGTCCATGACAGTTAAAGCACTGTTTGTTATAAGCAGCATTTTCAAAAACCGCTGCATCTTCAGGAATTGTAGCCCAGACCGGACTTATCATCCATAGCAATATCACATTTAAAAAAGATGATTTTGCAAGTAATTTGGTCATAACTTGATTTGATTAATCTCCTCTGACCAACATGCACGCATGTTGGTCAGAGGAAGGTAATATAATTACATACTTTAAAATTCCCAAAGACGTGTGATGGTAAATCCAATCATGATATCTCCGTTAAGGAAATCATTTTGATTGTGCATGTACATGTCCTGAGGAACGATACCATCGGCGGTTGAAATATATACCTGAAATGCATGAGTTCCGGTAAAAGCTTCGTAACCAATGGCGAAATTAGGCAGAGAAGGGTTGGTAAATTCTCTGTTTTCGGCGATGCCTTTGACTTTCAAAGGAACATCATATTGGAAAATAATAGACGATTGGGTAGATATTTTGATTCTACCAGAAATGCCTACACCTATCTTATCATGGTCGTAAAGTGAATCTGCGATGTTATAATGGGTAAAACTGGCGGTAGCCTGGAGCGACAACCAATCATTGAATTTACGTCCCACGATTAACTGGCTAAAATAAGAGAAGCGGTTGCCGAACTTATATTCTAGACCGTAGTCCTCATCGGCCAATCCGCTGATGGCCATATTTCCATACAAAGTAACTGAAACAGGAATGCTATTAGAACGGGTTTGTTCTAACGCCGTATATTTCACCTGAAAATCGTTGTACATATTCTTTTTGGTAATACCATAACCTATCAAAAGGTTTTTCATGATGGTATAATTGAATCCAATGCGGATGTTGGCACCCGGAGCATAAATACCATATAAGTCAGAAATACCATTGGCATTCACATTTCCAAATCGGTGTTGGATAAGTAGTTCTAAGGTTTTTGGTGCAGCCACTACCGAAGTTTGGTTGTCGATGAGTATGCCGCTTTCAAAGGGTGAGCGTACAGGTCGGTTATCAACTTCATTTTCGTCTTGGGCTAACAGTGCTACAGGAAAAAGCAGAAAAGTGAGTAGCCCGATTATTGTATAATTAAAGAATTTCTTCATCGTTCAGTTCGTTTAATTGTTTAAAGCTCCTTGTTCAATCCAGAATAGTATCAATGCTGCTTCGCTGTCAGAATACTTTTTCCATGAATGGGTGTTGGACGATGGACCAGGATACGTGTAAATTTTACTGTCTGCAGGAATATCTGCATCAATCAACCCTGTGCTGTGAATGCTATTGTAAGCATTGTCAGGAGTAAGATCAGGGGCCTCAGCATTGACACCATGGCAAGCCACACATTTTTGTTGGAATATGGGTATGATTTCAGCTGAAAAGCTTAGTGTGTCACCTGGCTCGGGTGGGGGTATTGGAGCCGGAGTAGCTAAGTAGTCATACTGGCAAGAGGCAAAAAATAAGCTTGCAGCCAGTACAAAGAATAATGAGATTTTTAGAATACTTTTCATATTACATGTTTAAAAAGTTAATAATCACTAAAAAGGCCTCATAAACTGAAGCCTTTTTAGTTAACAAATATACATTGTTATGTATGAATACATTAGTCTAGAGCTGCAATTGAATTTTCAAGCAGTTTTTTGATGTATTTTGGATTGTGAACTCCTAAAGATTTGTCTTCGGTAAGGGCTTTGTAGTTTAAGCAAGCTCCGGCAACAACACCAGGATAGGTACCGCTTACAGAGTTGTCGCTACCTTCAGCGGTAATACCAGCGGCATCTAATTTAACTTTTAAGTCAGCCAACAAAGTGCTGATTTCAGCCTGGAATTCTTCAGTCATTGCCTGAACATCTTCGCCTGCATGACATCCGCTGGCTTCACATCCGGCAGTATTTAATACTGTAGATCCGTGATAGTCGTAACCCATCCACATGGTGTGGCCACCTGATTGGGTACCATAAGCTTCAGCCATGTGACAAGTAACACAAGTATTTTCAACTTGAGTGGCGTGAGCTGAGTTAACTAAACCACTACCCACTTCAAACAGACCCATACCTACACCAGCAATAGCATTGGCTTGAGGACCATGGTGAACACCATAACGTGAAGAAGTAACTGTAATGTCAGCACCACCGGCAACTGGCCATGGATCAACAGTACGACCCTGGTGACAGCTAGCACAAACACTACCTTTACCAAAATCGTGGGTTGCACCACCAGTGTTTCGTAATTCAACAGGACCAGTTACAGTCAACGCAAGGTCAGCTGAAGTATAGGTCTCGTGAATTTTGTGACATGCGTAACAGTTTTGTGGGTTCGGATTTTCGATCATAGCTCCTTCAGCTTGCCAATCGTAGCTGCCATCTAAATTGCCAATAAAACCCTGGCTGGTGTGACATACAGCACATTCGCCACCGTTTCTTTCAAAAGCAGTACCTGTAGCGTGCATAGAAGCAGCCCATTGGTTTTCTCTTGCATATAACATTTGGTTGCCGCTATGGCACTCAACACAAGTGGTTGTGCCATCAGCACCATCAGTACCATTGGTTCCATTGGTTCCGTTGGTACCTGCAATACCCTGTGGTCCTTCTTTTGTACAAGAAGCACTTACGAGGAGCATAAGGGCTACTCCGCCGATAAAGAAAAATTTGTTAATTTTTTTCATGATTATTGTTGATTTTAGTTAGAATGATTTCGCACTACAAGATTAATGATATTGCAGATGTCTTTATATGTACATAGCATGATATGTCAGCATGAATATTTGTAATAAATCGAATTTTAATTGACATATGTCAATATTTATGATGATATTTGCTTTTTTTAGCGTTTGAATTAGAGACTTATAAAAATCCAAATTCTTGATAATTAGCGTACTAATATGGTGGGATCTTGTAAATCGTTAAATTGTGGTGATTGCAATAGCAGATTAAGTTTGTTTAGATCATTAACAAGCGTGCAGTTGGAAACCTTGAACGAGGCGCGATATGAGGTGGTTTTTAGTGCCGGTGAGACTGTTTTTAAGCAGGGTGGTCCGTTAACACATATTGCCACCTTAAACAAAGGATTGGTCAAAGTCCATATGGAAAACCATAGCGGACAAAATTACATTCTGCGTATAGTAAAACCTGTAAGTCTTATAGGCGGTCCTGGATTTTTGGTTGATGGTAGACATCATAATACAGTTACTGCTTTAACTGAATCTTCAGCTTGCTTTATCAAGGCGGAGTCATTTAAGAAAGTGATGGAAGAAAATAGCCGGTTTGCCATGGATATGGTTGCTTATTTGAATAGGGTCATACTAAAGCATTACGAGCGTATTGCAAATTTGGCACACAAACATATGCAGGGCAAGTTGGCAGAAGTGTTACTTAATCTTTCGGATGAAGTGTTTAATGCCAATGAGTTCAAATCGTATCTTTCGCGTCAGGATTTAGCAGAGCTTACCGGAATGACCAAAGAGAGTGTTATTCGTGTATTAAAGGAGTGGAAGGAAGAAAGCATTGTGGACTGTAAATCCGATTATTTTGAAATACTTAACAAGGAATCGCTTATCAAGATTGGTAGGAATGGGTAGTGATGGTTTTCCGGTAGCTCGGTAGTTGGTAAAACGAATTCCATCCAGAATAACTAATTCATTTTTTCTCGGGATTGTCAGGTATGTTCTGTCTTATAGCTAAAGTCACATTAAAGTTGGTTTCTTAAAGACCCTGTACTTGGTCGTCAAAAAATAATGTCTAATTTAGCCTGTAAAACTACAGATGGGATTGACACCTGCGTAACATCACAAATTGCCAAAAAATGACCTACGTTCCTGAGATTGAAACCAAATCTCCCCACGAAATATTTCGCTATCAATCTGAACGATTGATTGAGTTAATGGCATATTTACACAGCCATTCATTTTTTTATCAGAACATGTTTCAACTTCACGGTATCGATTACCGTAAAATCAAAACGTTGAACCACTTAGTTGATATTCCGGTAACTACCAAAGATGATTTGCAGCAACACAACGACGACTTTCTGTGTGTGAATCGCAGATCCATTGTTGATTACGTCACCACTTCTGGTACCATGGGAGAGCCTGTTACGTTTGCTATGACCAACAACGATCTTGATCGGTTGGCTTACAACGAGTATATGTCGTTTTCTTGTGCCAATACCACCGAAGATGATGTTTTTCAACTAATGGTAACCCTGGATAAGCGATTTATGGCTGGGATGGCCTATTTTTTGGGCTTGCGCCGATTGGGTGCCGGAATTGTTCGTAGTGGACCCGGATTACAGAAATTGCAATTTGAAAGCATGAAAAAGTTCAATCCATCAGGTTTGATTACCGTGCCTTCATTTATTCCGAAACTCATCGATTATGCAAACGATCAGGGTATTAATTTCCGAGATTTAGGTGTAAAAAAAGCAGTTTGTATTGGAGAGCCCATTCGTAATAATGATTTTACGCTGAATACCCTTGGCAGGAAGATTACCGAACAATGGGAACTTAAGCTATACAGTACTTATGCCTCCACCGAAATGGGAACGGCTTTTACAGAATGTGAAGCCGGGCAGGGTGGGCATCACCATCCGGAGATGATAATAGTTGAGTTTTTGGACGAAGACAACCAACCTGTTGGTCCTGGTCAGCTTGGAGAGGTTACCATTACCACTTTAGGAGTAGAGGCTATGCCATTGTTGCGTTTTAAAACAGGGGATCTTTGTTATCATTTCACTGAGCGTTGTTCATGTGGTCGCACTACCATGCGATTGGGGCCTGTAATGGGTCGAAAACAACACATGATTAAACTGAAAGGTACCACGTTATATCCACCGGCGATTTATGATGTTTTAAATGAAATGGCTCATATTCAAAATTATATTGTGGAGGTATTTACCAATGCATTGGGAACTGATGAAATACTTGTAAAGGCAGGTTGTAGTAAGGCCAGTGCCGAAATGGAAAAAATAATGAAAGATCATTTTCGAGCCAGGTTGCGCGTAGCGCCAGAAATCAAGTTTTATAGTATAGCCGAAATTGCGGCCATGCAAATGCCTGAACATACCAGAAAACCCATTGTTTTTATTGATAACAGAAAGTCTTAATCATATATTTGGCTCATGAAGAAGTTTTTGCTAATTCTATTTGTCTATGTGGCCGTTACATCGGGAGCATGTGCTCAAAAATCTTATACGGTAACAGTTACCATAACCCGAATCGAAACCCTGAATGCTCCTTTAGTTATAGGGCTATATTCTGATGAGGATTCTTTCAAGTCGAAAAAAGCCATCGACTCGCTGCATGTTATTCCCGCAAAAGAAACCATTACAGTCGCATTTAGAAAGGTTCCGGCAGGCACCTATGCCATTGCATTATTTCAGGATGTGAATAAAACCGGCAAATTAACGACCAAAGAATTTGGTATTCCTACGGAACCTGTGGGGATTTCGAACTATCCCCTTTCTGGAATTCCGCAACCACCCAAATTTAAAAAGGCGGCTTTTGAGGTGTCTGAAAATATGGCGATGACCATTCCTTTGATGTTTTCGAAGGATTATAAAAAAGAGATAAAAAGAATAGAGTAAAAGGGCTTACTTTCTTTCGAAGCTTTTTAAATGCTTATACCGCTGTTTTTTAAAGATAATCCCTAACTTCGCACCTTGTATTTTTTTAAAAAGCATGGCTAAAGTATTAGTTGTTACGTATTCACAATCAGGACAATTGGAAGATATTGTTGCTCAGGTTACTCACTTGTTTAAGGGCGAGGTAGAGTTGGTTGTTGAACGGTTAGCTCCTGAGCCTGAGTATCCTTTTCCCTGGAAAGGCATCGATTTTTACGATACCATGCCCGAATGTGTTCAAATGATTCCAGGAAAATTGAAGCCTTTTTCTTTTGATTGCAACGAATCTTTTGATTTGATTATTCTGGGTTATCCCGTTTGGTTTTTATCGCCGCCCATTCCCGTTACCAGCTTTTTAAAATCGAAAGAGGCTGCTCAGGTCATGAATAATACACCTGTGATAACGGTGATTGGTTCACGAAATATGTGGGTGAACGCGCAAGAAGAAATTAAAAGAATGATTGCCGCTAATGGCGGAAAGCTAAGTGGTAATATTTCGTTACGCGATCGACACAATAATTTGTTGAGTGTGGTTACCATTATCTATTGGATGGGAACGGGCAAAAAAGATAAATACCTTGGGATTTTTCCAAATCCGGGTATTTCGGAATCAGACATTATAGGAGCCAGACGTTTTAGTCTGCCTATATTGGAAGCACTCAAATCGCGTGATTTTAACTCTTTGCAGGGTGAGTTAATTTCGTTAAAAGCCGTAGAATTGGATGCCAATGTGGTTTCTACTGAAAATAAAGGAAAAAAGATTTTCAAATTGTGGGCTAGTTTTATACTAAAAAAGGGAGGTGCAGGAGATCCTGCAAGGGTTTTTCGGCTAGAACTCTTTAAATATTATTTGCTATTTGTGATATTTGTGGTTTCTCCTTTGGTTTCCTTGGTTTTTTATCTGACGTACCCATTATTGTACCATCGAATTAAATTAAAAATGAAATACTATCAATCCGTATCACTCAAGTGATTGGAGATAACCCTGAGAGCGCATGAGTGAGGTTTACATTACACGAATAGAAAAATATTTACCCAATGAGCCCGTTCCAAATGAAGATATGGAGTTGTATCTGGGCAAAATAAATGGCAATAATTCCAAAAGTAAAGCCATAATATTACGAAACAATAGAATAAAGAACCGTCATTATGCCCTAGATAAAGCCGGAAATATTACCCATACCAATGCACAAATATCTGCTTTGGCTGTTAAAAAAGTGTTGGGATCAGATATTGCGATGGATGAAGTTGAGTTGCTTACCGCAGGAACTACTTCTCCTGATGCTTTGCAACCTGCGCATGCGTTGATGGTGCATGGCGAGTTGGGATCTAAGCCCATTGAGGTGATGTCGGCGCAAGGCACCTGTAATTCAGGTATGTTGTCGCTAAAATACGCATATATGGCTATCAAAGCAGGGGAGGTGGGTCTCGCCGTAAATGTAGCTTCTGAAACCATGTCGTCGTGGATGCATGCCCGTAATTTTCAAGATGAGATTGATAAACGACTCGAAATCGAACAAAATCCATATATTGCTTTTGAAAAGGATTTTCTGCGCTGGATGTTATCGGATGGTTCGGCTGCAGCCTTGATGAGCAATCATCCGGAAAACGGCCATTTAAATTTGCGCATCGAATGGATGGACGTGAAAAGTTGGGCAGGTGAAATTGAAACCTGTATGTATGCCGGTGCCATCAAGGAAAAGGATGGTAGCCTAACTGGTTGGCGTCAATTGTCACACGAGCAGCAGGCTCGTGAATCGGCCTTTAGTATGAAACAGGACGCAAAATTATTGCAGAAACATGTAATTAAAACCGGGATTATTCATTTGCAGCAGATCATGGCCGACCGAAAGCTCGATGAAACCACCATTGATTATTTCTTACCGCACCTTTCATCTATGTTTTTCAGAGATCAGGCCATTAAGGGTTTTGCCGAAGCTCAAATTGGGATTCCCGAAGAAAAGTGGTTTATGAACCTTCCGCAAGTTGGAAATGTGGGAGCTGCATCTGCTTTGTTGATGTTGGAAGAACTCTTTCACTCCGATAGACTTAAGTCGGGCGACCGCTTGTTGGTTATGGTTCCTGAAAGTGCACGATTTTCCTACACCTATATGCTTCTTACGGTAGTGGATAAATAACATTCGTTTTTGAAGAAATTGGTAATTTCATCTTTTTTATCCATGCTATGATAAAAGATCAAATAATCAATCGGTTAACTTTTTTTTCAACCACCGGTTTCTTACACATGGAATTGTTATATTTGTGCACAACATTTGGACAGTTTCAGCTTGTGTATGTGTGACATACAGCTTTATTTGCATGTTTAGTTTATTTTTCGAAATCTAATATTGTGATAATCAGTTAAGTGTCTTCTTTAAGAGGCTGTGTCCTGCTGGAATTGATTTATTGGATTAATACAATTTGTTTTTGATTTTATCTACTTAACGATATGAAACGACAGGTAACCATTAAGGATATTGCCGAAAAGCTGGGGATTTCGACTTCAACAGTTTCAAGGGCATTAAAGGATCATCCAGACATCAGTAAAAAAACGCGTCAGGCCGTTCAGGAATTGTCTAAATTGCTGGGATATAAGCCAAACCTGATTGCTCTCAATCTCAAAAATAGCCGTACCAATACCATTGGCTTGATTGTCCCCGAAATCCAGCATTTCTTTTTCTCCACTATTATCAATGGAATTGAAGAGGTTGCCTATCAGAACAATTACAATGTGCTTGTGGTTCAGTCAAACGAGTCGTATTTGCGTGAAGTGCTTAACACCCAAACTCTTTTGGCAAATCGCGTGGACGGAATGTTGGTTTCTTTCGCAAAAGAAACCAAGGATTTTTCGCATTTCCAACAGGTTATCGACAATGAAATCCCCATGGTTTTCTACGATCGGGTTTTGGATAATTTCCATGCTGATTCGGTGATGGTGGATGATTATTCGGGAGCTTACAATGCGGTTACACATCTTATCAGTAAAGGTTGCCAGCGCATTGCTTGTTACACTTCGCCACAAAACCTGATGTTGAGTCAAAAACGCCTCGAAGGATATAAAAATGCCCTCCTCCATCACAACATGATATTTGATCCTAATTTGGTATATGCTTGCGATACCTACGAAGCCGCCATGAAAATATCATCCAGTATTCTAAAAAAAATTGATCGTCCGGATGGGGTATTTGCGGTAAATGACTTAACTGCTGTGGGCGTTATCAAAGTAGCAAAAAAGTTGGGTATTCGCATTCCTGAGGATCTAAAAGTTATCGGTTTTGAAAATAGCAAGAGTGCCAGTATTTGTGAGCCTGAGTTATCTTCGGTAGATCAATTTGGTTTTGAATTGGGAAAAAAGGCCACCAATATTTTGCTAGAACGTATCAAAAGCAACACCTTTGAGTACGAGCCGAAAAAATATGTGCTCAAAACAAAGCTCATCATCAGGGAATCTTCCTAGAATTTCAGAGCCGGATAGGAGTTACCCCTTTTCAATTGGCATGCGGGAACTCTTTAGTCCACCGACCGCAAACGTTTTAATTAACAAGTTAGCCGCAGGTGGTCTCTTGCCCTTATCTTATTTTATATTTAACTTTTTTTTAGGTCTGTTAAATATGTTTTTTATTAACTTTACAGCTTAAATGTTGATTAAAAAACACTATTGTTTAATTAAAAAAAATGTATGATGAAAAAATTTACTTTTAGAATGCTTACCTTAAGCATGATGATGTTCTTGGGCGTATTTGCTTTTGGACAATTTACAACTACCTTTAATGTGGACATGACAGACGCTGAAGGTTTTGATGTTGCTACTGACGAGGTTTTTATGTCAGGTAATTTTGCAGGTTGGGCACAACCTGGATCTGATGCCGCTTATAAAATGGAACCTGTAGAGGCTGGTTCGATGGTTTATACTCTAACTACAACTGTTGATTCTGGTGAAGTACAGTATAAATATTTCCGCGTTATTGGTGGTGCTGCTAGCTGGGATAATGGTGAATGGACAGGTGATCCAAACCGCAAAATATTTGTTGTTGCTGATGGCAGTACGCTGGACAACGTATGGGCAAATATGCCATACAATGTTACCTTTACTGTTGATATGACCAACGCAGATCCTTTTGATCCAACAACAGATGCCATTTATATTGCTGGTGATCTTGCAAATGGTTGGGCACAACCTGGTTCAATTTCAGCTTATATGCTGACACCTGTAAACGAAACGATGGTTTATGGTATTGATTTATTGCTTTACCCAGGTGATTATGCATACAAATATTTCCGCGTTATTGATGGCGTACCTAGCTGGGATAACGGCGAATGGACAGGTGATCAAAACCGTATGGTAACTACCGACTCTACTGTAACTATGGTTGAAAATGTATGGGGAACAACTAGTATTTTTGATGTTAAAGCTGAATTTGCTTACAGCATGTACCCAAATCCTGCCAATGATTTTCTTACAGTAGCTAACACAGCTGATGTAAGCCAAGTTGACATTTATGATGTAACTGGTAAAATGGTTATGACTGTTAACGTTGCTTCAGAAAACGTTACTTTAAACGTTAGTGATCTTAACACAGGCATGTATATTATTAATGTTACCAACGAAAGAGGTGTTCAAACTTCGAAATTTGTGAAGAACTAACCTGTTTTAAAGATTAAAAAAAAAAGGGATGCCATATCGGCATCCTCTTTTTTTTGTTTGGATAATTCAAAACCTGACTCTATTTTAAAATGCAATACAATGGCTTGGGGCCAAATCGATTAACGTTTCGGATGGGCTAAATTATTCTCAACCCAGAATGGAAAACTATTTGAAAGCAATGCTTCTATTTCCTCTTGTTTGCATACCAACCTGCTGAAATGCAGGTGATAAAGAAAAGAAACAGCGTGATCAAATAAGGGAAGATATCTAACAAAGTTGCATTGCGTAAGAAGATGTCGTAATACCCATTGAGTGACCAGTTTAAT
>JBFHGX010000047.1:0-23690 GCA_041582875.1 Bacteroidales bacterium | reverse complement strand
GGAAAAAAAGCCAATCAACCCACCTTAAACTTCGGTGGGAAGCATAATGAATTGTGGTGTGAAGGAGGCGAAATCAGGTTTGTGCGCACCCTGATTTTGGAGAGTAAGCACCATGCTTTCTCCTGCCGTTGGTTTACTACACTTATTTCAAAAGAATCCAATTTAATAGCAGTTTACAATGCGTTAAAACAGGTAAAAGCCACTAAGGTGCGAACCATTGACATGGGACAAGGCAATAAAATTAGCAGGATTGTGGCCTGGACTTTTGCAGAAAAGAAACAGGAGGTAGAAGACACGCAAAACATTACCTCATGCCCATCGTAATGTAGACCAAGATATTATCGTGTCTTGGTCATCGTTTCAGGAACGACCACAACAAAATCGGCAGAATGCTGAAATTCCTCATCCATTTTCTCAATATCCGACTGCAGTACCGTGTTAATGGTTGCAATTTTCAATCCAGGCTTATATTGATTCAGATGCCAAATAATCCCCTCTCCATTATTAGAGTGATAACTGCCATTGTAATGAATAAAAAGCGTTTCCTGGTCCATATTTACGGCAATTTGATAGGCCATGGTGGCATCTTTTAAAGCTTGTGATTTAGGCAAATTGGGATTGGCATGACCCATCATTTCCATTTCAGCCATCATATCGGCATAACATTTTACAGCCGAATCGTAAGCGAAAGGAAGCGGGGCCATATAGCCACGGGCTTCTGCCGATAAAAACTCTAGAGTGTCAACGCCCTGTTTATAAACTACCGAGGCATAACGTCTTGGTACATTGGTAGCTATAAAATAAAGGCTGCTGTCTTTGGCAAACTTAACCAGAGGTTTGTAATCGGTTTGGTAATTCGGCCACAATCGGGCTTCTTTCTCAAAACTACTTTCTGATATTTTACCATCCAGGTATTCATTCAACAACAGTTGATTATCTGTCTCAAACATTTCTGCTCCCAACACAAGGTTTCCTTGGCGGGATGTGTACAAATCGCGGGTAATCTCAAATTCAAGCCAGTGGGCAATTGGATTATCATGTAATTCGCCAAAAAAAACAACATCAGCCTCATTGAGTGCCTCCATCATTTGAGCATATTTCACCTGTTTTCCTTCTCCGGTAAACAGCTTATAAGCTGGCTTATCAGCTCTGAATGAAACCAAGGATATAAAAGCCAGAGATAGTAAGAATAGTTTTTTCATGGTAGTTTAAGGGTAAGTTTTATATAATATGATCAATAGCAATTTATACTTGCAGCACTCTAGTGCTGCGATTTTTTGAGTTTTTCCTCATGAAAAAGCAAAGGTAACAACTGATCGATGCCCACCACAGCCTGAACAATTCCCTCTTCTCCTTTCATCACAACCCGGATTTTATTCTGCTGACGTTTTTCTACCTCAGAAATCACTTGTCGGCACGAACCGCAAGGAGTAATGGGGTCTCTAGTAACAAAATGATCGCACTGAGCCGTGATGGCCAAGGCCAACACAGGTACGCCTGGGAATGTAGATTGTGCATGAAAAAGCGCTACCCTTTCGGCACACAGTCCTGAAGGATAAGCGGTATTTTCCTGATTACTTCCCAAGACAAATTCACCATTCGCGAGCAAAGCGGCTGCCCCCACATGAAATTCCGAATAAGGGGCATAGGATCCTTTAAGGGCCTCTTTTGCCTTTTCAAGCAATACGACATCAGCTTTAGGTAGCTCTTTTAAAGACTTATATTCTTCAATTTCTATTGTAATTTTTTTTACTTCCATGGTTTTGCATTTATGCTAAATTACAAAATTATTCTTGACCAGGAGGTCGCCATACATTACCATCACGTTTTCGTCCGAAAAGCAGCAACGACAAAAAGAAAGCAAATAACGTTGCTCCTGCCTGGGTTTCAATGGTATCATCCGAAAACATCGAAATGATCACCATCATAAAAAAAGCATTGTAAAAATAATCACTGAAGGCATGGGTTTTAATTCCAGGATAAATTAGGGCGAAAATAAACCAACACAAACCGAATAAGCCCAGCGCCACCGCAATACCCAAAAACTGATTATGGGCATGGTATCTGTATTGTTTTTCAAGCGGCGAATTCATGTCTTCATATTGCTGATTAAAGGCATCGTCTAGATCGCCGGTGCCCACACCATAAATTAAGTTCGTTTGGATAATTCCCAATGAAGCCCGGATATATTCAATACGTTGCATCATACTACTTCCACTTGGATTACCTGTTTTTTGATACACATCATACCCCTTTAGCATTTTAAGGATACGAACACGCAATCCGGGAGAAGTGATGTAATGAACATTAGCTGTACCCTGCTCAATGGTTCTGATATCCCACTCAGACAGTGCATTTACTCCGTCTGCATCCTTGCGCAAATCCTTGGAAGTTAAATACCTAATCAACGTAGCATCTACTGGGTAACAAGCTTCAGTTTTTCCATGATAATCTATAGAACTGCGTTTATTCCATGCTTCCTCAAGCTCCTGGGCACATATATATAAACCAACATACCGTCCATCCTCCACTTGGTTGTTTGAGGTATCATGATCGTAAGGGTTCCCCTGACGGGTATACAAATCCAGTTCAGCAAAATTAATATCAGGAGGAGTCGTGGCATCAATTACTGTTCGCCAGACCTCGAAAACGAGAAAAAGAGGAATAGCGATCATCGAGACAATCAAGACAGTCCGCAACCACTTGAATCTGGTTTTAAGCAACAGCCAAATGAGGTAACCTACCACCCCTGAAATTACAACTGCAATTCCGGTAACTGACTCTAGTAGAAAAAGAAAAACAACAAACCAAATGGCCACACCTGTAAACAAAACTCTTTGCCAAAACTTCGATTTATTGTCATGAAAAGCAAAATAAATCAAAGCAAAAAAACCAAAACTCACATTTAATCCAAACCGAATTGGTGAAATAAAAGGCGATATCTCTCGAATATCCACATATTTTCCAGTTACTAAAAGACCAGCACTAATGAGTGTTCCTGAAAGAACCGATGCCAGATAAAAAAACATCAATACACGAAATCGGCTGAAAGACATGGGTTCCATTGTACTCAAAACCACCGGCAGCATCAACAATGGCAATTTTACACGCAGGTCTTTTAAAGCATAATCTATATTCTGGGTATACAGCAGTCCCACCACATGAATCAAATAAATTGAGACAAAAACAAGTGCGGCTTTATTGCGAAAAAACAGTCCGAATTTTTCCGCAAAATTATCGACAGCAAGTCGAAATAAATAAATAAAAAAGTGACGCAATCCCCCAAAAAAACCTCTCAATTTAAAAAACCGAAAAGAAATTTGAAACGAAAAACCTGCCCAAATCCACAAACCAAGTATGGCAAACTGCGAAACACTCATGGCATATTTCGACAACGGAATACTCATAGCGAGCAAAACCAACGCCACAAAATAGGCAAGGGAGTGAATGTTTGTACCAGAGTTAAGCAGTTTCACCGGCGGTTATTGTTTTTCGGATGGATTTTCAGCAACATAGGTTCCCTTAAGAATTGATTTGTACAACTGAGGATCATTTAAAATCCTAAGTGCTTCTTTCACCTCCAAATCGTTTTTTAAAGCTGCCTGCAATTTGCCTTGCTGATGATAGTAGCGGGTAATGATTTCCACCCTAATCATTTCTTCAATTTCAGCCCGGTGTTTATCAATATCTTTCTTTTTCTCTTCCTTGATTAGCTCTTTTAAAGCCTCCATTTGCGGCCCGATGGCATCCTTATAAGCTTCTCTTTCGGAGCTTGCTTCCATTTGATCGAGCAAAGCTTCTGTTTGGGTGAGGTAATTGAAATCCTGAGCAGTTACAAAGGTTTTAAATGCATCAAAAAGAGAATCACTCACCTGAAAATCATCGACGTCGGTGATGCTATCGTTGACTAAAACAAAATCGTTTACAAACCTAAAAATATAGTTTTGTGCATACAAATCACCACTCACCTGACTAAACATTTGAGCTTCAGCTTTAATATCGGGAGCAATACCTAACCCTTCATAAACAGTTCGTCCATTTTTGGTTTTAAAGGAAGCAACGACAGAATCGGCCAAATTTTCTTTGGCATTCTCACCATCTTTATGAAAATAATCGATAGCCTGAATACACCTTCCGCTGGGAATATAATACTTCGCCACCGTAATTTTCATCTTTGAATTGTAAGGTAACGGAACAATATTCTGAACCAACCCCTTACCAAACGTACGCGAACCCACAATTACGCCTCGGTCCAAATCTTGTATGGATCCTGCCACAATTTCAGAAGCAGAAGCGCTATTCTCGTCAACCAAAACTACCAATGGTATATTTAGGTCGATTTCCTTATTGCGAGTCATATGCACCTGAGTACTTGCACGTGTTTTGCCTTTGGTGGTTACCACCATAACTCCTTTGGGAACGAAAATATTTACAATATCAACTGCCTCATTGAGTAATCCACCTCCATTACCGCGCAAATCAAGAATCAAGCCCTTAAGCGGATGTTCTTCTGCCAATTTCATAAAAGCACCTTTAACATCTTGCGCTGCATTTGGATTAAATTGCGATAAGCTCACATACCCCACTTCGTCACCCAACATGCCACTATAAGGAATGTTGGGAATTTTTATTTTTTCACGAACGATGGTGACTTCACGGGTTAGCGAATCACCATACCTTTTAATCTCAAGTTTAAACTCCGATCCAGGAACCCCTTTTAACCGGTCGCTCACCTCAGTGGTTGTTTTGCCCTTGGCAGATTCGCCATCGATGCTCATTATTTCATCACCGGCAATCAATCCGGCTTTAAACGCCGGAAAATTCTCGTAAGGCTCGGTAATCATCACGTAATCGCCTTGCTTTTGAATAAGAGCACCTATTCCACCGTATTCGCCTTTGGTCATCAGTTCAAAATCTTCCAATTTCGATTCGGGCACATAAACCGTATAGGGATCCAACTTGTTCAGCAAAGCATCAATAGCGGCGGTGTTCAACTCACCGGGATTGATGTCGTCGGCGTAACTAATATTTAACTGGCGAAGCATATCTGCATATATTTCCAGGTTCTTCGACAATTCAAAATTATTTTTTTGCTGAGCGAAGGATGGAAACACCACGGTCATTAAAATCGTGTAAAGGACAACTCGCAGAACAATCGTTTTTTTCATAGTAATTAAATTAAGGTACAGGATCGTAACCACTCCCTCCCCATGGATTACATGAGCCAATTCGTTTGACAGCAAGCCACCCACCTTTAAATGGGCCATGTTTTCGGAGGGCATCGATACTGTATGATGAGCAAGTTGGGGTGTAGCGGCACGAACGGCCTATAAATGGAGATAAAGTATATTGGTAAACCCGTATCAACAAAACAAAAAACTCAGCCAATATTTTCTTCATCTTTCTTCGATAATCTTTGCAAAATTAGGATTAATTTCTTTTCTATTTCGGAGTATGGTAGAATAGTTTTGCCCACATAAACCAAACCTAAAAGCAATTGGTTTCCTCTTAGAGTTTGCGACGACCACAATTCATGCTTGCGGGTACGATAGGCTTCGCGAACCAAACGCTTGATTTGGTTTCGATCAACAGCACGTTTAAAACTTTTTTTTGGAGCAACCAATAAAAGTTGTATCGGAGGAGTTTTTTCGATGGAGTTCACCTTGTAAATTACCTTAAATGGATATACAAACATGGAATTACCCTGCTTAAACAAGTTGCTTATCAAGCTTACATTGTTCAAACGTTCGTCCTTGGTAAAGGTATTCCTGACAAGATTCATAAGGCACTTTAAACTTCTAAAACACGTAAAGGCATCTACTCATCCAACGCAAAGAAGCCACTGCTATTGTTTACAGCTGGCACAATTACATCTGGCAAAGGCAAAGAAAGCAAAAATACAGATTCAAATTTGAACTCACGCATTTAGATGATTTACCCACCAAGCACTCGTTTCTTTCCCGTTTTTTATTATTTTACTATTTACCAATTATACAGATAATTGTATTGAAATGAACTCATTTTGAGAACTTTTAATTTCAATAAAAAACTCACCATTCAACATTAATTAAAAAAACACTCATCGAATCAAGCTAATTGATTCACTTTTTCTATCTTCGGGGCTTCAAAAAAATACAATTTATCATGATAAATAAACCTCGGTTATCGTTTTGGCAAATCTGGAACATGAGTTTTGGATTTTTGGGTATTCAGTTTGGGTTTGCTCTGCAAAATGCAAATGCCTCCAGAATTCTGCTCACTTTTGGAGCTGACCTCGAACACCTTAGCTGGTTCTGGTTGGTTGCACCTATGACAGGAATGATCATTCAGCCCATCATTGGCTATTTCAGCGATAAGACTTGGAATGCTTTCGGACGGCGTCGCCCCTACTTCCTTGTTGGAGCAATTATGACCAGTATTGCATTGGTTCTCATGCCTAACGCCCCTCATTTAGCCACTTGGATAGCCCCCATGTTTATTGGAGGAGGTTTATTGATGATTATGGACGCCTCCATCAACATTTCTATGGAGCCCTTTAGGGCATTGGTGGCTGACAAATTACCTGACGAGCAACACACTTTAGGCTTTTCAGTGCAAACACTTCTTATTGGAATAGGAGCTGTGGCAGGTTCATGGCTTCCATATATATTAAACAATTGGCTGGGCATGTCGAATGCCGCAGCAGTAGATGGCGAAGTCCCAACCAATGTGATATGGTCCTTTTACATAGGTGCCGCTGTACTCATCAGTTCGATTATTTGGACGGTAAGTACTACTAAAGAATATCCTCCTGAGTACTATGAGGAAGAACCCACCAATAAAACTGCTGGAGAGAAAGAAAAATTTACCATTCCGAAAACCATGTGGCAACTTTTGCTAGTTCAGTTTTTTTCATGGTTTGCACTTTTTAGTATGTGGGTATACACCACTCCAGCAGTAGCACAGCATTTTTATGGAACTTCAGATCCTTCTTCAGCCGCTTATCAGGAAGCCGGTGACTGGGTTGGTATTTTGTTTGGAATCTACAATGGGGTTTCTGCCATTATTGCCTTATTATTACCCAAGTTGGCAAATATCATTGGTCGACGAGCAACACATGCCATCGCACTAACTGTTGGAGGCTTGTCTTTTATATCCTTTTTGGTTTTTACCGATCCGCAATACCTCATCATCCCAATGATAGGTATTGGATTTGCCTGGGGTAGTATTTTAGCCATGCCATACGCCATGCTGGCCAATTCAATTCCTCCACAAAAAATGGGTATGTTCATGGGGCTCTTCAACATGTCGATTACCATACCCCAAATTATTAATGGGATTTTTGGTGGCTATATCCTTACCTTCTTCTTTGGTGGAAATCCACTGTACTCAATTGTTATGGCAGGAGTATTAATGATTTTTGGTGCTATAAGCACATTTTTTGTTCAGGATAAACTGGATGAAAAAATGATGAAATAGCCATTTCTTATAAATCACCAAAGGTATATGAATTTGACAACCCCATTCAAAAACGTTATTTTTATCATCCAAAGGCGCTACCCTGCACACGTTTGAAATCTGTAGGTCGTTTTACAAATTAAAGAATACCAAAACATATTATTGATTGCAGGCTTTCTGGTGTAAAACAGTACAAACTTATAAACGATCTTTGCAAAAAAATACTGAGAACTATCCACATTATTTTAGTTCTCCAATTGAAATATTAGTAAAAATCAACCCGTAGAACAATGTCAAAATATTTCTTTGAAGCAGTTATTTTCGACCTAGATGGCGTGATAACCAAAACAGCCGCTACCCACAGCCGTGCCTGGAAAAAAATGTTCGATCAGTACCTCATTGGTCGCGAACAAGTTTATGGTGAGCCATTCAAAGAATTTACCAGTGATGACTACCTCACTTTCGTTGATGGGAAACCCCGTTACGAAGGCGTGAAATCATTTTTAGAATCACGCAGTATAGAACTACCTTTTGGTGCACCTGACGACAATTTGGCGTTGGAAACTGTTTGCGGATTAGGAAACAGAAAAAACGAAGCCTTCAACGAAGTACTCGTTAACGAAGGTGTTGAAGTATACCCTTCCACCCTGGCATTGCTTGAACAACTACATAAAGATAACGTCCGTATTGGCGTAGCTTCTTCCAGTAAAAACTGCGAAGCTGTGCTCACCGCTGCAGGATTAATGCACTTTGTAGAGACCCGCGTGGATGGTGTTGTTTCAGCTGAAACCGGACTAAAAGGTAAACCCCAACCAGACATTTTTCTTACAGCAGCTAAAAATTTAGGAGTCGACCCCGACAAAAGTATTGTTGTGGAAGATGCCGTATCTGGCGTTCAAGCAGGTAAAAATGGCAATTTCGGATTGGTTCTTGGGTTGGCACGAGAAGATAATCACGAAGCACTCAAAGCCAGCGGTGCTGATATCGTGATCAGCGATTTGGAAGAAATTACCATGGACGACCTCAACGATTGGTTTACCCAAGGAAAAAAAAAAGATAATTGGACGTTAAGCTACTTTGATTACCTGCCTAAATCAGAAAAATCGAGGGAAGCATTATTAACTGTTGGCAACGGTTATTTTGGAACCCGTGGAGCCATGGAAGAAACTTCCGCCAGCGACACCAACTACCCGGGAACCTACATTGCCGGACTATACAACCGACTTTCAACCCCCATCGCCGATCGTGATGTGGAAAACGAGGACTTTGTCAATGCTCCTAACTGGTTGCCCATTCGTTTTAAAATTGACGATGAACCTTGGTTCGACCCTAACCAAACTAAAATCATTTATATCGATCGTAAGTTGGATTTCAAGACCGGAATTCTTACAAGACATATGTTGGTTGAAGATACCGAAAATAGAAAAACGGCCATTCACAGCGAACGCATGGCAAGCATGGACTCACAACATCAGGCAGGAATCCGCTACAGCGTTACACCACTTAATTACGATGCGGTCATTAGTTTTTCATCCGCACTCGATGGAACGCATATCAACGATGGAGTAAGCCGATACCGGGCATTGAATCAACAACATCTGAAACCAGTTGAACAAGGAGGAAATGGAAACACCTCATGGTTGCTTGTAAAAACAACCCAATCTGAAATTGAAATCGCCGAAGCAGCCAAGCTTACCTTATCGGTAAATGACATTCCCGAATCAGCCGAATTTGGAGTTACCACAGACGAAGGCATTGTTTATTCATACGTAAGTCTTTCGTTAACAGAAGGTGACACGGCAACCCTAGAAAAAACAGTTTCCATACACGCCTCGCATCTAGGAAGTAAAAATCCACTCCAAAAGGCAAAAGAAGAAATTGCTTCGATGACGACATTAGATGAGATGATGGAGAAAAGTGCAGGGGCATGGAGCAACATTTGGGATAAAGTAGACATTAAAATTATTGGAGACCGACTGGCACAAAAACTCCTAAGAATGCATGCCTATCACTTGATGGTTTCTGCTTCTATCCACAACAAAGATATCGACGCCAGTGTCACCGCGCGAGGTTTACATGGAGAAGCCTACCGAGGTCATATTTTCTGGGACGAGCTTTTTATCCTCCCCTTCTACAACATCCATTTTCCTGAAACAGCCAAATCGTTGTTAATGTATCGATACCGTCGTTTGGAAAAAGCACGCGAATATGCCAAAGAATATGGATACAAAGGAGCCATGTTCCCATGGCAAAGCGGTAGCGATGGAAGAGAAGAAACCCAGGTAGTTCACCTAAATCCTTTGAATGGAGAATGGGGTGATGACTATAGTTCGCTGCAACGTCATGTATCGCTGGCCATAGCATACGATATCTGGCAATATTATCATGTTACGGGAGATCTGGAATTCATTGAACAGTATGGTGCTGAAATGTTTATCGAAATATGCCGATTCTGGGAAAGCAAATGTGAGTTTAACAAAGAAACTCAACGGTATTCCATCGATAAAGTGATGGGTCCTGACGAATTTCATGAAAGCTATCCCGAGGCCAAAGAAGGTGGTTTACGCGACAATGCCTATACCAACATCATGGTATCATGGATGTTCGACACGGCAGCTCAGTTGGTTGACAAGTTAAGCCTTACGAATAAAGGGATGCTTTTCTTGAAAACAGGTATTCTTCCAGGTGAAATTAAAAAGTGGAGCGAGATTAAAAAACATCTAAACCTCGTTATTAACCCCGATGGAATTATTGCACAATACGACGGCTATTTCGATCTAAAAGAACTGGATTGGGATGCTTACCGAAATAAATACGGCAATATTTACCGGATGGATCGACTCCTTAAGGCTGAAGGAAAAACGGCAGATGACTACAAAGTAGCCAAACAAGCCGATACGCTAATGACATTTTACAACCTCGACAAAGATCAGGTTACACATATTTTGGGTGAGATGGGCTACACATTACCCGAAGACTATCTTGAAAAAAATCTGCATTACTATTTCGACAGAACATCTCATGGCTCTACCCTTAGCCGGGTAGTACATGCTCAACTGGCCAGCGTTATTGGCAACCATGAGCTTAGCCAAACCCTATATCGTGACGCTTTAACTTCTGACTATGCAGATATTCAGGGTGGAACAACCGCTGAAGGAATTCACGCCGGTGTTATGGCAGGAACCCTGATGATTGCTCTAAACACTTTTGCAGGAGTTGACACACGGGGTGAGTTGCTAAAAGTAACGCCACACTTACCTAAACAATGGAAAGAAATATCCTTTAAACTCACGTTTAAAGGTGTTGAATATGAATTTGAAATAACTAATGAGGCTATTCAGGTGGTTACAAATACTCCTGTAAAGCTGCTGATCTTTGATGAAGAATATGAAACCATCGAAGGCGCTGCCCTCATTTGTATAAGCTAAACTTATAATAATTAACTACACATGATGCAGAATCAGGTAATCACCATTACGAATAGACACTGGGCCGCCGCCCGACTCATCCTCGACAGGGTGCTCAATGAACGCACACCAAAATTTATTATGACCGTTACCGGTGAAGTAGGAACTGGAAAATCAACCGTGTCATATTTATTGGCCAAACTCCTTAAAGATGAAGGAATAAGAACCAAAATCATGGATCTTGACAATTACTACAAAGTACAACCTCTCGACAGAAAGGAATGGAGATTGAAAAATGGACTTGAGCATGTTGGGCCCGAAGAATACGACTGGAATAAAATCTATCAAAACATCGAAGATTTTAAACAAAGTAAAAAGGCCACCATGCCTTTGGTAGATTTGCTCACAGATTATGTTGATAAGCTTACCACAGATTTCTCCGGAGTTGATGTACTGATCATCAAAGGTCTTTATTCTATAAAATGCAAAGAATCGAAGATAAAAGTCTTTATCGAGCTATCCTATAAGGAGGCCTTGGAACAAAATCTTTACATGACCAATGAAACCACCGACGATTTCCGTCTGCAGGTAATGCAAAAGGAACAAGAGATGGTTAAATTACTAAAGAAAGACGCCAACTTTTTTATCGATTTCGACAATTCAAACGAAATTTTTCACCTTTAAAATTCAACCTGCCATGCTTGAAGATGTATTATTGATTGCTGACAAACACAAAGAAGCTGCCGCCAAAATTGTAAAGGAAATTCTTACCAGAAAAAAACCTAAAATGATAGTTGCAGTTTCGGGCGAATCTGGATCTGGAAAATCAGAGTTAACGCATGTTATAGCCAAATCTTTGCGCAAAGAAGGCATCTTTGCCAAACCTATTCACATCGACAACTTCTACAATACCCTTCCCTTAGAACGTACACAATGGAGAACTAAACATGGAGTGGAAAATGTAGTCGGAATCGATGAATACCGATGGGATAAAGTGTATCAGGTAGTGGATGATTTCAAAAATGATCGCAGTTCAACCATGCCCTGTGTGGATTTGGTTACGGAACAAGTTGATGAATTAACCACCAATTTCAAAGGTATTGACATGCTGATTATCGATGGCATATATGCTATCAACACCGAAGGCGTTGATTTAAGAGTGTTTATTGAACTAACCTACCACGAAACAAAAAAAGCACAAACCGACCGCGGTAAAGAACCCGACAACCCATTCCGGTGGAGTGTTCTGGAACAAGAGCATCGGGAGGTTATGAGCATTAAGGATAAAGCCGATATTTTTATCGACAAAAGTTACCAAGTAAGGTTGGCGTAAAAAAAACTCTTCTTCAATACAAGAAAGACAACTCATGATACTGAGTTGTCTTTCTCGTTTATAACACCTCGCTAGAATTTCTGACAGACGATAGTATAAACAAGGGATCTCAAATTTTCATTTACAGACATTTATTCATTTAGCATCACAAGATTATGACAATTTGGCCGCAATCGGGCTATGGCAAACTATTTGCTTTGAGGTACGCGACCAAAAATCGATGTTTTAATCCATATTAAAAAATAACCATGGAGAAAGAAAAAAATAACCATATAGACGACGTATCTTTTGAAGATAACCAAGAGGTAACTGCTGAAAACGAGAAGAATCAGACAGAAGATCTATCAGAGGAAAACCATAAAGAAAGCAAAAAAAGTAAAAAAAATAAGGCTGAAAAAAAAATCCAGGAGCTGGAGGAAAAAAACGCTGAGATCAACGATAAATACCTTCGACTCTATTCTGAATTCGATAACTACAGAAAAAGAACCCAAAAGGAACGTCTTGATTTACTGAAAAATGCTTCACAAGAAATGATTGTTGAACTACTGCCTGTGCTGGATGACTTCGACCGGGCCTTACAGTCGCTTCCTTCTGACGACGATAACGAAGCTACCAAAGGAGTGTCATTAATCTTCAACAAACTATTCAACCTCCTCACCATTAAAGGTCTCGAGCCTATGGATGCCATGGGGAAAGAATTTGACACAGATTTTCACGAAGCCATAACCAATATTCCAGCACCCACACCTGATCAAAAAGGTAAAGTGATGGATGTTGTTCAAAAAGGTTACTTGCTCAATGGTAAAATTATCCGTTTTGCCAAAGTGGTCGTAGGAAGCTAAAGATAGGGGATTAAAAGGAAGAAACCAATAACCATGAGTAAACGAGATTATTACGATATATTAGGAGTTAGCAAAGATGCCTCTGCCGATGAGATTAAAAAGGCTTATCGCAAAATGGCATTAAAATACCATCCTGATAAAAACCCCGGAAATGCCGAGGCAGAAGAGTCATTTAAAGAAGCTGCCGAAGCCTATGAAGTACTTAGCAATGCCAATAAAAAAGCACGTTACGACCAATACGGTCATGCCGGAATGGGTAACGGAGGTGGTTATGGTGGCGGAGGACACATGTCCATGGATGATATTTTCAGTCATTTTGGCGATATTTTCGGTGGTGCTTTTGGTGGCGGCGGATTTGGCGGTGGTGGTTTCGGAGGGCAAGGTGGCAGAAGTCGTCGCGTAAACCGGGGCTCTAATCTTCGCGTAAAAGTCAAACTCGACTTGTCGGAAATCGCTCATGGTGTCGAAAAAAAGATCAAACTCAACAAATATGTTGAATGTAAATCTTGTCATGGCTCTGGAGCTGAAAAAGGAAGCAAACCTGATACCTGTCCTACCTGTCATGGACGAGGACAAGTTTCACAAATTACCAACACCTTTCTCGGGCAAATGCAAACCAGCTCTACGTGTCCTCAATGTGGTGGAACTGGAGAAATCATAACCAACAAATGCAAAACCTGTCATGGTAATGGAGTTGAAAAAGGTGAAGAGGTGGTTACCATCCAAATTCCTGCCGGCGTAGCTGATGGTATGCAACTTTCGGTGAGCGGTCGCGGAAATGCAGGCGCTCGTGGAGGAGTTGCCGGCGATTTAATTGTATTGATCGAGGAAAAAGAACATCCTGACTTGGTGCGTGACGGTGACAACCTGATGTACGACCTTTTTATCAACTTTGCTGATGCTGCTTTAGGCACAACGGTTGACATACCTACCATCGATAATAAAGCCAGAATAAATATTGCCGCCGGAACCCAGGGAGGCAAGGTCCTTCGATTGAAAGGAAAAGGGCTTCCCGATGTGAATGGATACCGAAAAGGTGATTTGTTAGTTAACATCAACATTTGGACGCCAAGAAATTTATCCAGAGAAGAAAGCGAAATGCTTGAAAAATTACGCAATTCCGAAAATTTTAAACCCAACCCCACAGCCAAAGACAAAAGTTATTTTGACCGGATGCGGGAATTTTTCTCATAGCTTATGATGACCCTTCAGGCCCAGCATGTATCAAAAAGCTTTGCCAACCACGTGGCATTGGATGATGTAACCATTGAAGTGCCTGAAAAGTCTATTTTCGGACTATTAGGGCCAAATGGTGCGGGTAAAACTACCCTGATCCGCATCATTAACATGATTGCAGTAAAAGATCAAGGCGAAGTATTGCTAAATGGCAAACCCATGCAAGCAGCAGATACAGCTGTAATTGGATATCTTCCGGAAGAACGCGGACTTTATAAAAAAATGAAAGTGGGTGAACAGGCTGTTTACCTTGCCCGTTTAAAAGGACTTTCTAAACATGATGCCACCACCCGGCTAAAAGGCTGGTTTGAAAAATTCGAAATTGGTAGCTGGTGGGATAAAAAGGTAGAAGAACTTTCGAAAGGAATGCAGCAGAAGGTACAGTTCATCGTTACTGTGCTTCACAAGCCAAGTTTATTGATTTTTGATGAACCTTTTAGCGGTTTTGATCCCATCAATGTCAATCTTTTAAAATCAGAAATTCTCAATCTGAGAGACGAAGGTTCCACGGTAATATTCTCAACCCACAACATGGCTTCTGTAGAAGAAATTTGTGATCAGATAGCACTAATTAACAAGAGTAAAAACATCCTTTCGGGCGACATTCATGAAGTGAAGCAACGGTATAAAACCAACACCTTCCAAATTGAATACAAGTCGATCAGAGATATTCTCTTGCCTGAACACATGTTTGAAATAAATTCAACTACCGAGACCACGAATAAAAGCAAAGTGGCGCAAATTAAAATCAATTCCGACGCCACTTCGAATCAGCTTTTACAACAAGTGATGGCACAAGCCGAAATTATTGGATTTCAAGAAGTACTTCCTTCACTCAACGATATTTTCATTAGGGAAGTTGGATTAAACAACAATGGACTATGAACAAAATATCCCTCATCATATCCCGCGAATACCTAACCAGGGTCAAAAAGAAATCGTTCATCATCATGACCATTGCAGGTCCTATCCTGATGGCTGCCATGATGATACTTCCTGCATTTTTAGCCAATTGGAGTCAGGCCACTGAAAAAAGAATAGCTGTTCTAGATGAAACAGGATGGTTTTTCGAAAAATTTAAAAATGAAGACAACATCAGTTTCTACTATGTTTTTGATGGATTTGAACAAGAAAAAGACTCCGCTCTAAGTCGTGGCGATTTGCTTTTGTATATACCCAGACCGGAGCTCAATATTCCGGTAAATGCTGAATTATTTTCAAATAAGCAACCAGGGCTAAATGTCACCAGCTACATCAAGTCGGTGATGAAACAAATTGTAGAAAACAAAAAGCTAATGGCATCGGGGATCGACCCGGAAATCATCAAATCATCCAAGGTTGACATAAACCTGGTAACCATCAAGGTAGACGAAGGTGGCATTGAAAAAAAGAGCAACACAGAAGTTGAAGTGGGACTTTCCATTTTTGCAGGCCTCATGTTATACTTTTTTATTTTTATGTTTGGCGCACAAGTACTTAAAGGTGTTATCGAAGAAAAATCAAACCGCATCGTCGAACTGATTATCTCCTCAGTAAAGCCTTTTCAACTGATGATGGGTAAAATCATTGGCATTGCCCTTGTTGGCTTAACCCAATTTTTACTTTGGATAATTCTTACGCTCGTTATTGTGGGAATCGCTCAACTTGCCTTTATGGGAAGTGACCCGACTAGCCTCGACATGATGAAAGGCCAACAGGATATGATGGCACAAATGAGTCAAAATGGCGACATAAATCCCATGGCTATGGTAACCGATTTGTTGGGAAGCATTAACCTGCCGGTAATGATTTTCAGTTTTATTATTTATTTCCTTGGAGGATATTTGCTGTATTCATCCCTATTTGCGGCCATTGGAGGAGCAGTAGACAACGATGCCGACACGCAACAATTCATGCTTCCTGTTTCTATCCCACTGATTTTTGCAGTGGCCATGTCAGGAGTCATCATTAATCAACCCGACAGCGCACTATCCTTCTGGATGTCCATGATTCCTTTTACCTCCCCTATCACCATGATGATGCGCATTCCTTTCGGGGTACAGACATGGGAACTGGCACTTTCAATGGGATTATTGATCGTAGGATTCGTTTTCAGCACATGGGTTGCTGGTAAAATATATCGAACAGGTATTCTAATGTATGGGAAAAAGATCACCTATCTGACCATCTGGAAATGGTTGGTATCAAAATAAAATATTAGAGAATTATCCGATAACAACGAAGAAAAGCCCGTTACTTCACCATCTTTACGAGAAACCATTAGCTCTAAGTACGTGAGCGCCTTATTAAATGTGTACAAAATTGTTAATTCTCGAATATTATACTATTTTTGCACCCTTAAAAAAAATGAAGTAAAATCATTAATAATTAATCTCAAATGCAGAACAGAGGAGCTATTAAATTTTTTGCCATTGCGTTTGCCCTGGTGTGTTTATATCAGTTGAGCTTTACTTTCGTCACCATGAGTGTCGAAAAAAAAGCCAAAGCCTATGCACAAAGTGAAGTGGCATTGCAAACGGCAAAGAAGCTTGCCGCCGGAAATGAGGTGCTTGAAGTGATCTATTTAGATTCCATTTCAAAGGCCAGAGAAGACTACTATCTCGACAGTCTTGACAATGTGGTTGTATACAACATCCTTATTGACAAGTACACTTACAAGCAAGCAAAAGAAAGAGAGATCAATTTGGGTCTCGATTTAAAAGGAGGTATGAACGTGGTACTGGAAGTATCCGTTGGTGATATTGTAAAAGCTCTTTCTGGCAATAGCCAGGATCCTGTTTTTCAGCAAGCCATGAAACTGACTTACGAAAAGCAAAAAAATAGCACCAGTGGTTTTGTTACTTTGTTTGGTGAAGCATTCAATGAGGTCGATCCAAATGCCCGTTTGGCTTCAATCTTCTTATATGAGTTCAAAGATAAAGGTATTACAACCAACTCTACCAATGATGAGGTGTTAAAAGTAATTAATCAAGAAGCCAATGACGCCATCGATCGCTCGTACCAAATTTTGCGTACACGTATCGACCGTTTTGGTGTAGCTCAGCCCAACATTCAGCGTCTTGCTACTGCTGGAAGGATTCTGATTGAGCTTCCCGGCATTAAAGATCCTAACCGGGTAAGAAAATTATTACAAGGTACAGCCAAACTGGAGTTTTGGGAAACATATAATTTTTCTGACCTTTACACTTATTTCGACGAAGCCAACGCGCAGTTGAAAACTGTTGAAGTTTTAGACGAAGAAACCGCTGCCGAAAATTTAAAAGCAACTGAAAAAACAGTTTCAGAAGAAATAGCAGCCACAACAGGAGAAGATATTCAATTAGAAAAGGAACTGGCCACTTTGGATAGTACTGGAACAGCTACCAACAAGTTGTTAGATCAAATTGAATCGGATACAACAGGTCAGGGTAACGACATGAATTTTGCTGACTACGCAAAAAAATACCCCTTGTATGCCTATTTGCAACCTTCCTACTTTCAGGATGAGTCGGGCAGAATGTCTCCGGGAGCTACTGCTCGCGTTGGTATTGCCGCCATTAAAGATACTGCTCGAATCAACTCAATGTTGAAGAAAGTTAATGATATTTTTCCTCGTGACATGAAATTGGTTTGGACAGTTAAACCTGACCCAAGCACACCTGACTACCTTGAACTTGTTGCATTAAAAGCTAGCTATCGTGATGGCAGTGCTGCTTTAGGCGGAGACGTTATTGAAGATGCACGTCAGGATTACGACCAAAACGGACGTATCAATGTGGACATGCAAATGAATGGACAGGGAGCAAAAATCTGGAAAAGACTTACTGGCGAAAGCATTGGCAAACAAATTGCCATTGTTCTCGACAATTATGTATATTCATATCCTGTAGTTAACGGAGAAATTCCTAACGGCCGTTCAACCATTTCTGGTGGAACCATGGATTTAAATGAAGCTCAGGATTTAGCTAACATCCTTAAAGCGGGTAAACTTCCTGCACCGGCACACATCGTTGAAGAAGCTGTTGTTGGGCCTTCCTTAGGACGTGAAGCTGTTAGTTCTGGTATGAACTCATTCATCATGGCATTTATACTGGTATTGGTATACATGATTGTTTATTATAACCGTGCTGGTATAGTGGCCAGTTTGGCTCTTATCACCAATATTTTCTTCTTATTTGGAATTCTAGCCTCATTAGGAGCTGTATTAACCTTGCCTGGTATGGCAGGTATCGTGCTTACCTTAGGAATGGCGGTGGATGCCAACGTAATTATCTACGAACGTATTAAAGAAGAAATTCGCGCAGGAAAAGGAATGCGTTTAGCCATTACGGATGGTTATTCTAATGCGTACTCGGCCATTATCGACGGTAACGTAACCACACTTTTAACAGGTATTGTACTTTATGTATTTGGAACAGGTCCTGTTCAGGGATTTGCTACAACCTTAATCATTGGTATCCTTTCATCGTTGTTCACTGCCATTTTCATCTCACGTTTGATTTTCATGTGGATGGAACGCACCAACAAGAAAGTCAACTTCAGCACAAAAGCTACTGCCAATATCCTTGCCAATGCGAACTTTAAATTCATTGAAAAGCGTAAGATAGCTTATTTTATCTCAGGTGCTTTAATTGTGATCAGCCTTATTTCACTCGCATTCAGAGGATTAAACTACGGTATTGACTTTACTGGAGGTAGAACTTATGTAGTTAGATTCGATCAAAACGTTGATGCAGAGAGGGCACGTGCGCAACTTACCACTCAGTTTGACAACATGATTCCTGAGATTAAAACTTTCGGTGCCAATTCTCAAATCAAAATTACCACCAAGTATATGATTGAAGAGGATGGCCCAGAAGTTGACGGCATCATTCAAACTAAATTACATCAGGGATTAAAGAATTTGTATTCCACAGATATCAGCTACGTTGATTTCTCTTCAGATACTGAAGGTGAAAACAAACTTTTGGGTATTTTGAGTTCACAAAAAATTGGGCCTACTATTGCTTATGACATCCGAAATAAAGCGTACATGGCCATCTTCTTTGCTTTGGTTATTATCTTTATTTACATCGCCATCCGCTTTAAGCGTTGGCAGTATGGTGTAGCTGGTGTTGCTGCTTTGTTTCACGACACCATAATTACTATGGGTATGTTCTCTATATTCTACGGATTCCTGCCCTTTAGTATGGAAGTTGATCAGGCCTTTATTGCGGCAATCCTAACCATTATTGGATATTCGATTAACGATACTGTAATTATTTTTGATAGAATCCGTGAGTATACCGGACTTTTCCCAAAACACAGCATCAAACGCAATATCAACGACGGTTTGAACAGCACGTTGGCTCGTACCATCAACACTTCAGGTACAACCATCGTCGTATTACTCGTCATCTTTATTTTCGGTGGTGAAGTAATTCGCGGATTTATTTTTGCCTTGTTAATCGGTGTTATGGTGGGTACCTACTCATCATTGTTTACAGCCAGCCCCATTGCTTACGACCTTTTGGGAGGCGACAAACAAGAACGTGACCTATTAGCAAAAGCTGAAAATGCTAAAAAAGGAAAGAAATAATTTCCAATAGATATTCCTAAGAGTCCCGCTGCTGTCGCAGCGGGACTTTTTTTTGTAATTTTGCTGACACTACTAAAATAATCTCAATTGACACTATTATTTTTTGATCTCGGTTCGGGTGAAATATTCTTGGTGATTCTCGCCGTCATTTTGGTTTTTGGCCCAAGCAAAATTCCGGAAATTGCCCGCGGATTAGGTAAGTTTATCAATGACGTTAAACGTGCGTCAGAAGACATTAAAACTGAAATCAATCGCGAAGCTACCCGCCAGGACAGAGAAAAACGACTGGCCGAATACAAAAATTCTATCCAAGAGGATGATGCCAAACCTGAAGAAAACGACAACACCCAATAATTATCAAATGATTGCGTTAATGAATAACGATAAAAAGACTATGGCACACATGAATAAATACTTTTCCGGTATTGCTTTTCTTTTGCTTTTGGCGGCTTTCCCACTGACCTCGAGCGCACAACGTAATCCAGCCAAATCAGCGGATGAAGCATTCGCAAAACAACAATACAGCTTGGCCATTGATAAATACAAGAAGGCATATACGAAGGTAAAAAAGAACAAAGAAGAAAAAAACCGCATCACGGCTCAACTTGCCGAATGCTATCGTCTTACGGGGAATCAAAAACGTGCCGTTGCTTCCTACAAAAGGCTTGTCAAAAATGAATACGACAAAAGAAATCCTGAAATATTGCTCAGATACGCAGATGCATTAAAAGTAAATGGTGACTTTGCCGATGCCATTGTTCAATATCAGGCATACGCCGAAAGAGTTCCTGATGATCCTAGAGGTAAACGTGGAGCAGAGTCTACCGCTTTGGTGGAAGATTGGCTCGAAAATCCGTCTAAATACGAGGTGACAAATATCAAAAGCATCAATTCACGCGAAGCTGATTTTGCCCCTGCATATACTAGTGACAATTACAATGAGATCGCTTTTACTTCAACACGCGAAGGAACTCAAGGAAAAGAAACCGATAAATGGACCGGTCAGAATTTTAGCGACTTGTTTGTAGCCAAATTAGACAGAAAAGGAGAATGGTCAACTCCCGTACTCTTAGATGACTCTGAAACAGTAAATACTGAAGGTAACGAAGGGGCAGCTACCTTTAATTCCAAGTTTAACACCATTTATTTTACCCGTTGTCCCAACACCGAACAAATAGAGTCAGGATGTCAAATCTATAAGTCGAGTCGAAGCGGACGTAATTGGAGTGACCCCGAAATGGTTGAAATCAAAGGGATCGACACCCTTTCAACCATTGGACAACCCACAGTTAGTGAAAACGAACTCATCATCTATTTCTCAGCCAATCGCCGGGGAGGAATTGGCGGAAATGATATTTGGGTAGCACTTCGCGACAGCAAAGGTGAAGGATTTGGCAGACCGCTAAACATTGGAAATGTAGTCAATACCCCAGGTGATGAAATATTCCCTTTCCTACGCAACGACACCACCCTTTACTTTGCCAGCGATGGACACGGTGGAATGGGTGGATTAGATATTTTTGTATCAACTATCGATACAGCAGGAAATTGGGGAACACCAAAAAACCTAAAATCGCCCATGAACTCCATATATGACGATTTCGGCATTATATTTCATCCCACTGATGAATATGGCTTTTTAAGTTCAACCCGCAAAGGAGGTAGAGGTATGGAGGATCTCTGGTACTTTATTGAACCCCCTTTGGAGTTTACCCTTGCGGGAACAGTTAAGGATGATCGTACCTTGATGTTTGTTGAGGATGCCACTGTTCAGCTTATCGGATCTACTGGTTCATCAGTTTCTACACGTACAAATGATCAGGGTTATTATTCTTTTGGCAAGAGTCAGTTGGAATCGAATACCACCTACGAAGTAATGGTTACTAAACCGAATTACTTCAATTCAAGGGGTACATTTACCACCGTTGGAGTGGAATTCAGTAAAGATTTTGAAAAGAATTTTATGCTTCATCCAATCCCTTCGGAGCCCATCATGCTACCCGAAATTTTATATGACTTAGCTAAATGGGACTTGAAGCCTCAATACGAAGATTCGTTACAGGGCTTGGTACAGACACTACGTGATAACCCGAATCTGGTAATTGAATTGGCCTCACATACTGATATCCGCGACAGCGACGAACGCAATGATATTCTTTCACAACGCCGTGCACAATCAGTAGTAGATTATTTAATTATTAGAGGTATTGACCCATACAGACTTGTAGCCAAAGGATACGGTGAACGTGTTCCGCTGAAGCTGAAGAAAGATGTGATTCGAGAAGGTTTCTTATTTAAAGAAGGAACAGTTTTGGATGAAGCCTACATAAACTCACTAACTTCTGATAAAGAAAAAGAAGCCGCTCACCAAATGAACCGCCGTTCTGAATTCCGGGTGCTGCGCCGGGACTATGTGCCAATAGGAAATTCCAATGTTGATATTGCAGACGTAAACATTGTGATTAATCCCGATGACAATTCGGTACTATTTACAGAACAGCCAGGAACAGGCACCTATTTATCCACCTGTATTTTGGCAGGTTACAACGAACAATTTGCTTACGACAAAGGAGCCGATCCCATGATTTCACTTGACAAAGCAATGGAGTTACTCAAATGGGGAGCCATCAGTAAAGAAGATTTTGAAGGTGATCCTGAAAAAGTTCTGGCCAACAATACCATTGCCGACAGAGCCGTTATCAACATTAAGGAATTAACCATTGCCAACATCACCATTACCGATGTGCAATTGAAGGTTACATACAAATTGAAGCTCGATTTGGTTTTTGGGGAACGTCTGTTAAGTCGTTTTGGCAAGTTTAACTTTAACACCACCACCAACAAACTCACCATAGAGGAGTAAATTGAAAAAACACCTATGATGACCAAAAACGAAGAATCACGGTATATGCAACGTGGCGTATCGGCTTCGAAAGAAGACGTGCATGCCGCCATTAAAAACCTCGACAAAGGGTTATTTCCGAACGCATTTTGCAAGGTTATTCCTGATTATCTGGGCAACGACACTGATTATTGCAATATAATGCACGCAGATGGAGCAGGAACGAAATCTTCGTTGGCCTACATGTATTGGAAAGAAACAGGTGATATAAGTGTTTGGACAGGTATTGCACAGGATTCCATTGTAATGAATACCGATGACCTGCTGTGCGTTGGAATTACTGACGATATCCTCCTTTCATCAACCATAGGTAGAAATAAAAACTTGATTCCGGGAGAAGTCATTGCGGCCCTTATCAATGGCACTGAGTCGTTTTTGCAAAGAATGAGCACGCTGGGTGTTAACATGCACCTCACCGGTGGCGAAACTGCCGATGTAGGCGACTTGGTTCGTACTGTGATTGTCGACACCACTGTTACCGCCAGAACTCTACGTAAAAATATCATTGAAAATCACATCCAACCCGGAGACGTTATTGTTGGATTGGCATCGGATGGGCAAGCTACTTATGAAGACTGTTATAATGGTGGCATGGGCAGCAATGGTCTTACCTCCGCACGCCATGACGTATTCCATCATGAACTTGCGAGTATATATCCCGAAAGTTTCGACACACAAATACCTGCTCATTTGGCATACTCAGGCAAACTAAAACTGACTGATCCGAGTCCCATCGAAGGCATGGATGTGGGTAAACTGGTTCTATCTCCAACACGCACATACGCCCCGGTAATAAAGGCAATGCTGCAGGAATTTCGCAATCAAATTCACGGAATGATCCATTGTAGTGGAGGGGCACAAACCAAAGTATTGCATTTTGTAGATAACTTGCATGTAATCAAAGACAACCTCTTCCCTACTCCACCGTTGTTTGAGATCATTCAAGCTCAATCGAGTACAGATTGGAAAGAAATGT
>JBFHGX010000046.1:0-23808 GCA_041582875.1 Bacteroidales bacterium | reverse complement strand
CTGTAGGGCTTTTAATAAGGCTGTACTTGATATTATAAACTTCATTATGAATTGATTTTACTGTTCTCTTTAATTGATTTCAAAGTGAGTAAAAATAAAAAAATATCCTGAATATTAACGGAATATCCGCTAAAATCTTTTTAACGGCATTTGGTTTATTGATTATTACGCGTTGACCCCCTGTTTTGGATAAATACCTACCACACGAACTCAATTTTTACTGCTATCATCTGCTTTCCATTTCACGCACAAAATCTATCATCTTACGCTTGGTTGAAATAACAAATTCATAGTAATCCACATCACTGTTCTCATTTAGAACTCGTTTTTCCGGCTTAAGTGCTTCCAGTTTTTCATTAAATGCCATATCAGAACTTAGCACCTGCATGATTCCATTTTTATAGGAAAAGAAATAATACTTCTCTGGAGCCGGGCACAAGTACATGTTCAAGGTACTACCTGCAACACCAAGTTCTATTTGAATATATCCATCGAGGTATTTATTGATGGTATTGCCCCCCAAATATCCCAATCCAATTTTTCCTTTCGAGTAATACGATCGCGTATAGCTGTCCCAATACAGATTGATATCGGTAAAAATCATGGTTTGCTTTAGTAAATCAGGCAATTTTCTGATTTGTCCGTAAAGGGCGAGTTCATTCGATAATTCCTCAGCACTTGTGCCTTCAGGCAGGTTTTTCTTTAAAAACAAAGGGAATATTCCTTTGGGATCGGTAACTCCCGGATTATAAGACAACCGCAAACTGTCTGTAATCATATCGAGTAATTTGACATCGAAGAAAAAATCCAATGCCATGACCACTTGCATTCGGGTTGAATCAGGAACAATAAGATGCTCGAAGCTTCCGGTAAATGTTGAATTAAGTATATTAAAATCTAGCCCCAAATCAAGATTGCCATGACCACTCAAAACACATTTTTCGGTTTCAAGTACAATTTGATCGGGACTCAATTGCTGATTTCGGGCTAATTTATTGCGCTGACCAACAACAAAATTATTGCTCAGCGTATCAAATGCCAACTGACCTTTTGCATCCATAAGCAGCCGATCGTTCTGGTTACGCAAGGGTTGAAATACCACAGGATAATACTTTCTGAAATCATCATCGTAAGCGAGACCAAAATAAACTTTTTGACCTGATAAATCATAAGTACTATCGGCCAAATTAAAAACAATATCCTGTGGATCCAGAATTTGATTAAACGACACCCAGTTATTATAATTAAGTACGCATTCCTGATTAAGCCGATAACCACCCTCGAAAACTAAAAGTGGTTCAGAGGCAATCATCTTCAACGCCCCTTCATACAGATATTCCGGACTAAGAAAAAAAACTTCTTCAGGCTGAGTACTGCCAAAACCAGTGGTAATGCCACTTGTCGTAGAGGCAATATCACTAAGATATACCGGCTGCCTTGCACCTAAACGATCAACATAATCAATCCAACCTTTACCTGTAAATTGATGCTTACCATATATATTAACTTCGGCCTGATATATTCGGTGGTATTTATTCTTCGTGTCAGCGATGATTGAAGCATGCTTCAATGTTTCCATACCGGCATCTCTAAGCACCCTAACTTTTTCTTTATCCGGGAAAACAGCCACATCAGCTACCTTAATCATTTTTACACTTTCAATATCGATGGTGTAGTTTTTTAAGTCATAGGAAGCCTGACCGGCATAAAACCGAAGTGAATCCTGATCGGGCTTAACACTAATGAATTCTGGCCCAACAATTTTACAATCGATCATCTCCATATTATTCAAAGTGTCCATTCCCTGGTAATCCTTACCCAGATTACTTTGCAACGAAAGAACATCTTCATTCATTCGCCACTCAACTTCATCCAAAGTAGAAATATACTTATTGAATGGGAATTTCAAAAAAGAATTATTATATATATGTGTAAACCAACCCATTTGATCGTCAAAATTAATTTGAGATTGATATTGATTGGCATAAAAAACCAATGAATCGTTTTCTCGATTTTTCAAATAAAAATCAGAAGTATCTGCTGCGAGTCTATTGTAATTGAAATCGATGGCATTGGAAACCAATTCACTTTGATCAAAAAAGAAAGCTCCTGAACCAAGCATGTACGTCGGGTTTAAGGCAAGCGTACCCTTTAACAACGAACTATTATAAACAATAAAAGGTTTGGTAAGGTTATCAACAAACATGACGTTGGTATCAATCAACCACTGAATATCGACAGTATCTCCTTGTACAGATGGAAAGTCATATTCAACCGGACTCTCCTTCACCATAAAAGTCTGACCCGTGGCAATTAATGAATCAGGATAAAAAATAAATCGATCCGAATGGGATTCCGAGGTCAGGTAATCCAATTTTCCTTTCCCAAAAAAGCCTTCATTGCTTAAGAAAATGTCATTCGAAAACATCCCTTTATTGTCGTAAACGGGATAGCCCTCCACTGGAGTAACATGCTTGAATCCAAGGGAATAATCGGGCGTAACCACCAATGGTTCTGACACATCAGGAAATATTCCCGCTGAAATGAGCGTGCCCTTGAAAGCCAACCCCTCAGTAGAAAAGGTTTTAATGCTGTCGAACACAAAAGGATCAACCCGGTAATAAAAACGATCGGCGATGAGCGTACTGTCCTGAATGCTCTTCCGGTTGTAATATACATAGCTGTCGTCGTTGCTCACGAAAGTTGGAAACTGAGGGAATTTTTTTAGGCTCGATTTATTGTTTGGATCATCGATGTAAATGCTTCCGTTAAGGTTGGTAATCACATTATGGACATGAATCAAGGAGTCGATGCGTGAGAGTGAATCTTGTGATTTTACAATAAAAGCCAACGAATCTACATAATTCATTCGCAACAAAAAACTATCGTAAATAAAAGTACTGTTTCTGGTATAAAAATCGAGCAATCCCATGTGTACATGACCGTCAAAATTAAAGTCTCGGTTTTTAAAAAACTGAATATTCCGGTCGTAAGGATAAATATAAACCTCCTGTGAATCGCTGATGGACACTTCAGGAACACCGTAAACATTGAGTCCCAGACTCGGAATATTCAACGCTGCATTGGGACGTGTGGTCACGTTCGACTCCAGCCTGATGACGTCATAATCGGTAAAACCGGATTTTGCATTTAAAAAATAACTCAATCGGTCTTTGGCAATGGCTGTTTCAGTTTCGGTATTGTACACCAGAAAGCCCTTGTTCGACAAACCAATTAACATCGCAGAAACCTGATCGACAGATTTTTGCATATAGTCGGCCAAAGCGTATAGTTGAATTTCTTCCACATCATATGCTTTCATGTAGTTTTGAATTACGTAGAGAGGATGAAGATCGTCGATACCCTGTAGCTGATAAAAATCGCGATTTGAATAATAATTACTCGAAACGAAATAAGCCAGGTTTTTATCATTCATGGTTCGAATACGCTTAAACAGCATATCATCCTCACTAAGTTTCCAAAACAACGCTTGAACATATATATCCAGCTGATGATACGAATCGTAAAAAGGTATGGCATTGGATCCATCTTCCTCATTGTAAAGCACAAATTGCTGGTCATCGTCCGTATATTTTACCCTTAAACCGGGATGATACAGCGAGTCGTTTTCAAAATAAAAAACAGTAGTTGCATGTGCTGAAATTGCGTTGTCTTTTACAATTCTAAACTTATCTGAAGTCAGCTTTCCAAATACCGTATCATTACGCGAAATGGTTATTGTGGCTTGCTTTCCGCCTGCCGCGATCCCGTACAAATTGGGGCCTTCAATTTGAATTCCGCCATAAAAATGAATATTCTTATAAATTTCAGGAAGATCAATATCAGTGAGATAAGCTGTAAACATAGGGTATTGCGACCGCTCTGAAGGTGAACTAGCCAACACCTTATCACGAAACGCCCCTACAACAGGCTCTTCGAAAAAGCGGTTATAATGCAATACTGCTGAGTCTACATTAATCACTGGTTCATCTAAATCAAGTTGATATTTAGGCAGGTTCACAAACATCTCCTCGCCCATACTTTCTCCAAAACGCGACCAATTTACTTCTCCCCCAACACCGTACCAAGTTTGGTTTGTGTATTGATAAACTCCACTCGTTTTTTCGATTACAGCACTATCCTTGCGTGAGGCACATACCAACCTTACCTTTTCAAAATGCACCAAAAAAGTGGTGTCCAAATCAAAACGAAAACGGGTTTGTCTTACAAACCAATCATTCGATCGTTTCTCATGAAGTTGATCCTTTTCAAGTAGATTATCAGTAAAAGTCAGAAAGTCAGAAAAAGGACTCACATTTTTCTCTAACAAAAGGCTATCGGCGTAAGCATGCCAAGCGAGAATACTTTTGGGAGGCTGAGTCGATTCCGACAATAGTGTCAGGGTATATAGGTAATCATACAAATTAGGGTATGTTCGCATCTTTTTAACCCGCATGGTCTCGATCAAATTTCTGATCTCGTCTTTTTCGTCTTTGTTAAATCGGCCAATGGTCCACCTTTGGTAAAAGCGATCCAAAAGTTCCTTCGACTTTTTCTCATAGGTTTTAGAAGTATTGGTCGTCAATATTTCAGAAACCTGCTGAAAAAAAAGCTCTGAATCAGTCGACAACGAATCACTCACCTGAGCACACAAAGGGTTTCCTAAAAATTGGAACAATAAAAAAAACAGAAAAACTAACGAGATACTCCGATTCATTGATTCAGATTTCCTTAAGCAATTATTAACAAATTATGCCTTAATAAAGTGAGCTACCACCCAATTATTATCGGATTGTGATTGGATAAATTTCAGTTTATTTTTGGTAGCCTTGTTTGTAATATCTACTAAATCCTCGATATAGAACCCACTAAAATAAATACTTCCACCCGATTTCAATACGCCAACATAACTTTCCATATCCTTTAACAGGATGTTTTTATTGATATTAGCTAAAATCACTTCAAATAACATGGGGGCTTTAAGTAACGAAGCATTACCAAGTAAAGGTACGATATTGGTTACCTGATTGATTTCGGCATTTTCGAGGGTATTGCTGTACGACCATTCATCAATGTCGATGGCAGTAATTTCGGCAGCCCCTTTCATAGCACATAAAATAGCCAAAACACCTGAACCACAACCCATATCGAGCACCTTTTTTCCTTTCACATCAGCGTCAAGCATCACTTCCAACATTTGGGCAGTGGTTTCGTGATGTGCAGTACCGAAGGCCATCTTGGGTTTAACTATAATATCAAACTCAACTCCTTCAGGAGCCTCATGAAATGGAGCACGAACAATACAACGACTGGTAATCATAACCGGTGGATAATTACTCTCCCATACCTCATTCCAATTGCGGTCCTCAATAAACTCATGTTTGGTCTGTGACAGGATATCAGGTGCTGAGCAATAATCAATGGATGCCAACACTTCAGGGAGGTAGTCCTTTTCGGGGATATAGGCGATGACAAATTTTTCGTTTTCTTCAAAACTCTCAAATCCTACTTCTGCCAATTGGGCAATCAGGATATCTGTCATATCCTGGTTGCCCGGAATGGGTATATTAACTTGGTAATAGTTCACAGCAGCAATTAAAAACTTTTTACAATTTTGATAAAGTCATCCGCTTTAAGGGATGCACCACCGATCAATCCACCATCCACATCAGGATTAGCAAACAATTCGGCAGCATTTTTGGCATTACAACTTCCACCATATAGAATAGTGGTTTCATCAGCCACTTCTTTACCATATTTTTCAGTAACCAAACCGCGAATATAAGCATGCATTTCTTGAGCTTGATCTGAAGTGGCGGTTACGCCCGTTCCAATGGCCCAAACAGGCTCGTAAGCAATAACAATGGCTGAAAATTCATCTTCATTCAAATGAAACAACCCTTCAGTAAGTTGTAGCTTCACCACTTCGAAATGCTGATTGGCGTTTCTTTCTTCAAGTTGCTCTCCGATGCAGAAAATGGGGCTAATGGCATGATCAAGCAATTTTTCCACTTTAAGTGCCAGTTGTTCGTTGGTTTCGCCAAAATATTTGCGACGTTCACTGTGGCCTACGATGCAATAGCCCAATTCGATAGACGACAACATAGCAGCACTTACTTCGCCGGTATAAGCTCCATCTTCATGTTCGCTTACATTCTGTGCTGCTATCTGCAAACCAGACTCATCAGCATAATCGGATGCCATTTCCAGATATGGAAAAGGAGGACAAAGCACAACTTCACAAGCCACTTCAACGCTATCGAGTTCGTCAGCTATGGTACTAATCAATTCTTCGGCATCCTGAAAAGTTTTATTCATCTTCCAGTTTCCGGCAACAATTTTCTTTCTCATATTATTTTATTATAAAGTATTTTTTTGATAATCTAATCAAAATATTTAAACGTGTATTGGACTCCATTATTTTGCCATTCGAAAACCCAATCCAGGCAATGAAGTTTTAGGCAAAACAGAAAATCGGTCAGATGAACGACAATCATCATCCCCATTGTACACCGAACCACCCCGAATAATTCGTTCTTCACCTGTTTGGGGGCCCAATGGATTATCATTTTCTTCCAGCGTATAATAATCCCAGGCATACCAATCGAAACACCATTCAGAAGCATTTCCCGACATATCATATAAACCAAGCTGATTAGGCTCTTTAGTTCCTACGTCATGGTTCTCACCATAGGTAGTTGCATACCAAGCTACATTGTTGATATTATCGCTCCCAGCATAAGTATAATTACCCGCAGAATTACCACCTTTAGCTGCATATTCCCATTCAGCTTCTGTAGGTAACCGTCCACCATAATGATCACAAAATTCCATGGCTCCCAACCAAGTAACCTGAACAACAGGATAATTGTGGTTTCCATATACGGCACTAAACGATCCTCCACTATAGGTAATCTTGCAATTTTCGGCTCCGATAAAAATCAAAGTTTCACCGCCAAGGGTACCATTAGGGCTGCAACCCACAGCATTTAAAAAATCAGCAAACTGCTGGTTGGTAATCTCATATTTACTTAGCTGAAACGCATTAACGGTAACTGTTCGCACCGGCGTTTCATCATATGTATTACATGTTTCAGTATTCGATTGTGTACATCCCATTTCGAAAGTGCCACCGATAATATCCACAAAGGTAAGTTCAATGATCCCACTTCCACCGGATCCCACAAGAATATCCTTACTATCTCCATTAATATTGCCATCCAAATCACGAACCTGCATAACTACCTCATATTGCCCCTCTTCACCATACTTATGTGTTACGACCTTCTCTGTTGACCAATCAGAATCCCAGCTCCCATTGCTATCAAAATCCCACCTAACCTGTAACAAGGTTACAGTATCCTGCAAATCGGTACAACCGGATGCGTCAAAAGTAAAAAGGGTATTGATTTCCCCTGTTGCGGGACTAACGGTAAATCGGGGTGTCGGAATTTCGTCAAGGATTTCAGTAGAATCCACCACCTGCAAACTACGTGAAACCCAACTGGAATATCCAGCCTGATCCTTTACCTGCAATCCTATGGTATAGTAACCAACTGCCTGATACTGGCGACTCACAATGGGGTCGTTACTCCAATCGGTTTCCCACAAACCATCGTTGTTAAAATCCCATCGGTATTCTAATACTTCAGAAGAGGTATAGTCATCTGACGATTCCGATGCATCGAAAATCACCGTGGTATCAACAACTGTTATTGGCGGAGTTACTGTAAAACTAGCCTCGGGAGGAAGATTTTGAGAATCCTTATTACAAGATGCGATCAATAAATACAGCCCGAATAAAACGGCTAAGGAACCTGAAAGATGCTTTGGTCTCATCATAAAAACAAAAGATAACGATAACTAATCAATTGAAAATAAATTCTAAAGAGCACAAAAGTACTAATAAAAGTTAAGGTGATAAAACCCACTTTTAAACCTTATGAAAAGATTAATGTTGAAAAAATGTCGTGATAAATATTACTAATATACAATAAGACATCACTTTGAACCAAGTGAGGGATAACTGACATTGGTAAAACTTAACTATAGCGTAATAATAACAAACCGTACATTACAGGCATGCAAAACATTCAAGCGCCAGTTGCAGGTCACTCAGTTATCATTGCAGAAAAAGCACCCATACAACGACTAGAAATGCCATATTTTTACCCTAACTTTGCCCCCTCATGCAAATGAGCTATGACACCAATTACCAAGAATCTGCAATACTACAAGTTCTGCCTCTACGGATTTTTTAAGAACCTGAGGTTCTTCGATGCCTTTTTGGTACTATTTTTTCTGGATAAGGGAATTGGTTATCTGGAAATTGGTTTGCTATACAGCACCCGTGAAATAGCGATTATGTTGATGGAAATTCCTAGCGGTTTTATTGCAGATGCGTTGGGCAGAAAACGCACATTGATTTTCTCCTTCTTTTTTTACATCTTGTCTTTTTTAATATTTTATTATAGTTCAAGCATGTTGTTGCTATTTGCAGCCATTACCATGTTTGCTGTGGGCGATGCTTTTCGCACCGGAGTGCATAAAGCCATGATTTTTCAATATTTGAAAGTTAACGGATGGACTGCCCAAAAAGTGAATTATTACGGACATACCCGATCGTGGTCGCAGTTTGGCTCGGCAATTTCAGCCTTAATCGCCGGATTTATCGTATTCTATTCTAAAGCAATCGACTCCGTATTTCTTTGGTCAATTGTTCCTTATCTGTTTGATGTAATATTAATTGCCTCTTATCCCAGTTTCTTGGATGGCGAAATAAAACCTCAACAGCTATCCACCATAAAAGAACAGTTTCGGGCCGTTTGGAATGGGTTTTTAAACTCGTTTAAAATGCCAAAAACAGCCAAAGCACTGCTCAGCACTTCTTTGTTTTCTGGCTACTATTCTGCTATCAAGGATTACATCCAACCTCTGATCAAAACACTAGCGCTCAGCATTCCGGTACTGACCTACATGAACAACGAACAAAAAACCGCTTTCATGATTGGAATCATTTACTTCCTTATTTATTTATTAACAGCTGTAGCCAGTAGATTATCAGGAAGAATCACCAACCTATTCAGCAATCCCCTGCAGCCCATGAATTTATCACTAATTTTAGGTTTTGGCGTGGGAATTATCGGATTTTCCTTTTACAAATTTGACATCTATGCCTTTCCCATTGGGGCTTTTTTAATGATCATGATGATTGAAAACATGCGTAAACCTTTGGGTATTGCATTGGTTGCCGGACTTTCGGAAGACGAAGCTATGGCAAGCGTTTTGTCGGTAACCTCTCAGGCAAAATCGTTAATCGCAGCCATAATTGCCGCTCTAACAGGTTGGATAGCGGATCTTTGGGGCTTACCCATCGCGTTGACTGCTATGTCATTGGGATTGCTGATGATCTATCCTTTGTATAGATTAAAAGCACACCAAAACATTACGAAGTAGTTTTACTGAAGACTTCCTAAAAAAAATAAAAGCTACAATAAAACATAGCACCTAATTTAGAACGATTAAGAATAATACCTTTGCGGCTCTAAATACAGCTAAATGAAACTATCGAATCTTCGTTTGGAAATCATGGAAACATTGGAAAAATCAATGGATGACTTCCTACAAAAATACTTAAAACCCATAGAAGAAATATGGCAACCAACTGATTTACTTCCCAATACAAACAGTGACACGTTTACACAAGAGGTGCTTGAAATACGTGAGTTAGCCAAAGATTTGGACAATGATTTGGTAACCGTACTCATTGGTGACACCATTACCGAAGAAGCATTGCCCACCTATGAAGCCTGGTTAATGGATATTGCCGGAGTAAATCAGGAAAATCCCAGTGGTTGGTCGAAATGGATTCGAGGGTGGACTGCTGAAGAAAACCGTCATGGCGACTTATTAAACAAATACCTTTACCTCAGTGGAAGAGTGAATATGCGTGAAGTTGAAGTTTCAACACAACACTTAATCAATGATGGAATTGATATTCAAACAGCTAAAGATCCGTACCGAAGTTTTGTGTACACGAGTTTTCAAGAAATGGCAACCAACATTAGTCACCGAAGGGTAGCAACGCTGGCAAAAAAAAGTGGAAATGCCCAATTGGCCAAAATGTGCAGTTTTATTGCAGCAGATGAAAACCGCCATGCCAATGCCTACAAGCACTTTGTTTCGCGCATTTTCGAACTTGATCCGAGTAATATGATGCTGGCCTTTGAGGATATGATGAAGAAAAAAATAATTATGCCGGCACATTTTCTTAGAGAATCTGGAGGTAAAATAGGTGAACTATTCACGCATTTCTCGGACGCAGCACAACGAACCATGGTTTATACCACACAGGATTACATCGACATCATGAATTCTTTAATCAAAGAGTGGAACTTAGAAGGAATTCGCGAACTTAACGATTCAGGTGAAAAAGCCAGAGACTATATCATGGCATTGCCGGCAAGATTACAGCGTATTTCAGAGCGGATGGTCGTGCCTAAAACATCCTATGCATTCAAATGGATTTCCATTTAACACAGCCCCTTATTTATTCTCGGTATAAAATACACTCTGCCACAAATTTTATGTTGGCACTTTCGTGACATTTTTTTACGTTTGCAAAATAGTATTACTTTATTTAATAAACGTAACACATGTCGGTAGTTAGATTTGGAGTTTCACTTGAACAGGAATTGTTAGACGCACTGGATAAGTACGTCAACGACAACCATTTCACCAACCGTTCACAAGCCATTCGTCACTTGATTGCCAACAATCAGGTAGAACAGCAATGGCAAAATGATAGTTTGGTAGCAGGCTCCATTACCCTAGTATACGATCACCACAAGCGCGATATCCTAAAAAATCTCACCAACATTCAACACGACTACCACGACACCATTCTCTCCTCACTTCACTTCCACCTCGATCATGAAAATTGCATGGAAATTATTGCTGTAAGAGGCCACGCAGAGCAACTTAGGATGCTTGCCGAACGCCTCATTGCCATAAAAGGCATCCAACACGGTAAATTAAGTATGACCAAAGCCGAATAAAAAATTTTTAACCATATAGTAACACGTTTATAATTAATCATAGCACGAAAATCAAGGAAATGAAAAAGTTTAGCATTAAAAAAGCAGCTATTCTGCTTTCCATTATTAGTTGGAGCTCCCTCTTTGCGCAGGAAAAAGTAGGTGATACACTTAAAATCAACGAGGTAGTTATTACTGCCAACAAACACATCCAGAGCATTGGGAATGTCACCCAGCAAGTGGATGTTATTACATCGGAACAGGCCTCTTTGCTTGTTGAAGGCAACAACAACCTGAGTGAGTTGCTGATGTATACTCCGGGAGCGGCCGTAAGTGTATTGTCGCGCAACGACGCCAATTGGGGTACTTATGGCGGAATCGGCCCTAAATATGCCACCTGGATGTTGCAAGGGTTGCCCATTGACGGATTCGTTGATCCCATGTCATTGGATTTGGAAATCATTGATCGGGTTGAAATTCAACGCGGACCAGCATCCGTGCTTTATCCCAACTATCTTTCTCAGGATTTTGCCGGAAACCAAAGTCCCTTGGCCGGAACCATCAATCTGATTGTCAAAGAAAAAGTGGATAGACAAGAGACTAAATTCAGTACGTCATATGGATCGTACAATACCCTGAATAGTCAGCTATATCATCAAAACAACATCAAAAACCTGCACTATTTTGCCGGTATCAACTACGAAATTTCTGATTATACCAACTATGGCACTGAGGGTTCGTGGCTAAACATGCAGAAGAACCCGGAATATGCCAAGACAAAACTATATGCAGGAGCTACATGGTATTATGGTGAGCAACAAAACAACAAAGTATCTGTATTCATTCAAAACACCTCTCAAACCGGCGATGCGGGTCGTGTTTACCGCGGATTTGCACACCAATACACCACAATCAATATCACCGAAACAACGCATCTATCTGAAGAGTTAACCTTTAACGCAGGATTTGGCATGCGTTTTTACGACCGCACCTGGCAATCGAGTCACTTTAATGTGATCGATAGTCTCGATGCCAATGATGGTGTCAATCAGGTGATAGTTCCCGTGGACGCCAACCTCATCTATCAACAAGGCATACAAACACTTACCATGGGAGTCGATTATCAAAATGCGTCATACGAAACGTACTCGGATCCACTTGTGGGATACAATACTTTTGGAAATAAAGCAACAGCTTATCAATATGGACTTTACATTCAGGATGAATTACGCATTGGATCCTTGATTGCCCGTGGAGGATTGCGGTATCAAACCATTAAAAACAACATCAGTTTGTTGGGAGGTAATACACCCGGTGAGCCGGAAAAAGATTTTAGTCGGTTGTTATGGAGCGCTGGAATCAAATATCATTTGAGTAAAAATATGGCACTTTCAGCCAATGCCGGCAATAGTTTCATGGTTCCCGGACTTAAATCTCTGGGTGGAACACTACCTATTACTGACCAAGGAGTGGCAGGTAAAAACGGACAGCTCCCCAACCCCAATTTAAAACCGGAATCAGGATTTGGAGTCGATTTAGGTGTTAGCATGAATTTAGGTAGCGCCATGATGAAAGCCAGGGTATATCACCTGATGATTGATGACGCCATCGTCGAAAATCGGGTAAGTGAAAATCCTTCTCAATCGCAATCGGTTAACGCGGGTAACACAACCAGCACTGGAGTTGAAGCCGAAATCAATCACCAAATTAACGACCATTGGAATTGGTTTGCCAACGCCACTTACCTTTCAACCAAAGTTGGTAACGACCTAGATCCTGATCAGGAAGGCGCTGAAATTCCCTTTGCTCCTGATTTGACCATGAATGCTGGTTTTACCTGGCAATCAGGGTTTGGACTAAAAATATTCCCTGTTGTAAATTATACAGGAACCTATTACGACAACAGTTCAAAATCAGGGCGTCTGGCATTTACGCCTGGGTTAGTAATTAACCTATTTGCCCAACAACGGGTAGTGAGCAACCAACATATTAACTTCGATTTGTTCGGACAATTTTATAACCTTTCCGATAACCGATATGAAATGCCCTGGCAATTCCAAAACACAGGGTTCTCTATGATGATTGGGTTTAAAATCAGCTTTTTATAGACTAAAGTTCAACCATGATTAAAATAGTTGGCCCACTTCTTTTACTGCTTTTAACTTTTGGTTGCCAAAACATCCCAAAGTCAAAAGCAACCTTACCCAAGGAAATTGAAGTGCAGGATTTCAGAGGTAAAACCATTGGGCTGTCAAAGCCTGCTGAGCGCGTGATATGCCTTATCGAAAGTGCGCTTTCCGGCATTTATATGCTGGAAGGCCAACAACAGGTGATTGGCATTTCTACCAATGTGTATGAGGAATCCCTTTTCGGATATTATTCCCAGTTGGATTATCGAATTGCTGAGCATCAACTTCCAGCACCCGGCAACTGGGATCTGGTAAGCATGGAACAAATATTGGAACTCAAACCTGATTTGGTCATTATCTGGACTTCACAATCGGAAACCATCCAACAACTCGAAAATTTCGACATCCCGGTTTACGGTGTAATGCTAGTTAGTTTTGCAGATGTAGTCAAGGAAATCAAAGATCTTGGGAAATTATTAGGTAAGGAAAAACGTGCCGAATGGCTTATTGACTTTACTCAGCAGGAAATCAACAAGCTTGATTCCTTGAAAGAAAAAAACCATCGCTCTGCTTATTTTGCTTGGTCACAAGGCATTAACCACACTTCAGGAACAGAAAGTACCGTAAATGATGTATTTAACATTGCAGGAGTAACTAATTGTTGTCCTTTAGCAGATGAACATGTCTCCATCAACATCGAGCATTTGCTTCTATGGAATCCCGACTTAATTGTCATGTGGCCGAATCCACGCATGGATGTTGCTGACTGGGAAAAACATCAGCAAATAAAAAGCTTATACGCTGTTCGTAATCAGCAAGTCTTCGAATTGCCCCATCCTTTCTTATGCGACTTATGGACACTAAAGTTGGTTTATGCCGCTCATTTAATCAATCAATGGGCATACCCAACCACAGCCTCCGGCCTTCATGACGATTTTCCCGATCCTTTTTTCAACGCATTGTATCACACTCAAATCCAATGGACTGATGAAAAACAGTAAAATCATTCGATGGATACTATTTATCGTGCCCATTCCGGTCATCCTGATTTCCCTATTTATAGGTCCTGCCAGTGATTTGCATTTTTGGGAAACGCTGAAAAGCTTTTGGAATGAAACTCCACAACCTGAACTTTTACTCACTCGTTCGGTTATCCTGGATATTCGACTACCTCGCATCCTTTTAGTCTTCCTGTCGGGAGGAGTTTTGGCCGTTACAGGAGCTGCTTTACAAGCTATGTTCAGAAATCCTTTGGTTGACCCGTATGTTTTGGGGCTCAGTTCCGGCGCTGCTTTCGGAGCTGCGCTGGGGTTATGGACAGCGGTCATCCCCATACAAATTAGCGCCTTTGCTTTTGGACTACTGGCAGTCGGGTTAAGCTATTTTATGGCGCGAAAGCACGGTGAAGTTAGCATTATTTCATTGATTCTATCAGGAATTATCACCAATGGAATTTTCACAGCTTTGCTCACCATTGTTCAAATACTTAGCGATCCGTTCAAACTCCAAAGCATTGTTCATTGGATGATGGGCAACTTTCAACATGCGGGCTGGAGTGCTTTATTAAGTGCCTTGCCGGCAGCTTGTATTGGATTAACAATCCTTTTCCTTCTGCGATGGAAACTCAATGTTTTGGCCATGGGTGATGAAGAAGCCAGCTCGTCAGGATCAGAGCCGCAACAACTAAAATGGTGGGTTTTAGTGGCAGCAACACTGGCTTCCTCAGCCGTGGTGGCGGTTAGTGGTATTATAGGACTTTATGGATTGATGATTCCTCATGTGGTGCGCATGATTTTTGGTGTAGACAACAAATCAACCCTAATCATCAATCTCCTTTTGGGCGGAAGTTTTCTGGTGATCATCGATGATATCAGTCGAACTCTGGCGGGATTTGAAATCCCCATTGGTGTTTTTACCATGTTAATTGGCGCACCTTTCTTTATCTGGTTACTCAAAAAAACAAATATAGGATGGGAAAACTAAAACTTGCAATGCAATTAAAACAGGTTTCTTGCGGTTATCCCGGTAAAGAAATACTAGGAAACATAAGCCTTTCCATCGAATCTGGCAAGCTTACCGTAATGATGGGGCGAAATGGTTCAGGAAAAAGTACCCTACTCAAATCAATGGCAGGACTCCTCCCCTTTCGAGGTGATGTTTTAATAAACGAAAAGCCCCTTAAAAAACTATCATCAACTCAACGAGCCTGCCACATGGCATTTTTATCGCAGCAACACAAAGCAGCCTTCCCTTTTTTGGTGAAAGAAGTGGTGCTTACGGGTCGTGCTGCTTACACCAAATTCATTCCTACAAAAGCAGATAAACGAAAAGCAGAACTTGCATTGGAAAACGCCGGCATAAGTCACTTACATGATCGATACTATACTGAACTTTCGGGCGGAGAACAACAGTTGGTTATGATTGCCAGATTATTGGCTCAGGAATCACCACTGTTGTTGATGGATGAACCCATTAGTCATTTAGATTATCCGCACCAATTAAAGGTACTTGATTTGGCAAAACAGTTGGTGCACCAAGGCAAAACCATCGTCATGATTCTGCATGACCCTAATCTGGCTTTTCATTATGGAGATCGGTTTCTTTTTGTACATCAACAGCAAGTCGTTTCTGCTTCCACTGCTGAACCATGGAAAGATCCTATATTTGAGCAGCTATTCGAAGGAAAACTTCAACCTATATCCCACCAACACCAAATTTACTTTATTCCACAAACACATCATGGAAACAGCCACCAGAACCCTTATAAAAGCTTATAACGCAGGTGTTTCCGAAGAATACCAGCGTCTGGAAAGTCCTTCTGGAAGGGCTGAATTCCAACAAGTATGTCATCTGGTCAGTCAACAATTGTATCCCTATTCAACCATTGTTGATATCGGAAGTGGACCAGGACGCTATGCCGAACACTTTCTCCATCAAGGTCATTTTGTGGGATGTGTCGACATTGCATCACATTCACTTGAGGTATTTGACCAACGACTTCGAACTTCACTGAAACCTAATCTGCTTTTCAACCAGCAATCTTGTGCAAGCCAATTGGATTGGATTCCTGATCAAATTGCAGATACCATCCTACTCTTGGGACCCATGTATCACCTGACGTCGGCATTAAACCGCGCAATCGTTTATCGTCATTGCTCAAGAATATTAAAGTCAAATGGAAATTTATATGTAATGTACCTTAATCCAAGAAATGATTTGAAAACAAACAACAACGATCAACATATTACCCGAACCCTTTTTCAAGGATTAATGATTAAACAATATCGATTAAAACCTGAAGCTGCTCAAAATGAAGCGAAACCATTTTTTAAATTACAAGCCATGCACGCAATTGCAGAGAAAGAAAACCAACCAATACCATCACTGAACGATGCGAAGCAATATCTTATTCATTACCAACTCAAAAAAAACAAATGATGTAAACAAAACAAGATCTCTTTAGTATAAAATACCAAAGAGATCTTGTTTATATGATAAATATGTGGTTACCTACTGTATACTTCACCTGAACCGTTGGCCGAGACCTTTAGTTTGGCAGGATTTCCGCTGTAAGTTAAATCACCTGAGCCCATGAGTTTGGCTTGTAGCGATTCGACCACAGTTAGCAGCATGTCACCAGAGCCCATATTGCTTGCGATTGCATTAACTGTTTTAAGTCCGTATGCATTAATATCACCGCTTCCCATTTGGGTAATGGTTAAATCAACACAATTTCCCGACATTTCCACATCACCACTGCCCATTGACTTCACCACACAAGTTTCAAGCTGTAAACCACGAGCATTCACATCACCACTACCATTAATCGATAGGTTAAAGGCACCCTTTACGCCATCGAAATCAGCATCTCCGGAACCATTGATATCCAATTCGAGGTTAGTTGCATTCAGTTGAGCATCAAAATCGCCCGACCCATTTAACTTTACATAGAGGTCATTGGCTTTAAAACCTTTGGTGATTTTAACATCACCTGATCCGGCACTCACCAATCTTTCAAGTTGGGGCAAGGTGATATGGATTTCCAGCACATGGATATTGTACAGTCTGTTTTTTGTCACATCCACAACCAGCACATCACCTTCCACACGGGTTTCAAGGTATTTAATGATATCGCTGTCTGCTTTTACAGTGACCTGTTGCGTGTTGCCTTGAGTAAGAATCAAATCAGCAGAACACATCAGTTTAATTGAAGAAAATGCTGGCAATTGACGATCTTCGGTAGCCACATCAATGCTCTTTTTTGCCATTAACGTGGAAGAAGTAAATATAACAAGGGCTAAAATGGATAAAGCCTTTAGAATTCTGGTATTAAATGGAGTTTTCATGGTATAATTTATTTAAATTGAATTAATATATTTTGATGGATCCGTAATCTGAATTAATGGTTATCAATGCATTGGGATTTGAATTCACCCCTACAACTGCTTCAATTTGCCGATCGGTAACGTCGCGTATATCACGGGTAACCGAAGCTTGTTTTTCGGGATAATCGATACTTCCAAACTCGGAATTCACCTGAAGTTTGTAGGATGAACCCGGAGCAACACGAATAGAAACACTGCTGAAATCGGTTTCTAGCGAGACAAGCGTAAAGTTGCCCGACAGTTCCTTTATTGACAATCCGCCGTAACTCATTTCCATGTTAATGACAGAAGACAGCTCCTCGATTTTGATGTTGGTAAATTCTGAGTCACCATCTATGCTTTGCACCTTGGTAGCTTCAAAATTACCACCTTCGAGTTTTACCCTTACCTGTTTTGCTTCAGACAAGACTACATCTGAAAATTCCGATTCCACCTGTAGATTTCCTGCCTGACCAATATTCATTTTACCATAGCTCACTTCCAGTTCTGCATCAGCCACTTCTTCGATGGTAGCCTTACCGAAACTCATCTCAACACGATTTGAAATTCCAGAAAGTGACCCCATGACCAATTCGCCATATTCACTTTCTACTTTGGTATTTCCTGAAACATCACCAATCCATGCCGATCCGAAGCTATGTGCCAAATCGAGGTTCACCCACTTAGGCATCATGATTTCCATGGTAAGCTCAATTTTTTGTTGATCGTTATTCTTTCCTGAGGACAATTTACATGAGGCGTTCACTTCACTTTTTGTCCCATTTACTTTTGTCGTAATTCGGTCCATCAAACTGTTAGCTTTATCAGCCGAGCGGGCTGTAATTTTAGCTGTTATTTTCACCGATATTTGCGGTTTGTCCCAGTTTTTACAAAAGACTTTACCAAACTCATGTGAAACATTGAGGTTTACCCCCTTGTTTACATCAAATTGTTTCTCCACCAATACCTTTTCGATGGTTTCGCTGGCATGCAGAAACTGAAGTCCTGCAGTGAAAAACAACACTACAAGGGTTGCGAAACAAGTAGTCATTTTTCTTTTCATGATTTTATTGATTTAGGTTGATTAAAATTGTGTGTATGGCTCGCCAACCCGATAACCTTGGGCTGCTGCCTGTGAGGTAATATTTAGACTGCTGACTATTTCAGCTTTTTTTCTTTGGGTATTCACCATTGCCGCTTTAACCGCCTCGTTACCGGGATTTTTTGTATACTCCTTTTCGATATTCATCAGTTGAGCATCAAGTTTATCTATTTGCTTGCGTGCAGCATCACTTATAATGGCACTGCTTTTATTCTCCTGACTCGACGTCACCAACTCCTGCACATCATTTTCAATTTGACCATCGTAATAAGAGAGCACTTCTGTTAATTCGTCAGGGATTTCAATGGCTGTTACCTTATTCAGAGCTGAAGCCTGACTCGACTTAAAGGGTTCGAGTGATAACCAAACCACAGAAACAAGCAGTATTAATGTAGCAGCCACTTTAAACCACAGCCCTCGGCTTTGGGTTTTATTTATCGAAATATCTGCTTTTTGTAATCGCATGATAAAACGATCTTCATGTCCATCAAGAGGCTGATCTTCATTTAATTGTTCTTGATGATCTTTAATAAATTTTTCAATTTTCCACATGCCAAACCTCCCTTTCACCTTGTTGATTTTGCAATTTCTTTATTTCTTCGAGCAATCGCCTGCGAGCACGCGAGTACCTGGTTTTAACGTTATTGTATTCTAAATCCAATATCTGCCCCATCTCTTCATAATCCATTCCCTCAAAAAGGTGTAATGACAGAACCACTCGGTACTGATCAGGCAATCTCTTTATTGCCTCTTTGACTTCAGCCAGTTGATATTGAAAATCAGGATCTTCATCTTCAACATGTTCGTAACAAGTATCATTCTGTATATGCTCCTGATAAGTATTCCAAACCTTTTCCCTTTTTAACACATCCAAAGCTTTATTGATGACGATTCGCTTTAGCCAAGCACCAAAACTCACTGTATCGCTCAATTGATTTATTTTTTGAAAAGCATCCATAAACGCCTCTTGCATGATATCTTCTGCTTCGGGAGCATTGTTAACGATACGGTTGGCGGTGTTGTACATGGCTTTGTAATAACTTTGATACAATCCCATCTGGGCTTTCCTGTCATTTTTACGACAAGCTTTGATGAGTTCCTGATGCGGATGTGTATGTAATGGTTTAATCATTTCTTCACTTCTATACCACAGACGAGTAAAAAATAAATTGTTACACTTTTTGTAAAAATTTTATCGTTTTGCTTATATGATCTTCAAATATAGGCAAATAGCCAAATAAAATGACTGAATAGGTTAAAAAGCTTATCATGGATACTTGATGTTATACCATTAATAAAATGAAGTTAGCTCTACTCATATTGAGGTATAATGCCGATATTGAATTGAAGAGGTTTTAGAAGTGTGGCGAACTTAAAGCTCATTTCAATTCATAATCGGTATTACACATCGCAATCCACGCGTCATACAACGGATTCCAAAAAAAAGCGAACAATAAATCTTGTCCGCTTTTGTAAGGCATCAATAAAAACGTCTGTCACTATTTGGACAGCGTCAATTTCCTGGCAGAATTGTAAGTGTAGTGTAAAGAATCTGCGGCTCCTTCCCAAGTCTCTGACAAAGGATCCTCAAAGTTAACCGTTGTTCCGGTTAAAATGGAAAGATTAGCCTCAACCGTGCCATCAATAATGTTTCCTGCTACAAATAAGCTTGCATCATAAGCATTCTCCGAAGTGTAAGAATGGTGAAAATCAGAACTAACATTTAACTTGGTTACAATGGCACCAGACATGTCTTTGTACTGGATGGTATCCAACAACACATTCCCGGATATACTCACCTTATAATCAACAGTATAAATAACAGTTGGCTCACTGCTGGTTTTATAACAAGAGCTGAGTCCGATGATGAGAACTAAAAAAAACAATAATTGAGTAAACGTTTTCATGAAAAAGAGAGGATTAATTTATAATGGGTCATTTAGCTCCTCAAAAGTAATGATGTTTTATCATTTTGTGGTAACAAAATCAAAAAATATTTTATTTTTCTCTTCGATCTGAATAATTACACTACAATTAATCCGCCTGCATCCAAAAATCCGCAAAAAGCGATAAATCATTAAATGACAGAAACTAAAGTTCAATTAGACGCAATACATCCATCAGTTTTCATATCTAATAATTTATAACAATTGCCATCAAACATGTGCAGATGCTGGAATAATTCGGCAACAGCTAACATTTATGCTAAAAACTAGTCTGCCAATCAATTAGAAAAAAGAAATAATTTTCAAATGACAACCTAATCATTACTACCTTTGTCTATTAAGTATATCATAACCTATGAATAATAGCTACCCTCTTTTTGACGAACTTGGAGCAAAATACCCCATTTTAATGGCTCCCATGTTTTTGGTAACCAACACATCAATGATGGTAGCTGCATTAAAAAGCGGAATAACTGCTGCTGTTCCAGCATTAAATTACAGAACCGATGAGGCTTTGAGAACTGCTATTGACGATATCAGAAAACAAACCAATCAACCTTTTGGAGTCAATTTAATTGTAAACAAGTCAAACGTACGGTACCATCAACAGCTTAAAACTTGTGTAGAACTCAAGGTTGGATTCATCATCACCTCACTTGGAAATCCAAAGGAAACCATCGCATTATGTAAGCCAGCCGGAATCAAAGTTTTTTGCGATGTAGTCGACCTCACCTATGCCAAAAAAGTGGAAGCCCTTGGTGCAGACGCATTAATTGCAGTTGGCTCTGAAGCAGGAGGTCATGCCGGCAGTACATCCCTTAAAGAATTGTTGCCTTTATTAAAAAAACATGTAAACCTACCGGTGATTGCTGCCGGAGGAATTTCAAATGCCCAAAATTACCAACATGCTCTTGATTTGGGAGCGAATGGCGTATCTGTGGGCACGGTATTTATTGCATCAACTGAGGCCGGAGTATCCAATGAATACAAACAAGCGCTGGTAGATTATACTGCCAACGATATTATACTTACCAAGGTTATTTCAGGAACCCCACTCACAGTGATCAACACACCCTATATGCAAACATTGGGTAACAAGCCTGGATTCTTAAATTCCTTACTTAACAAAAATAAATTCCTTAAAAAGTACATCAAAATGATTGTTGCTGTAAGGGGAATGAAGTCCATCGAAAAGGCTGCTTTTGGCGCTACCTACAAAACTGTTTGGGTGGCAGGTCGGTCAATCGAAAACATTCATAGCATCCGCCCTGTAAGTGATATCATTGAATCATTGGTAAAAGAATAAACAAATGACCAAATCCCAACAAAACTTGACGCGTACTTTAACCTATTTCATACGAATTCCCGGGATTTTCTTGTGTATAATCATAGTGTTTTCAACTACACTTCTGTCTCAAAATCATAACTACAGCGAAAAGCTGAGTGCCTTGCTCGACTCCACCCAAAAGAGTTATGGTTCTAGTGATATGTTGGTAAATGGGGCAGTGTATTTTCCTGAACACCGCCAGGCAAGTGGAAGTCCTTACCTTTTTTCTGATGATTTTATCCAGGGTACGGTTTTTACTGATGGACTTACTTTCGATGATTGTGAATTAAGTTACAACATTGTAACTCAACAGTTGATTATGCTTGCAACCATGCCCAACGGAGCGCGACTTCCCATTCAACTGGACAACACCTTGGTTGATTCATTCTTGCTATACGATTACCTTTTTGTAAACACCAACAAGCTGAATATTAAAATTAATACACCATTTGCATTAGCCATTCAACAGGGGCAAAATCAGTGGGTTTTATCTTACACAAAACAGTTTATTAATCAATACAATCAAAATACACCTCACGGCAAATTCAGTAATGCATCACGATCTCTTTATTATTCTGACAACAAGCAACTTGTTCGGATCAAATCACGTAAAGCATTTATCAAACTCTCTCCAGAAATTAAAAAAGAATTGTCGCAATATTTCAGTAAGAAAAGAATAAAAATCAAGTCTGCATCACCGGAACAATTGGCACATTTAATTGAATTCCTTCATACCCAAACGAAACTTCAATATGATTAGGCACAAGCTCCTCATAGGTATGATCGGAATATGGATGCTGATGAGCATATATTCTGCCAGTGGACAGGATTTTAATCCGGTAGTTCCATCAAGCATGAACAACTTAAGCTGGAACGATTTTAAAACACAATCGGAAAATCGGTTTAACCTCAGCTTTTTTGTCCAACACAATAGCCTGCCTGACTTGACCATCCGTTTTAACGAAGATTCCCTAAATATATTAACCATCCTAAATAATAACCTCAACCCCATTGATTATAAAGTGGTCACTGATGGGTATGGTACATTTTTTATAACCAAAGGAATAGCAATAAAAACAAATTTACCCAATGGTTTTTACCAACAAGCTGATGCTTCGGTCCAAATAAAACAACAAACTGTAGAACGCAACAACGATGGTAATCTCACTACAAGTTCGGTATATGTACCCAAAACCATTGTTATTGGTGACAGATCTCAATCGAACATCGATAAATTCAGGCTTTCCGGACAAGTAACCGGATCATCAGATGGACAACCGATTGTGGGGGGAACTATTTACGTGGTGGAATTGGAAAATGGAACCACTACAGATGCAGATGGAAACTACATCCTGGAATTAAAACCCGGAAAATACACCCTTGATTTTAACAGTCTGGAAAGTATTGAACGTCGGGTTAAGATCGATTTACGGTCATCGGGAACATTGAATATCAATCTGGATCAGAATCTATACTTACTGCAAGAGGTTGAGGTAAAATCTTCGCAAAACCACAACGTGAGGGGTACGCAGATGGGATTTGAAAAGCTCACAGGTAAAATGATCAAAGAAATTCCTGTTGTGCTTGGAGAACAAGATATTATACGCGTGGCGATGTTACTCCCAGGGGTCACATCTGTCGGTGAAGGAGCCTCGGGGTATAACGTACGCGGTAGTCCTTCTGACCAAAACCTATTCTATATTGAAGGTGCTCCGGTTTACAACACATCCCACCTTTTTGGATTTTTCTCAGCCTTCAATCCTGATATCATCGACAATTTCACCCTTTATAAAGGCAGTATTCCGGCAAGATTTGGCGGACGGTTAAGTTCAATTTTTGATGTGACTACCAAAACGGGTAACATGGAACACTTTACTGCTCGCGGAGGAATAAGTCCGATTACT
>JBFHGX010000045.1:0-23951 GCA_041582875.1 Bacteroidales bacterium | reverse complement strand
GAGACCGTTATGAAAGGCATATATAAAATACTAACTTTGCAGGGAAAGCCCTTCCGGCCTACGGCCTCCAGGGCTTTCCCTGAGAAAAACAGCCTGACACACTTTTTTGAAGACTCCCTGGCCTTGCAAAAAGTGTGACAGAAAAAAAACAACGAAGGGAAGGATGGGGAGGTCTTCTAGTCGAATAGACTCTCGAATAGGCACAAACTTTGATAGAATCCCAAAGCTTGATTTAACCACTGAACCACCACATTTGGGTAGGTGCTGCTATGCGTATTATCTCAGCAACCAAATCAATTTTTGAGGCAACGGACACTAGATCCGCCATCCATGATGCTGTTGTTACGGTATACCCGGCTGTCGGAGTCTAGGCTTCGGTGCCACGCATTAAGTCCTGAGCCCTCTGTATTCGACCACCAGTAACCGTTGCTACCAAGGTAGTTGAATGACCCATTTCTGTATCGGTTGCCCCCCGGGAAGGCGTTAAAACCGCTGGTGTTTGTGCCATTGCCATTGTTAGTCCAGCCACTTGTGCTTTTCATTTTTTCGCCCTCGTTTGTACCTCGGTAGCCTGTAGCACCTGCCTCACTTTGGCTCATGCCCAGTGCCATTTCCAGGATTTTCCATTCTTCATCACTAGGCAAATGCCATCCGGCAGGGCAGGCGGTAAGTGCTGTCTCCCATGTGTAGAGTCTGCCGTAAATATCTCCATTAGCAGGATCGTCATCATATGTCCATGAATTGGTAGTTTCGAAGTTTAGGTTTTCTGCAAACCACGTTTGGCTACCAATATCAACGGTGGCGTAGCTTTGACCATCACGTGGATCCGTAAAAAAATCACCACCACCACTATTAGTAACATGGAAACTCCATGCCCCCTCTCCGACGCCAGGAAATGCGACACCATTTTTATCAACAATAGCCCCGGTTTCAATTCTGATTTCATATTCCCAATCGTCTTTAAACTCAGTTTTGTCGAAACTAATGCCTACAACTTTACCTAAATTTGTTATATAACTTACATTCTCGGGCAATAAGGCAAATATTTCAGTGCTTTCATATGGTGCAGGTCCGTATCCTTTTACGGTGCAATTGAAATTTGCGTTTATATCAATTTCATCACTGAAAATAATAGATGGATTTTCTGTACTCAGATTGGCATTTTCTGTGCCTGGCAAAGGCATAAGCTCAAAATACTCATTAAAATTTAATTGAAAATAGAATCCATTGTAGGCGTAATCCCAATCTGAAACGGCCATAAATATATCGAGTGTTGAAGCACTAAATTTTGCTATTTTATCAATTAATTTTTTCGTTAATGCGTATTCATGTGCGATTAATTCATCTAAATCAATTTGATCACTTAAATCATTTGCATCAACTAAATCGTTGAATTTACTTTTATTATCCTTTAAATAATTAAAGAATTTTTCCATTAATAGATTTGTGATTTCACGATAATTTTCTTTAGTAGGTTTAAAAACACCATCATGTATATATGCTTGCATCTGTGGATCAGTTAGCACCTCTTCGATAAATTCGCTTAACATTTCTACTATTAAAGATTTTTTCTCATCACTGGATTGACCATCTTCAAGTGTGTTCGTAAAAGCAGAAAACATACCGATTGTATTCTTAGTTAAATTGAGACCTAATTGCAGAATCACAAGTGTTTTCAGGTGATTGCTTGCTTGAGGATTGAATAATACAATTAAATCATTTTCGTTGTTTACTTTTACCTTGATTTTGCTTTGCGTAAATTGTCTGGTAGAATAATGCAGCCCCTCAAAGCCGTAGGATAAAATATTCCTTGTATCTGTAATAAATTTTGCAAAACCATTACATGATGAAACATCATTGTAGAAGGATGATGTGTTATAAGGCAGAACCAGATTACCTATTTGGGTTTTGTCATAAATTACAGTATTTGTAGCCTCATTGATATAGCCTGATGTGGCGGCAAAATACTGTGGACTACCACTGTATATTGTACACTCCAACTCCCACATGCCTTCATCACTTTTCCATATGGCATTATCAATCTCCACTTTGAAGTCTCCATAAACACTTAAGGTATTATATTCAAGATAAGGCGCAAAAATACTAAACTGATTTTCTTCACCCTGATAAGCCAAAATGAGTTCTTCCTGTTCACCTAAAGCATCATAAATATCTTGTGAGCAATCAATAACTTCATCAACAGCATCAATTAATAGAGCGTCCTCTAACTGCACAAAATATAACTCTCCATATTCTTCAATATTTTCTAAAATGCCTTCAGCAAGCACCTGTGTAGTTTCTTTTGTCGAAATATATTCTTTGAATGCCAGGAAAGTCTGCGTGGCATCCACAAACAAATCAGGCCTAAAACCGGTGGCCGCACTTGCCAGATATACCAGACTAGTCGCTGTTTCCATTGGAGAAAGTACAATACCCTGTTCCGTATTTGCGCTCTTACTTATTGTTTTATCAGCAGCTGGCAGAATACTGAAATAAATAATTTCATTTGTTTGCTTATTTATTGCGTAAACTATTCCTTGCGTCTCAATGTTAAATTCTCCCTGCTCATTAATCGGTGATTTGTTGGTTCCACTTACAATTTCAATGTTACTGTAAATAATAGTGCTTGGGATTTCAATCGTCCCATTTGCATTCTCGATGATTGGATCCTCACCTCCATCCTTCTTGTCCTTTTTACAGGAGAAAACTATAGCAACGATAATAATTAGTGCAAGGGGTGCTAAGATGTAGAATTTGAATGATTTCATTTATTAATAATTAGGTTATGTTATGTATCTTTATTTTATGGCCGGTTCATTGTGAATTGATTTTTGGGCATTTTAAAGACGTAAATCTAGAAAATAATCTCATTGGTTTGACATTGGGGGTTAACATTCAGTTTGAGATTTTGTTTTATGAGAAATGGGGTTACAACCTCTTTGGAAGCAAAAATGGGTGAAGCGATTTGTCCGTTCCTCCTACTTAATTAATACTATGGTTATTTGCTTTAAAGATGATTTTGGTGTTAGCTTAGATATAATGGTTTAAATGCATAATAAACTATAAGCGTGTATTTTAGGCGTCTAAATTGAAAAATAAAGAATAAACTTGCCTGTTATTTCAATATAAATATTATTAGTGACTGATAACGTGTGTATTATCATAGAATAAGTATTTCATAAGTTATGAATTAAAAAGGAGATGTCTTGTCACTTCGCTTGCCTACTATGAGGTCTGGTGTTTGCAGGTGATTTGTTGGGCAGGGTTCGCTTCATACTGATGACATGAAAGGGATGTACCACTAGTTGCAAGCTGGCGGGAGTAAGGGGGGGTACACTTAGTCAAAGATCGATGTTTGTTGAAAAGTGAGACTGTCTTTAGATTTTTTGGGTTGATGAACTTTGATGTTTTGTAGGAATATGGTTTCTAGTTTGTCTGCTGTTTTGATCACTGTATCGTATTCAAATAGCATTAAATCCTCTGGATCGGTAATATATCCTGCTAGGTATTCTGCTGAGGAGTTAATAAGTCCCAGTTTATAACAAAGTAAGTAGCTAACGGTTTCGGCTTCCAGTTCTTCCGCTGTAATTGGAAGATGGCGTTGTTTTAGTTCAAGGGGGTGCTTTCTGCTTGGATTATTGAGGTATTTAAAGCCTGTATGTCCTAGAAAAACGTGTGCCAATTCGTGAATAAGGGTGGCGAAATTTTCTTCGTTTGAGGCACCTTCCTTCAAGGCAATTTCAAGATAATCTCTGTTGTGGTTTGTTACATGACCTCCTTCGAAAAATGTGAGGGGTTTTATAGAAACTCTGATCCCCCAACTCCGAACTTCTTCAATGGACTGATCAAATACCATTTTACTCAAATGCCCATTAACTTCAAAGGGCTTTCTGCCCAGACCTTTTACAAGAAACTGTTCAGGAGTATCTTCACCGGTTGTGTCAAAAATATCGTAAACTAACATTACAGGGCCTTTTGGAGCAAGAATAATATAAGGTCTGGCCTCTTCTGAAACCTGACGATTGAATTTCTTTTTCCAGTAGGTTATCCCCCCAAAAAAACGAACGTTCTTATTTTGAATATAAACCAACATGGCATTGTATCTGGAATAATGGTCGAAACTTGCAATGAAGTCGAAAAACTGTTGAAATTCATTGCTATTCTTAAAGTGCCAGCTACTTTCGAATAACTTATCGATTAGAAATTTGTCTTCAAAATGGTTGGAGGATTGTGTTATCATAGCAGTTAATTTTTAGGATTTAGACTTTTTGAGGATGCCCTCTGTGATGGGAATCCTTTTTTCATGATTTTTATGCATTTGCTTTTATTCCAAATGTCTGTTTTAGATCGTTTATTACTAAATTAAATCTACCATCAAATTTCTGGTTAATGGAGTCATAGGAGCCTATCAATCTTTCGTAGATTGGGTTTCCGAAGATTTCTTTTATGTCGATGTCTCTTTTTGATGCAAGGTTTGAGGCAAAAACTTCTTTTATTTTCTTAAGAATCACAATTTGTTCATCGGTGAAGTTGTAGGTGTGAATGTAAGAAAGATAGTTTTTTTCAATTCGCTCTTTTGGCGTCGGGATTTTCTTTTTACCTAACGCATGCAACAAGAAGTCCCAAGCTGAGCCTTCGGGATAGTCATACATTTTTTGTAAATGACCTTCGTCCATGAAGGTGTTTGGCAAACTTAGCCATTGAATAAATTTGGCCAGTTCTTCGTCTGTTGGCTGATACTCGGGTTGTTGTGCTTTTTCTTTTAAATCAACCATAACAGGCACCTGGCTTTTCTTTAACTCTTCTTCAAAAATACGTTTGGCTTCTTCAATTGGAATATTGTCTTTAATTATTATTGAATCGCCATGTATTTCTACACGTTGAATCATGTTTGCAGGGTCGGGATTGTCGATCAGAAAATAATCTCCTTTTGGATTGGAAGTGCCACCGGTTTGTTTTTTTGAACCCCCGGGCTTCACTATTTTTTTATTTTCTTTCAGGGTGCCTTTCCCATTGTCTTCCATGCGTTTGCACAGACCTACAAAGTCAAGGATTTGAAAGCTGAATTTTCCTGTTTTCGGGTCAAGGCGCGTGCCTCGACCAATCATTTGAATGTACTTGCCCACGGATTTTGTTAGTGCGGCCAGTGCAATATAACGAACACAGGGAATGTCGACACCTGTGCTCAATATATCGACAGATATTGCCACATAAGGCTTTTGATAAGGTTTTTTAAACCATGCTTTCAGGGTTTCGTTCAGTTCATTGTTTTCGGAAATAACGGCTTCGGCATAATATGGCTTTTCTGCATTGTCGTTTTGGAACACTTTATTGACCGCTTTTGCAAGCTCAATACAATGTGCCTGACTTACACCAAACAAAATTATTTTTTCACCATATTGGGTGTTTTTCTTTAATTCTTCGGCTATGCGCAGGCAGTTTTCTTCGGAAATAAACTTGCGGTTCAGCTGTTCCAACTTTAGTTTTTTTTCAGCACCTAATGCAATCACATATCTTTCTTTGGGGTCGAGGACATGATCAAATTCGATTCCGTTTTTGTTAGCTTCTGTGACCAAAGAAGAAATAAGTTCGATTGGTTTGTATGGTGCAAGAAAACCTTCGTCGATTCCACGCTTAATGTCAAATTGAAAGTCTGGTTCACCCGTTTCGCATCCGAATAATTTATAGGTATCGATAATGGCTAAATCTTCTTCGTCCACCTCTGAACCTTCTTTGGGTGTGGCAATGCGTGGAGTAGCTGTAAGCCCCAACCTTGGGCAAAGAAAATGGTCGAAGATTAGTTTGCGGTTTACGTTGATGCTTCGGTGACATTCGTCCACAATAATTAAATCGTAGAAGTTTGAAGGCAAGTCGCTGTGGATTATCTCCAGGGTGTCGATAACCACTGCATGAATACTGGCGTTTTTTCTTGTTCTGAAATTGGAGGTGGTTATCCAGCTAGAGGTGTATTCGCGGCTGATTAATGAAAACCCATCGTCAACGGCTTGTTTTGCCAGCATGCGTCTGTCGACCACAAACAAGATTCGTTTTGCCATCCCGCTGCTTAAAAGTGCTTTTGATAAGGCTACGGCTGTTCTTGTTTTTCCGAGACCCGTAGCCATGTGGATCAGCATCTTTTGTTTTCCGGCTTTGTAATTTTCGATAATGGTCCGGATACATTGCAATTGATAATACCTTTCTTTGCCTATGTTAGGGTCGTAGCCACCTGCAATGGTGGTGTCGATTATAATTTCTTTGTTGGAAGCAATTTTTTTCTGTTGCTCCATTTTGAGCTTCATTTCTTCCAGGCTCATGAAAGTTGTAACCTGTTTAAACTCGCCTGCATCCAGACCACGCCAGGTATTGTCGTAAAACAAAATACGCTCGGCACTGCAAGCATACAAAAAACGAGGTTTTAGTAATTGTGTAATGATGGTGCGGAGTTTTAACAGGTCTTTATTTTCTTTGTCCAGGTTATTTTCAATTACGGCCAACACCTCGCCATTCAGATCCTGCAGCACAATATCGGGACGGATGTTTTTTAATGTTGAATAGTCTTTTTTCAGATTCTCGGGTATGAAATAAATCGGCTGATACAATAAAGTATCACCCACTTTCCAGCCGTAGTCGGTTACCAACTTATGAATAATGGGTAAATCGGTTGATGTAGCTTCGTTAATTTTCTTACTCATTTGATAACCAATTATTTTAATAATTTTCGATTTTCAATATTCTGCAATATTTTCATTTGCTGAATGGCAATTTGATTTAATTTTATTAGTCGTTCGGTTTGGGGCATGTTCTCATTGATAAAAACAGCATTCAGGTTTTCCATATTCGACAGGCAAATTAATTCGTTGATATTTGCATAATCACGTATATTTCCTTTTAAATCGGGATTGGCATCGCGCCACTGTTTTGCTGTAATACCAAACATGGCCATGTTAAGCACATCGGCCTCGTTGGCATAAACAATGGATGTTTGAGCGGAAGAAAGTTCTTGTGGTATCAGGTTTTGTTTAATGGCGTCGGTGTGTATGTGGTAGTTGAGTTTTGCCAATTCACGTTTTGCCGACCAGCCAATTTGTTTTTGTTCCTCTTCTTTGAGGCGTTGGAATTCGTTAATCAAATAAAGCTTAAACGGTACACTAATAGCTGAACCAAATTCAAAAGCAATATCTTTGTGAGCATAAGTCCCGCCGTATTTGCCTTTTTTTACAATTATTCCAATTGCATTGGTTTTATCAATCCACTCTGAGACACTTAACACAAAACTTGGTAAACCTGCCTGCGATTTAAAGTGGTCAAATTCGACCACTTTAAAAGTTAGGTTGTTTATCAATTCCCATGTTCCAAGAAATTCAAGCGTATATCGGTTTCGCAACCAGTTTTTAATGATATCGGCAGCACGGCTCCCGCTTTCTTTGGCATTGGCCATATCGGTTAATGAAATGTAGTCCTTCCCGGCAACCGATATAATGGTTATTTCACTTTCCTGAACATTAATTTTTGCCATAAGATTAGATCGTTTATATTTTATACCCCTCGAATTCGAGGGGTTTAAAACCTTTAATTATTCAATAACCGTTTTTTCTTCTTCAATTTTAGGTTCAACAAATTCAACGCCCCAAACATCGGCTAATATCTTACTGATTTTAATTTCAGCTTCGGCTTTCATTTGACGTAAACCTTCTAAAATTTGCATTTGGGAATCTAACTCTTTAACGATTTGGCGCTGAAGGTCTATGTTATTCAGAAAAGGAACTTTAAAATCCATCATATAGCCTTGAGATACTTTTACCATCGAAGGTGCAGCACCTACTGACACATTGCCAAAATAGTTTCTTCCAAGTTTTGAATTAAAACAAAGAACTGCAAATTCAGGTAAAATCATTTTCTCATTAAATTTCACCCTAGTAAGTAGATCAGGAAACACAATCTTTGGCACTTCTGTATTTGCTAAAGCGGCTAATGCAACTAATTCCTTTGTGTTCCCGCGACTATAGAAAAAATCGCCCTTCTGTACATAGAATTTATTAATATCTGCTCTTTGTTCGTCGGTATATTTGACTTTAGAAAAATCTAAATTACCATTCTGCAAACAGCTTATTGACAAAACAGCTTGGTTACCTCCTTTACAAACAGGAGACCAACCATTTTTAGTTTCAATTATTGCATTCCCGATCGCATTTAATTCTACATCAATTAAATATACAGACAGGTCTATTGACCAATTTTTCAAAACCTTTTCCGCACCCTCAATAATTGCTTTTTGTTTTTCAATTTGAGCTACAATAGCGGTTTGTTCTTCAATGGAAGGGAGCGGAATTTCCATTCCTAAAAAATCATCAACTTCAACACTTCTTCTGCCAGTTGCACCTGAAACCATATCTTCAATTTTTTTGAAAAAATATGGTTGTGTCACAATCGAGAGTAAATATTTAGGAATTATTTCTCCTTGAAATTCAAAATATGGGAAGGAGGACGTTACTACAGCATTTTCCAATTCTTCAGGAACAATACCATATGCACCATTTCGGGCATCAATTTTGGACATAATAAAATCACCAGCATTCACCAAAAACTGATTTTCAGTTTTAATTTCCGACCCTAATTGTTTCCCTCTTATTTCGACGCCATTGCCGTAAAGTCGAATTTTTACTTGTTTGTAGACAATGTCATCGTCTAATTTTATCTTGGTTGATTTTTGTTTAAGCAAATTTCCTAACTTTTCGTTTGGAAACTTCTGTTTTGATTTTAAAATCTCCTTAATCACATTCAGTTCCTTGTGTTTTAAGATCAGGTCGTTATCCAGATTGCTCACATATTCACGGGCAATGTCGGCTTCGAGCGCATTGGCAGGATTTAGTTTGAGCAGATATGGCAAAATATTTTCGGGTTTACCATTGCTTAGTTTTTTATAAACCTCGTCAAGTGTTTTTGCCCCGTTTGGCTGAATGTGTTTAAGGGCTTCAGTCCATTCTGTAATCTGGCTGTCGCTAATGGTACTTTTGTAATTGGCGAAATTGAATGAATAATTGTGTGCTTTGTCGATGCGTTTGGCAATTTCGTTTTGTATGCGGTTTTCAAGCATTTGGTCGAATACTTTTAATTCCATTTGCTTGTCGGCATCGGTAATTTTTTTTGCCTTGATTTTTTTGTCTAATTCCCCGGCTTTCTTTGCTTTTTCAATTTTGCCTTTGGCCACCATATCGGCACGTGTTTCGATGCGGATTTTTTCTTTTATACGCGGGTCGAGGGTTTTTACCCACTCGGCAGGAATGCAAAATTGGTTTTTGGTTTCTTCAGGCTTATTGCCCTGTTTTACAAATTGGTGGTATAGGGTTAAACATTCAGCAAGCTGATTCCCTTTTTGTTCTTTTCGGTTGGTCCCCATGGAATAACCATCGTTGGTTACTTTGTAAAACCATGTCCAATCGGTTTTTCCACCCTTTTCAAAAACAAGAATTGAAGTTTTTGGTCCCTGTCCGTTCTTGCTCACAAACAAACCTTGAGGCAACGAAATCACCGCTTTTAGTTGTGCTTCTTCCAACAACATTTTACGCAATGCTTTCGCGCTAAACTGATCCCAGGTATGAAAACCCTCAGAAACCACCACCGCACAATGTCCGCCTTGTTTCAGGTGCTCAAACATGAGTTTTACAAACAAAATCGTGGTTTCCGATTCTTTTGAATACTCACCCCACACATCGGGATAGGCTTCCTGATCGCGTTGCGCGCCAAAAGGAGGATTTGCAAGAATTACTGATTTTGTTTCGTGGTCGGTTACAGGGCGGTATTTGGCCAGCGAGTCCCCTTGTTCGATGTTGGCTGGGTTTAGGCCACGAATATAAAAGTTGATGGCCGCCATTTTGCGGATCATGCCCAAATATTCAACACCTGTAACACCACTTCGGTAAAACTGGGTTGTTTGCTCGATGCTCGGAAATTCAATTTGATTGTTTTCAAAGTAATTATCGAACCATCCTGATAATTCCGAATGCGCTTTTTCACCAGGCCATTCACGGGTTGGGTCAATCCGGCGCATTACAAATTCAAAGGCGTCAAAAAGAAATCCTCCGGTACCGCAGGCTGGGTCGAAAATGATATCGTCAAAAGTGGGCTCAATCAGCGCGGTCATAAACTGGCGAATATGATCGGGGGTACGGAACAGACCCACGTCTTTGGTCCCACCAGTTTCGCTCAAAGCCGATTCGATCGCATCGCCCAACAAATCAGTTTTAAGCAATCGGGCCTCTTCAATATCGTTGGCCACAATATTGATTACTTCACCCAGATTTCCGCTGTTTACATTGTTTGTGAAATTTGAATTGCTAAAAACCTCCTCAATCAACACCAATTGATCTTGTACTTTTTGAGGTAAATTGCCATCGAAAACCTTTCGGGCATTTTGCAGAATGGTAGAATAAAAAGGAAAGTAGTTGTCGTTAAGTTCCGATAAAATCTGATCGTTTGAAACTGACGGCAAATAAGAAAACAAGCGATTTTCGTTGGATTCTTCTTTACCTGTTTTGGGATTCAGCCACTTATAGTCAACTGAGAATAATTCTCGAAGCGGTTTAAATTCATCGTCTTGTTTGATTTTTGTTTCAAAAATGCGGAGCAAGAGCAATTCAATGATGTATTCAACCCTTTGTACAGGTGTACCTGCCGGTCTAAGCTTATTATGGAGTGATTTTAAAGCCTTATTTGTCTTGTTATCTGCGTAATGTACAGTTGAACGTCCCATATATTTAAATACTCAAAAATAGCGTTTTATTAGGAATAACTGCGGTATTAATTTCTGTAATTCCCCAAATACCTGTTATCCATTGTTTAAGTCTTGATCTTTAATAGATGTCCGAATAAAGAATCTTCTTTTTCAATTGATTATCTTTTTAAAAATTGAGAGTTGTTGCTAGCAAATAATTAAAACTTCATGCTATTTACAAAAACCACAAGTTATTTTTTCCAAAGTTGGGGATTTCTCTTCCGGAGAAGTGGGGGTACATTTCGGCGACCAATTCGGGGTATTTGATGGTGACCGGAAGGTTTTGCTGTCGAACTGACTTCCAGTACATGCGACTGAACTGGTAAACCTGATCGATGAGGTCGTGGATGATTTTATGGTCATCGGTCCGCTCGGGTTCAGTACAGCGGATGCTGATTTTAACAGGAAACGGGTAACCGTCGGCGGCGTTGAATTTGCCATTGGTGTTGTAACGCGTGTTGTTGAAAAGCAGGTACTGGTTTTGACCGAGGTTGATAAAGGTCCCGCTAAGGGGCATGAGGTCAGGCCAGTCGTTGTCGAAGACAACGATGTCATGTGATTCGGTTTTGTTGATGGTGAGGATGAAAACGGGGATGTCAAGCCCCAAGTTGTATAGCCCTTCTTCGATGGGAGCGAGTTCTTTGCTGCTCATGTTTTTATAAAAGTGGATAATGAGCCGGTTGATGTGGGTGTTGGCAGCTACATATTCCTGTACCTGGAGGATGATGGATCCGGCCAGTTCGTCGGTTTGGTTTTTCAGAAAACATTCAAACTGATTGAATTTCCCGTCGTTGGCGAAGCTGAAGGCACTCCCGAGGTACTGGACTTTTGTATCATTGCTTTTAAAAGCACCAATGCCTACAACGAGTTCTTTTTTTAATTTGGTGTTGAGCTTCCAGGGGATTCCATCCAGCTTGGCCAGAATGGCGATGGCGATGTTGTTCAAGCTATAGTCGTAACGCGAATTTTGGATGACTGCCTGGCGGACTTTTTCAGCTTCGATGGTTTGTGAGGTAATGTCTCTTTTCAGCAGCATTTGTTTCACTTTAAAATAGATGTCCTTGTGCTTTTTATCGCCGGTATGTTTGCTGTGGGGGCTGAGGTAGATGGCCATGTAATGGGTTTCGGAATCAAAACTGCGGTCGTAAATCTCGCGTTCAATTTCTGGCAGGGGATTGTCGGCATCTTTAAACAGGATGCTAAAATTGGATTTGGTTAAATAGGGAACCCGTGCGAAATTGTACAATCCTCTAAATGAATGCAGTCCTTTTTTAAAGTAGTCATTTAATAATAGTGCAACATCTTTGTCTTTCTCATGCATGATGTAAAAGAACTGTATTTTGCTATAAATGCTTGACTTGAATGGACCTTGTTGCATGCCCATGTAGGGGACATTGTGGAGACTTCCATCGCCAAACATCAGCTGATTGCTGGTTTCGTTCACCCTGCCCAACCTTAGGTCATGTACCGAAATAAAAGTGGGGCTGTCGATTGGGATGATGGCTTTAAACTCTGGTGTGTTGAGGTAATCGGTAAAAAACTGGTTGATGTGGCTAAGGTATTTGAGGTATTTGTTTTCGCGGTTGGGGGCTTCGGTGGGTTGGTTGAGGTCGTCACGGAGTTTGAAGTTCCAAACCGGATAGACCTTGTCAAGTGACTGTCTGCCTTCATCCGACAGATCGTCGAGTTTGCAAAGGGTGCGATTAAAGACTACCCAGTTGATGCTACCGACGGAAATATCGGACATGAGGTCGGCCACGGAGGAACGGAATATCTTTGAGATGCTATCGGCTGATACCACGAGCTCGGGTTGGTTGGTGATTTTGGCTATTTGTACTTTAATGGTGAATTTTTCGTGGAGATAATATTGATCGTCTTTTGTTTTAAGGGATAGCCATATTTGGTTGTCGTGGATGAAATTTGGTTTGACCAGGATTTGTTTTTCTTTGAACCAGTTGTGAATTTGCCAGTTGTAGTATTTTTTGAGCAGTGAAATGGTGAAGGCTGAGTTTTTGATGTTTTCCCATTTTGACGGGCCTTCTGCAGCGGGTTGTTTTTGACGGTCGGGTTTGGTGTTTTTTGTAACGGGCAGCAAGTTGTCTGTTGGTTGGTCGAAGGAAGTGTAGTAGTTGTCTTGTTGGCCAAAATGGGTGATTACTTCTTCGGGAACCTGGGTGTGGAAGATTCTGGTGAGGTGATTGCCTTCAGAATTGGTGAAGTAAAGGGTTAATTCTTCATTTGGGTGATTGAAGGTAAGTAGGTTGAATGTTAGGTTGGGTTTTTTCATATCATAGGTATTGCGTTAATAATCTGATTATTAATAATATGGGCAGTAAGGATGTAGTGCTACAAGTTTGTTAGATAAAGGGTCGGCACAAAGTTAGAAAAAGGAGTTGGAATGAGGTTGTTATTTGGGTAAAAAAGGGGATGCTCAGAAGGCTTTTGGCTGTTTGCTGTTTGCTGTTGGCTGACGCGTGAGCAGGAAAGGCTTTTGGCTGTTTGCTGTTGGCTTTTGGCTGGCTGACGCGTGGGTAATGGGACGCGGATGACGCGGATTGGGTGGGTTTTGTGGAGGATGTTAGCCTACACAAAAAGAGGATTGCCTGGTTGATTAAAAACTCCATACTATTTCTTCATCATTTTTTTTAACGAAATCATCGAATAACTTATCATATTCAGCCCATGTATAGATGCCATTGAAGTTATCTCCTTCTTCCTGTTCAAATATTTTGCGGAGCTCATCGCGGCGAGTAGCCTGGAAATCATTTTTATAATTGAAGTAGCTGGCATCAAGTTCCTGATATATACATGTGAGCCATTGGCAAAAGGGTCTTTCCGATTCTTCATCTGACCATAAATCAATGATTTGAAGGATATATTCTGGCGCCCAACTTCCGAGTTCTTTGTTTTTTCTCCAATTTGGGTGGGCTATATTGAGAAATTCTTTTATCTCAAGGTAGATTTCTGAATGCAGATAGTTTTCGAACAATCTAATGAAGTCTTCATTTCCTTCCTGAAAATCGAGCATTTCGTTGCAAAAGTTTTCCATGTTCATAGCTGTAGAGTTTAGATGATAATTTAATACTGTATGTGAGATTGGGATAGCTAGTTTTTATTTGTGGCAAACATACCTCTCTTTAGTCTGCTCGTATTAAAGTAAAGAATCCAAGGTCCGTGTGATTTGACACGATATTGCTTTGCCCAATGGCCTATTGTTTTTCGACTTACCTTAATCAATATGGCAGCTTGTGTGTTATTGACATTTTCAATACCGAACTGATTGGTGGAATGTATAAGTATCATTTTGTTTTCTCCTTTACTGGTTGTTATTTGGTTGAAGTGGTTGTTTTTTTCTTTGTTCTTCAGTGAACTGGAAGGTTGATTGGTGTTCCATAACATGTTGAATGTTTTCGGAAAGCGAGAAATAAATTTGTTCGATACCTGTTTTATTGGCCGCGTAGGTCATGGCTCTGCGGGCATCGATACCATACTGACTGGCTTCACTAATTGCGTCTTGGTTGGCAGCCAGGAACACAAATTCCCATTGCTGTTTAACTTCCATCTTTTTTATTTGCCGGAAGATCTGTTCACGTGTGAATTTGATGCTGTTGTTTTCGAGGCCATCGGTGATGATGACGAAGAGAACTTTTGATGGTATGGATTCTGGAACATTTCTTTTAAGTCTTTTTTTGTTGGATTTGATGGTGTGTCCAATGGCATCGAGGAGAGCGGTGAGCCCATCGGGGATGTAATTATAGGTATTGAGCGGTGGAATTTCTGCAATGTCGATGGCGTCATACTCTACATGGTAGTTGTGGTTGAATGTGATCAGAGTAAGGTTAACCTGAGCATTAATTTCCTTTTGCATGCTGACAAAGTTGTTAAATCCCCGGATGGTTTCGTTTTTAGCGGAATCCATGGACCCGGATTTGTCGAGCAGGATGGTGATATCCAATGATTTTTTCATGATATTTTAGATATGTTGATTAAATTTGTGCAATGATATCACCATGAACTGCGGTCTTTCTGCAGTTGAAAAAAATATTTTATGCCTACGAACCTGAATGCCCTGATCCGATATAAAACGATTGATCGTTGTTTGAGCAATTACCATATTCCTTATACGATGAAGAGATTGCAAGAGAATTGTTCGGAGAAACTGGCAGAATACCGAGGGGTGTATAAAGAAGTTTCGGACAGAACCTTTTATGACGATATTCGGGTGATGCGGAGTGAGATACTGGGATTTAACGCTCCTATTGAGGTGAAAAACGGGATTTATTATTATGCTGAGCGGGGATTCTCTATTTTTCAGACTCCCATTACTGAAGTTGATTTACTAAAGGAGGTTCTGCAGATGTTGTTGGAGGAACGTAACAAACTGGCTGATCGTGAGGTGGATACTTTAATTAGGCGGATAGCGAAGATTACCGGGGATGATGTGGAACTTGAAGGGGAGTTTCCGGAACGGCAGGTATTTAGTATCCGGGCTTCGCTGAATAAATCAATAGAGGTTAATCACGAGAAATTGTATGAGGAATCATCTACTTATAATAGATCTTTGGGATTATTGGATTGGGGAGATGTGCTGGGGGTGGTTTAATGCAAAATGGAGATCATATAGCTGTATTGTGAAGTGTATGTGAGGTTATGAAATTGGCACTTAATGTAAATTAGCGAACAAGCCCATGCATACTGGCTTTGCTATATTATCATGCGCCAAGGGGTGTATTGGTTGATACTTGCTAAAGGGAAGGTGGTTTGATAAATCATAAAAATCCCTATTTTTACCCAACTAACCCGATTTGAATGCCTATGCGTATTTTCCCATTACCGCTACATTTTAATTTCAATGGTTTGTTGATGTTTTTTGTCAGGCCATTTATGCTAGCTTTTTATATCTGGGTAATACTCTTGTTTTTCTTACCAGATTATTTTCAAGAGTATAAGGCCGAGGTTGTTGAGACGGAATATACGTCTGAAAATAACAAAATATATTACCATGATATAGATGGTGATGGTATATGCGAACGGTTAGCTGTAAGGTACAATACGGAAAATGTTTTCCCCGGGATTCTTTACTTAGACTTACACGAAAACATAATCGATCAATGGAATTTCCGCGGAAAGTGGCTGTTAAATCAGCGACTTTTTTTTGGTGATTACAATCATAATGGAATTAAAGAGGTTTACGTTTTTACGCGGGTTGCCGACTCCATTTTTCTGAATGCGAAAGAGCTTATGCTGGAAAACGGTTTGGTTTTTACAAACCGGTACATCTGCAAATCAGGAATCTTTAATCTGGACAAAGTTGATGTTCTTGAAGTTGGGGGAATCATGATGGACATAGATAAAAATGGCAAGGATGAATTTGTTTTCAGTCTTTATAGCGGACTGTCTAAACAACCCCGAAATTCGTTCGCCTATTACATTACGAATGACTCTCTGGCCTCTTCGCCCCAGAGTGCAGCGGGGTTTAACTCTAATATAAATTATTTGGACATTAATCATGATGAAGTAAAGGAAATTACGGGAACAGTGTTTGGACCTGAAAACATCCACACCAACATGCCCTATACTGACAGTTGTTCCTGGTTAATGGTCATCAGTCCTAAGGACAGCATGCATTTTCTATTCCCTCCAATTAAGTTTGACGGGGGGATTGGTTGTGGTGTTAGGCCTGTTTTATACTCAGTTGACAATAAGAAATATATAGCGGCCATTTTTGAAAGCAGATCGACTAAGAAAGGTGACGGATACAGTTATTTAAAATTATTTGATCATAAGGGTAGTTTCTTGCGGCAAAAAAAATTACAAATTGACACGCACAAATCTCCAGGCTTTTTTAACCTCTTAATTTCACAGCAAAATGATTTCAAACTTGTGGATGAAATGGGGAACATCTATTCGGTTGATACCTTATTGAATATAGTTAAAACAAAGGAAAACGATTCGGATCTGTTAGGCGTAGACATGTTCTCTTATTACATGTTCGATATAGATAATGATGGAGAGAAAGAAATACTTTTTCTTGGGAGAAATACTCAAACTAACAAATTAGTGATTTACAGAGCCGATGATAGATATCCTGTAATAGTTAGTTTACCAGAGTCAAAGCCCATATTGCATAAACACGCATGCCTAAAAACTATGGGCACAACCGTCGCGCCCATATTGGTATTGCAAGCAGACAATGTGGTTTACCACATTAAATACGAAGAATCCAGATTTTGGCTGCTAAAATACCCGACCTATTTAGCAGGTTACATTGTGCTTTTTTTGTTGTTTTGGCTACTACAACAAGTGCAAAACAAACTCGCCCAGCGTAAATTTGCGACTGAAAGACAATTGATGAAACAACAGTTAACTATTTCAATACGCCAGCTTGAACCTCATTTTATGCTGAATACGTTGAATAATATTGGTTATATGTTTTCAAAGGAAAACAAAGACGATGCTCAATATTATTTTGGCAGATTCGCCTCCCTGATTCACCGTGGATTAAAGTATGCCGATCAGGTAGAAACCACTTTGAACGAGGAACTTGAATTTGTAAAAGATTATCTCATACTGCAAAAACGTCGTTTTAATGGTGATTTGGATTTCACTATTGAATCGGATTTTGAGATAGAGCCATCGAAAATTAAAATACCACATTCGTTGATATTTACTTTTGTTGAGAACGCCATAAAACATGGCTTAATGCATAAAATGAGTGATAGAAAATTAAGTATTCAAGTTGCTAGAATCTCCAAGCAAATACAAGTCATAATAACTGACAATGGTATCGGACGAAAGCAATCCAAGGTACTTAACACCAGAGGGACGGGCAAAGGGCTTGGTATTGTAGCTAAAATTGTTGAAGGATATAATAAGCTTAACAACAGATCGATATCCTATAAAGTTAAGGATTTGGTTGGCGAAAATGGAGAGTGTGTTGGGACTGAGGTGATAGTGGCACTGTAACACCCAACCTGTAATTAACCTCTGCCAGGGCAGAGAGTAATTACAGGTTTGTGTATTAAATCCGTTGCATTAGTTTATGGCATAAGAAGTAGGACAGTAAATGATGTGTTCGATGCATTCAGAATCTATTTTGATATGCAACCAACTGAATTATTTTAGATGTTATTTGTAATAATTATTCTTCAAACAATACAAATATTTCTGAAGCGCTTAAAATGGAATCGTATATTTTAATATCATCGATTTTACCATTAAAATAACTATAGGGACCTTGTGTACCTGTATAAAGGTACTGTTTTCCTATATAAAGTTTTTCATTTGAAGAATAAGGATTATGATTCCCGTCTCCTTGCACCCAGCTACCATCAACAGCATAACCATTTATGTACATGTGCATAGATGAACCTGTCCCAAAAGTATATGTAATGGCAATAAATGACCATTCATTCAAAGGAATTGACTGTGCACTTTCAAAATGGCTTTGACCATTAATGTTAGCAAACGAATACTTAAATTTTATATGATTTTCGGAAGTTAACTCTAACCAATAGTCAAAATATGCACCACTAGATCCATTTTTTCCTTTGCAAAGAATTACGTGATTACTACTTTCTGGTTTAATCCAAAAACACCAGGTAAAGGGCTTGCCTGGCTGGGCTTGCAATAAACTATTGTTTTCTACTGTAATATAATCTTCATCGCCATCGAAATAAAAAGCATTTGCTGAAGCCCCATTACGATCTGATGTTAATACTGCATTGAATATTGTTCCGTTTAATTCATTTCCACTAACATCCAAAGCGTTTCCAGCAAAAGGATAGTTTGCTATAGGATTGTTGCTAGTGTTCTCAACTTCAATGTAGTTCAATATTGTTTTTGTGTCAGACCCGTAATTATTATTAACGAAAAGAGAAACTGTATATGAGCCATCAATATTGTATGTATGTGACGGGTTAGGTTGTGTACTTGTACCCCCATCACCAAAATCCCATTGCCATGTTGTTGGATTATTGGTAGATTGGTCAGTGAATGATACTGTGAGTGGTGCTGGACCACTGGTGTTGTTTGCTGAGAAATTTGCAACAGGAGCACTACCACTTTGATTTACATGAATAAAGTTTTCTTTAAATTCTGTATCAGAACCATAGGTGTTTTCAACAATTAGTTTTACCGAATATGCTCCTGAAGAATTGTATGTATGAGTAGGGTTTTTTTCAGAACTGGTAAAGCCATCGCCAAATTCCCAATGCCAAATTGTAGGATTATTGCTTGATTGGTCTGTAAATTGCACACTTAATGGAATCGTTCCATTTGTTGTTGAAGCAACAAAAGAAGCAATAGGTGGATCGTTAGGTACTGTTTCTTCGTATGCTTCATCAACAAAATTATTGTTTTGGTCACTAAAGCCTGTATCATCCATATCATCTGGCATTTTTGCATAATCTATTGAATTAATTGTATATAAGTCTGTATAGCGCCCACCAATTATTGAAGCATTAACATCTCCTACAATTCCCCATTTTGCTTTTATATAATATTTACTGTCATCATCAAGTTCAATATTTGGAAAAGAAAATACAATTGCTTCACCACTAAAGAAAGATTCTCTAAAATCCGAACTCATAATACTTGAACCATATTTAAAATTATCGCCTAATAAGTTCTCTTCATAAACAGATGCACCATACCCATCATTAATATCACCGATACGTTTAACAAGTATTTTCTTCTCAGCGATAGTTGGATCGAACCAATAATTGTTCTTCTTTTTTAGTTCCAGATTTAAATATGATATAACCCAACTTCCGCTTAATTGGGCACCTTTATCAATAATTTGCTTAGCATTGAAAATGCCAAACGGCCAACTCCAAATTTTCGATGGAATGCCACCTAATCTGTAATAATTTCCAAATGACCAACTGTTTACACTAAAATTCACCAATAGCGTTTTATCAGACTTGAAATATTTCATATTTGTATTTGCATATACTCCGTTTTCGCTAATAGCGAAATAGGAAAAATGTGAAGTAGTTGCAATTATTTTATTTTGTTGGGAATCAAAGTAAGCAGGTAATTGGTGTAATTCCTGATCATCAGGCAATATATTCCATGCTTTTATTTTAGAAACATTCCCGTTGCTCAGAACAGGAAACGCAATTGATACCGGTTCTTTAAATTCTAACCCTGCGGGCTCAAGTTTAATAATGTATGCATTTGAATCTCCAGGCATGAAGATTTCACCCGTGGCATTTTTAATTTTTATTTCAACAGAATTGTCTAATGCGTCTGATGGAATTATTAATGTCGTACCATTTAAAGGAGAATCCTCATCTTCAATAGTTATAGTTCCTCCAAGTTTTCCAATTTCACCTTGACCATTTGTATAAGTCGGAGCTGTAGGATCCTCCTTGTCTTTTTTGCATCCATAAAAAATGGTACTTACCAATACCATAATGGCAAGAAAATATAATTTCTTCATAATTCAATTATTTATATTCGTATCATTTATCAAGATTAATCAATCTAAATTTCATGGCATTACTTAAAATTTGGTAGTCATACTAACTATTTCTAGCTATTTTGATAACTTTGTCAGCCTTATAATTGAAGCCCATGCCCATCACCATCTATATCGTTGACGACGAACACCACGCCAGAGAGCGATTGGAATTTTTAATACAACAATTCTTTCCAGGAAAATTAACATTGGTAGGTGGAAGTGACCAACCCCAAATAGCATTAAAGGAGATACCAAAACTCAATCCTGATATTGCTTTTTTGGATGTGGAAATGCCAGGTATGTCGGGGATGGATTTATGTGAGCAACTTAGAGCCAAAGGCTATAAAGGCAAGGTTGTATTTGTTACTGCATTTGGGCATTATTCCATTAAAGCCATCCGTGCCGGGGCTTTTGATTATTTGTTAAAGCCTGTGGATGTGGATGAGTTGCGAGCGATGATCAGTAGATTTGAGTCCAGAGCAGATACCCAGATGAGGCCAGAAGTCATTCAGAATTTTGATTTGAGCAGTCGAGAGGTGGAGTTAATCGAGCATTTGTCATTGGGACTGTCTTCGGAAGAGATTGCAGGAAAAATGTTTCTCAGTCGACATACGGTTGATACCCATCGGCGTAATATCCATACCAAAACTGGCACCAAGAATGCTGTGGAGTTGCTGAATTTATTGAGGGGGTGATAGGATAGAGAATCCTGTGGATATTAGTTTGATGTGAATAGAGATTAATAAATCTAGGGGGGATAGCTCATCTGCAAAAAAAGCGGATTTATCCATGACAATTTTTAGTAAAATGCTGTATATTATGTAGTTGTAAAACTTGAGAATATCCTATGCCTGGGGGGATTTCTCATCCGAGGCGGATATCGAAATGACAGGGTTTTATTTTGGGTTTGGTCATTATAATAAGTGAGCTGCTTTTTTCTTGAAAAGGAGGTTAATATTGAATATAGGATGTAGGATTTGTAGGAAACGTAGGAAATGGGATGGGTTTCCTACAAATCCTACGTTTCCTATATCCTCTTTTGGGATTTTTGGTAAAGGTTGTGGTTGTGGGTTAGGAGGTCGGCTGTGCGGAATTGGCTGATGTATTTTTCAGCGGTTTTGGGTTTGATGTCCATGGCGGTGGCCGTGTTGAGGTAGTCCTGGCGGTTGAACTGTTCGGGCAGTTTGTTGAAGAATTTGAGTTTTAAGCCCTGAAGTTGGTTGTTGGGTAGGTTTTGATAAACTGCAATGGCGTGTTTCTCCAGGGTAAAGGCAAGACTGAGGGCGGTCTGGTAGTCGGTGGAGTTGCAAACCAGGTTGTCCAGGGGAAGTTCCTGCTCGAAGGCACGGAGTGCAGAGAGAATCATTGCCATGCGAAAGGTGATTAAGCCCAGGCGGCGGCTGTTGGCGTTAAAGTCGTTACCCAGCAGTAAGCGGTTGCGCTTGTAGAGCGTGTTGAAGTCCTCCGTAAAGGTGTGACCCTGTTCTTCTGTCAGTGAGAATCTGATGGGTTTGTGCAGTTTATTTAGTTTCTGGTAAAGTTCAAACATGCGCTTACCTTGATTCTGAAAAAACTCCACATAGTTCACCGGACGGTGCGAAATGAAAGGATTTTTGAAGTCGCTGTAATCCTCGAAAGCATAAAAGAGAAATCGACTAAAAAGACCATTTTCGACATCGGGCATCATGTTGTGAACCTGTTTGGGAGTGCCGGAAAGCATGATGGCCAGGTGGGGATCTTCGACCTCGATATGCTCGTTGTCTTTTCGGCGAAACATGTTGGTGCTTTCGTGGTGAAATGCCTTGCGGAGCACATCACTAAAATTGCCCCAATCCTGTTTGAGGGTTCCAGCCAGGGTGTCGGCTTCGGTTTCAAACAAGATGCCTTTGAAATCATTGTCGGCCAATGCCTGGATAAAAGCAGAGGCACTGCTGTTGGCCGGGATAAAGAACATTTTATGTTTGGGCGCTTTGGGCTTTTCCACATTCTTGCGCTCATTTTTGGTCATGTTGTTGTATTGCTCCATGATCATCTCATAGGTTTCCTTTTCTGTTCCGGATTGCTCAACAATGGTTTTATGGATGAGCTGACCAAAAAATTTAGTCCATTTGAGTTTTCCTTTCCCTGATCCCGCCGGAGCGGTGATAAAGGCATACAGGTGGGCAGAATAAGGCTCGTCGAAATAAATCCCTTCAATGTTGGGCAAGCAACCACTGAGTGTGGTGATTGCGCCGATGAGAAAGACATCCTTTTCGATGGGATTCTGGAAAAGGTCGGCGCTCTCCTTGAGAATTTGAGGCAGGTTTTCGTAAACCTCGGCATCAATCTGTGGTGTTTTAAAGATGATTTCGTCTTCCGTATCTGCTTCAGTAATTTCAATGGATTCACCCTTAATTTCATCATATATTACCTTGTTTGTAGAAGAGGTCACAATGTTGACACCCCCTTGCTTGGCCAGGTAGTAAAACGTGTTGATGTTGATACCACTTCCTTTGGAGCGGAGACATTTGTCGAATTGTTTGTCACATTCTTCGTATACATAATCTGTATTAAAACGACTTACCCGGTGGAAATAGTCGCGACCCATGGAACCATGTTCATCTGCCAGGGCAAAACCAATATCACGCCAGTTGGAATAACCGGCGGTGATATCGATGTGCTGTTCCTCGATGCGTTGAAGGATGAGTTCGGTATCATTAGAAAAAGAAGGTGAGAAATCCTCACTCGCTGAGTGGTTTATCTTTTTCTGTGAAGTTATGGCCTTGGTGCTGGTAGTCTGGGAGGGAATATTCTCCCTTGGGAGCCACTCGTTGATGTTAAAAGCTTTTTTCTGCATGGCTAAAGGTATTTCGGATTGATGAATGCTTCATTGTCATAAGGCAGGAAGCAAGCCCGAGAAATGTCTTTTCCGGATTTGTCCACCTCAACGTTATAGGTGTGCCTGATGTAGTTGGAAATGGCCTGGAAATTCTCCTGGTGAGAAGCTTGGTCGAGATCGATGGAAATGATCCACTTTAATCCATCCCCGGAAGGAGAAATGAATAACAGCTCGGTATCGAAATACTCATCAGACAAAAGATCCTGTTTGAGTTTAACGAGATTGGAAACATGATCAAAATCAATGGTAATCAACCCGGAGTGTTTGATGAGTGAAGCATCGCTTCGCTTTACGAAAGTGCCTGAGAAGGTCACGTAATCGAAATGAGCAGCTTTGAAGGCGCGGGATTGTTTAAGATCTGTCAACGCTCTGAGCTGGTGGGTTTGCTTTTGGTAATGGTTGTATTTGATAAGGTTGTACACATAAAGCAAATCCACCACTTTGAGTGGCAGGGTGTTGGTGACAGGATGCCGAAAGATGCTAAATTGGGGAGGTTTGATTGGTTGTTTTATCAAAAGCGTATCCGGAGTGAGAATGAGCGAAGCATGTTTCTCAGGGGCTTTAATGAGGTTATGGTCTGCACTCAGTTTTTGCAGGAGCTCATCACCAGAAAGCTTGTAATGCAGCGCGGCAAAATCAAAAACATCACCAGCAGGGATTGCATTGTCGGCATCGGTATGACGGGCGCAGTTGTCCACCACGGAGATCAGTAAAGTATGTTTGTGGTGGTTGAAAGGGTTGCGTGCCGGTTGGCAGTCCTTTCCGGAAATGGAAAGGACTGTTTCACCGGGGTAATACTGCCTGAGCACATGCGCATAGATGTGCAGGCCAGAGTG
>JBFHGX010000044.1:0-24528 GCA_041582875.1 Bacteroidales bacterium | reverse complement strand
TGGTTTTGTTTAACCATCCTGTTGAAGATTCTTCATCGACTACACTGTGATAGTGATTTTCAAAAATATTATCTACATAGCTTAAATTACCATTGGGTATAATGAAGGTTTTTAGGAGAAATGAATCGTTTATTTTCCTTCTTCCATAGCTCTGAGTTCGTTTGATTTCATAATTTCTTTCGTTATCGCTACCTGCCTGTGGTTGACTGAAAACCCCATGATTAACAACTCCCCAGCCGGATTGAAATAATGAATTGATGGAGTTCCAAGTCAGCATATCAGGGCTATGCCATGGATCATCCGGATCTAATAAATCAGTTCCATTATAAGGCGTAAAAACATATATCCCACTGGTCATCTTAAACGAAATATTCTGACCGCATCCGTTGGAATAATACAAGCCTCCTGAATTATTTTCCCCTTCAAAAAGCGGATAAACAATAGTATAAATGTCTGCTAAAGCGTCATCCATTTGAAAACTCAGTGCAAAATCTTTGTTGTATTTGAGGGGGGCTTTTTCCACTTCAACAAGGGAAGGAGCTTGACTAAAAGTGATCACTACCGAATCGACGCCTACAGGCATGGCTTCCTGAGATAATATGGAGTTGGTACATCCTATCCAAATGGTAAAACAGATAAAAGCCAGAAATCGGTAACTATTTCTCATATGCAGCTGCAATTAATGTATCGTAAATCAATTAGACGGTGTTCTTAACGGTATTGGTTCCGCTTAGTTGTGGATCATTATTTTATTGATAAAGATTTGTTCCCCGGCAATCAACTGAATGGTATAAAGCCCTTCAGTAAGTTGAGGTAATTGCACCTCGAGTGTACAATCTTCGTTGGAACAGGTGAGGTTGGTAGCTTCGTATACCAGATTCCCTTGCAATGAAAATATGCGGAGGGTTTGCTCAGAATTCATGTTGGGCAAAACAAGCGAAAAAATTCCATTGTTGGGATTGGGATACAAGCTAATATAGCCCGCTTTGGAGTCGTCAATAAAATCAGGATCGTAAAATGTAATGTTGATACTGCCGCTGTTAGTACACCCATTGAGCAGTGCAATCACTTTGTATTCATAAGTTCCGGGAGGATTATCTACACCATAAACCGTTATGGATGGGAGGTTTGAACCCGTTGACCAAAAATAACTGTCGTAACCCACACCGGCATCCAATACGAGTGCGTCCAATGGCATAAGTGTCGTGTCTGCTGGCCCTAGGTCAATGGCCTCGCCACCGCCGTACACGGTTGTTAGTAAGGTGTCGTAACCCACACATCCTTCTTCATTGGGCAGTGAATACACAATAGCATGAACTCCGGGTCCGGCCAATTGCGGGTCAAAAGTGTTATCCACAACCCCTTCACCGGAAAATTCACCTCCCTCAGGAAGTCCAAAAAGCTCCGCTACCGCATCTGTTTCACAATACGCGTTAAATAGTCCGCTAAGTGTGACAATTGGAGAGGGTAAGGTATTTATGGTCAACGTGTCATTGAGTGTGCAGCCATGAATGGAGGTTCCAATAAGCCATATTTCTGTAGTATCAGCAATGGTAAATTCGTAACTGTCACCTGTCGTTTCAGAAGGCATCCATTGATAACTGTCTGCACCCTCTGCCAATAATATGACGGAGGTTCGTTCACAGACCAAATTGGTGTCGTATACAATCTTTGTGGTTGGCAAGGCCAAAACGTTAACGGTTATGGTGGTGTCACTAAAACATAAACTGTCGTCAAAGGCTGCCCGAACTTGGTAAGTGGTCGTATCCATTGGGCTTACCTTAACAATCGAATCATGTGAAATGGTATCGTTGTCTACCAACCAATAATACACTGAACCTCCTGTAATAGTTAGTGATACAGAATCTCCATAGCAAATAGAAGTGTCCGGACTAAGCGTTAATTCAGGATAGGGGAGTATTTGTAGGTAGGTGCTATCGGTCACCAAACAACCACCTGAACTAGTCCCTTCCACATAAATATTGGCTGAAACCTGTGGATCAACTATGATTAGCTCATCAAACATAGTGACAGAATCAATTTCCTGATAGATCCATCTGAATGATACAATGTTTGATGAAGCTATTACATTCAAGTCAACATTGTTTCCAGAACATTCGGGAAGTGTATCCAATTCAAAAGCAATAGAGGCTTCCCTCATTACGTGAATGTCGATGGTATCGTAATACTGACAATCGAGTTGATTGCTAACTATGACAGATAATCTATATACCGTGTCGTAAACTTCAGGTAAAAAAGTTATAATAGCATCAGTATCACCCGTACTCCATAAATAATGGTCTATTCCTGTACCAAAGACTTCCAGAATTGTGGAATCGCCTGGGCAAACAATGGTGTTGCCAACAATGCTGTCAATAATGGGTGATTCGGTGGCGAAAATGTAAATGGAATCCGTTGAAATACAGGCGTTAGGGTTGGTTACATCTAAATAGAAAAGTGTATCGCTAAGGACAGCAGCTGTAATGGATTGTGAGGTTTCACCGGTGCTCCACAAATAGTCAAATTCTTCTCCTTGTGGAGGAGTAGGACCGGTTAGTTCAATGTTCTGATACATGCACATGGTGGTATCATTTCCGAGATCGAACATAACTGCCGGAAGTACATTTACAGTGATGCTATCGGAGGCGGTATTGCCAAACTCATCCGTAATGGTAAGTTTATACTGGGTTGTATCCATTGGACAAGCCAAGATAGATTGTGTGCTGGAATAAAGGGTGTCTGCTACTATCCATTCATAGATACTCATGTCATCCGGCCCGGTCAGCGAAATACAGCTACCTTGGCAGATGGTGGTGTCAGGCCCTAAGTCTAACGTGAGGAAACTGCAAAAACCGGCATCATAAACAAGCCCCATATCGCACAATACATGACGGAGCGAATCTTTGTGCTGCCCCTCATCCAATGTGGAAACGTAATCCATGGCAATCCATGCATCATATTGAGTGCCAGAAGAAACGGCTATACTGGTATAATCATCTGCCAGTTCTTCAGCGGGAGTAATCACCAATCCATCCCAATTGAAATTAATTAATCCTTGCGTAGAACCAACTCCATTGAATGTGTAATCATCCGAACCATTGACAACGTAACCGGTGATATTGGCGTTGCTGCTGATGTTCAACGACATGGAGTAATATTTAAGGTTGTCAGGCACATTTCCGGTAAAGGTAATGTACAATGAATTCCCAATAACAGCATCGTTAACCTCTACTATATCTCCGATAAGTAGGTAATCTCTTACTTCTTCGTCTGATGTCATTAAAATGTTATCGGCACCGGCTGATCCAAAATTGTTGTATATATAATTAAAATCAGAAACAAAGGTGGCAAAGGAGTATTGGGTGAGGAGTGAATGTGTATAAATTGATCCCCAATAGTTAGCTCCATTATTGCTTGAATCTGCAAGGCCAGCTACCAAATTAGGCACATCGATGTCTTCCGCAGTCAAACGCAAAATATTTTGAAAAACAGACCAATCTACCGTGGGATTGTTAACATTTCCTCCGTGATTTCCTAAAGGTGACGGCATATTTTGATTGTAGCTGCTCAGGTAGCCCAAATCTTCGGCGGCTTGTGTCCATGGCGATGACCCATTGGGGTTGGCATGCAATGAGGTGATTACTCCTCCATTTACAGTCTCGTATAATTGACGACGAATATAGCTTTGATTTCTGGAGATGGAATAATCCATAAACGATTGAGAAGTGTTGGCATTACTATTGATTCCATGATTGATAATACCCCAATTGTTTTGAACCATGGTATTAAGTTGTTCCCACGACACCATTCCATAGGCGTTGTCCACATGACAATCAGGTCCGTTTTCGCCTTCCCCATTGAAGGAGTACATCACCGAACTCATCTTAAAATGATGCAAGTTTCCGCATCCATCAGAATACGTTAACCCTGGGTAGGTGGTTCCATTCACTATTCCACCCTCAAATACGGGGTAACCTTGCTCCCAAATGGAAAGTCCCCCATCATCGATTTGCATGGTAAGTGCGAAATCTTTGTTGTATTTTAATGGTGCTTTTGTCACAGTAGTTAAATCTTGATCAGGAGCCTGATCAAAATTCACAATAATTAGGCTTACTCCTACAGGATTTGATTGCTGTGCCATAAGACTACAGGCTGTTCCCCATATTAAGAAGATAATACCAACTATATTATGCCATTTACTTCTCATCTTATTTACCCCTGTAATTATAATCTTCCAATTGTGGATAAGCTACCGAACGATACCTTCCACCTCTTTTCTTCCGGGAAGATTTTTTGGTTTTGGATGATTTATTGGTACGCGTGTAACGCCCTGTATTCTTATCAAAATACTCGTTATCCATAAAGTTGAAACGATAGCCAAGACCTATTTCATGCGAGCCTCCCGAACCTTTGTTGATTCCGCTCATGCCAATTTCATAGGAATAGTTAAACACAAATCCCCGGCTGATGTGCATGCCGAAATTAAGTGCCAACGCCCCGCCATTTCTGTACAAAAGACCACCCCAAAACTGTTGTCTGAAAATAAATAAAGTAGATAATTCTACTACAGAAGGTTCATTGGTCGTTTTTCGAAATACACCATAAGCCTGCATCTGCCATTGATCCCCCAAATCGAAAAGATAGGATGAGTAAACCATGACCTGTCTTTGTACCTTGAACTTATACGCGTCACCAGTATATTCATCATTTGAAGCAAATAACGAAGGAATAGAAAATCCCAAATTAAACCGGTCGCGGTTATAGTTGATGCCAAACCCAGCGTTAAATGCTGAACTATTTAGCTTGCTCTGATCCGTCAGAATAGGATCGTTTACGTCGATACCGATACCATTGCCTACATTAACAGATGCCTGATAGTAGGTGCCCCAAACCCCAAAGGAAAGGATTTGATCTTCCTCTACCTGAAGTTTGTAAGTGTAACTGGCATTAAATTTAAAAGTGGAAAGGATATCGGTTTTATCCATAATGGCCTCTGCTCCAAGCCACATGGTTTCTTGATATATGTTGCCAAATCCATTGGCCCTGAACGATCGAGGACTCCCATCTATGCCTGTCCAGTCGTTGCGGTAACCTAAAAACACTTCGCTGTAGCCAGTGTATCCAGCCAAGGTTGGAGTAAGTGAGTAAGGGTTAATGAGGTATTGCGTATTGTGGGCAAATTGCTGCGCAACGGTGGCATATCCAATAAGGAATAAAATCAGGGTAATATGCAGCTTGATATTTTTCATATTATCTGATTACGGTTACTGGTCCTTTAAATGTGCTTCCTGTGGCATCTTCAATAAAATAGTAGTAGGTGGCTTGTGGCAATGGATTTCCTTCCGATTGTCCGTCCCAATCGTTTTGATAATCGTCAGAAATATAAACGCTCCGGCCGGTGCGATTGTAAATGGTTACTTTGATTGGATAGGTAACATCAGGATTGCTGACCATCCAGTAATCGTTGTATCCATCCCCGTTAGGCGTAAATAAATTCATGATTTCTACACCGGTTCCGCCGCCACCTCCACCCGAATAGGCAGCTATAAAACGTGCTTCAGAGGAACATCCCTGATAATACACGGTGGCATTGTTTATGCCGGGTTCGGTTATGGTGATACTCGGCTCGGTGGATCCGTTAAACCAGACAACACTATCATAAGTGCCCTCAGCCGCTATTGAAACAGTTATAGTTGATCCTTTAGAAAAATAGGCGGTGTCGTCGTTGACTACAATGGAATCAAGACTGGTTTTAAAACTGAAACTTGGAGCTTCGTATATGGTTATTGATCTTGCAGTGGAATCAATACATCCGTAATTTGAGGTAACATTGAGTTGAACAGTATAGGTCCCCGGGAAAACATAATAATTACTCGTGTTTTCGAAAATATCTGTTTTTCCGTCTCCAAACTGCCAATACCATTTATTCGCTCTTCCAGTACTAACTATAGTGAGGTCGTTAAATAAAGTGGTCGAATTCTGACAAGTGTTTTCGTATTCAAAATCAACCACAGGAAACGATCCAACAGGTACCGCATTGTAGGTTGTGTTTAACGGACTCACTTTAAAGTACAGGCGCATTCCTACCAAATGTGATCCGCTTTCCGGAAACACATATTTCACGGTATCGCCTTCCGCATCATTAAACTGACCATCGGAATTCAAGTCCCACAATACGTTGGTGATGCTATCGTTGGTTTGACTGGTGTTGATAATTAAGGTGGTGTCTCCCTGACAAACAGTGTCGTAGCTGAAAGTCAAGTCAATGGAGTAATTGACTTGAACTAAAAAAGTGTCAAGGATACTACAGTGTCCTGGATTCGAAACTTCAACAGTGTAGGTGGTGGTTTCAAATGGATTTACCGTTATTTCGGTTTCCGTACTTCCTGTATTCCAAAGAACAGTGGATCCTTCATCTACTTCTACCCAAACAATGGTGTCGTTGCCTGCATTGATGACGATGGTGTCGGCAGAGGAAGAAAAAATTTCAGGATAATTGTACACGCTAAGAAGCGTGCTGTCACGACTTACTAAAGAATCCTGATCCATCATTTCAACCCAAAACCAAGTGGTTTCAATTGGAGCAACTTCGATGGTTTGGGTGGTAGAATCGTTGGACCATAAATAAGATAACATATTATCTGGAGCCGATAAAATAACTGTATCCCCTAGGCAAATGGTGTCGTAAACCAACGAATTTACCTGAAGAAAGGCCGAAGTTCCTTTGTCAACGGGTGGGTAAAATATATTACCATTGGGTGATGCCTGCGCTTTAAACAAAAAAAGGCAGTTGAAAACCAATAATATAGCTAAAACGAGTCTGGCTTTGATCATGTGCATAGTTAACAAACTTCCATTTACGGGAAGATTCAGCTAGTAAAATTAATGGATTCTATTCAATTAGCATGACTGCAGATGAATTAGTTTTTCACAATCTGTTAAAAACCGCGTATCACCTAACCGTAAATGCTCTTTTTTATGTTTCGAGGGGTTACAATTATTGGCAAAATTACGGAGCGAAAAAAATCCCAAAATATTTTTTTAATTTTTCTTGTGAATTTAAAATATTATTTATCTTTGCACCTCCTTAACAGGAAATACTCCTCCTTAGCTCAGTTGGTTAGAGCATCTGACTGTTAATCAGAGGGTCTTAGGTTCAAGTCCTAAAGGAGGAGCAAAATAAATCAACCACTTACAAATCAAAATGTAGGTGGTTTTTTTTTGGTTGATCATGTATTACATTTACATTTTGTGTTCAGAGACTCAAGACCTTTATTATGTGGGTTATACAAGTAATGTAGCGCGTTGACTTGGAGATCAAAATACAAATCTGCGTATGATTTACACACATAAATTTGGTCCATGGATACTGGAGACATTTATTAAAGCAAGAGAAAACAGAGCAATTTCCATGAAGAGATAAAATACATTAAGAGGCAAAAAAGTTGAAGACGATTTGAGCGCCTTATAAATGGCCTGGATTATTTGGACAAATAGCTCAGTTGAATTGAGGCCAGATGTTTATTATTGCCATCGTTTTTCACTTTCTCAAATCCTTTCTGGCCAATCGTAAGGCGATTCTCCGCTGAAACCCATTGTAGGAAGGTCATTAATTAGCTCCATTTCTGAAGGAGTTAATTCAAAATCGAAAAGGTTGATATTTTCTTCAATTCTTTTGGGTGATGTTGATTTTGGAATAACGATAACATCATGTTGAATAATCCATCTCAGGCATATTTGTGATACAGATTTGTTGTGTTTGTTAGCAATTTCTTTTAAAACATGGTTTTCAAGCACCTTGCCTCTTGCAAAAGGTGACCATGCCTCAACTGCAATATTTTTTCTTTTGCAGTATTCTACTAACTCTTGTTGCCAATATCCTGGATGAAATTCTATTTGATTAATTGCCGGAATAACCTTGGCTGTCTGAAATAAAGATTCTAAATGTTCTTGAAAAAAATTGCTTACTCCTATAGATTTTATTTTGCCTTCCATTTGTAACTCCTCCATCGCTCGCCAAGTTTCAGCATTGGTTTTTTGCCAGTTGGTGTAGTTTTTAGCATTAGCTGGCCAGTGTATTAAGTATAAATCAATGTAGTCTAAATAAAGTCTGTCTAGGGATTTTTGAAATTCTTTTTTGGTTGATTCATAACCCAGACTTTCGCGCCATATTTTTGTTGTTATGAAAATATTTTCTCTTGAGACTCCGCTGGTTTTGATTCCCTTTCCAACAGCTTCTTCATTGCCGTAAATTGCTGCCGTATCTATTAAAAAATAACCCTTGGAAATAGCTAAGGTGACCGATTCAATGCCTTCCTTCTCAATAGATTTATAGGTTCCAAATCCTACTATTGGTAGTTTATGCCCATCATTTAAAAATATTTGCCTCATAATTCTCTGGTCAGTTTGTTAATTATACATCATAAGTAGATTAAGTTGTTGTTAACGGGTTAAGATTTTTTTTGATAAAAATTGAAATACTGGTTTTCATTTTTAGACAAATGTTTTATGGAACTAAAATAGCGAAATTCAAAATGTGAATGGCCTTGACATGTTTCATTTAAGCTATGCCCATTTCATTTGGTGCTTGTTAAGAGGATTCACTCTTTTATTTCTCCATTTCTCTTTTATTGTTTTGTCGATTTATCACCACAAGAAAAAGCCTCTATGCTAATTACTTAACATAAAGGCTTTGTTTTCAGTTTGTACCCAAGGCCGGGATCGAACCGGCACGAGTGTTACCTCACAGGTTTTTGAGACCAGCGCGTCTACCAATTCCGCCACTTGGGCAACGATTTTGTGAATTGGGAATGCAAAAGTAAACATTTCTGCGAAATATTTCACCTCTGGTGAATATTTCCGTCAATAATTACTCTAAATCCAAATCACTAACCTGATTTTTGTTGATTGCATCCAAAGAGGCCACCATAATCATGTTGACGATATCGTTTACGTTACTACCCATTTGTAATACGTGAGCAGGTTTATTCATACCATTCAAAATGGGACCTACTACTTCAAACTTACCTAATTCTTGTAATAGTTTATAGGCAATGTTTGCAGCCGCCAATGTAGGGAATATCAAGGTGTTTGCTCGTTTTCCATTCAGCTTTGAAAAGGGGAAACTACCTTGGAGTAAATCTTCGTTAAGTGCTGTGTTGGCCTGCATCTCACCATCAACAATCATATCCGGATAATCGCGATGAAGTATACTGACTGCCTCTTTCTGACGTATAGTTAAAGGACTGTTCACGGTTCCAAAATTGGAATACGATAACATGGCAATGCGGGGCTCGATGCCAAAACGTTTCACCGCTTCTGCAGTTTGAACGGTAATTTCCACCAATTCTTCGGTGGTGGGTTGTTGATTTACCGTGCAATCGCTCAAAAATAATGGGCCTTCCTTGGTGTTGATGATATACATACCACTGACAATCTTGGAGTTAGGCTTTTTGCCAACAACCTGCAAAGCTGGACGAATTGAATCAGGATAACTGCGCGCAATTCCGGAAATTAAACCATCGGCCATTCCTGTTTCAAGCAACATCAATCCAAAATAATTCTTGCTTTTCAAAGCTGCATTTGCTGCATGCAAAGTCATGCCACGTCTCTGACGTTTTTTATAAAGAATTTCGGCATAATGATCTCGTTTTTCAATCATTTCTTTGGAATGTGGATCCATGATCTCTACATTTTCCAAATCCAATTCATATTCCTTAATAATATTGGTGATGATTGTTTTATCACCTACCAAAACAGGATGGGCAATCTTTTCGTTGATAACAATTTCGGCCGCCTTAAGCATGTCGTAGTGCTCTGCATCTGCCAAAACAATTCTTTTAATATCCGATTTACAGATGGCTTTCATCTGACGCTTGAGTGGATTCGAAAGTCCCAACCTCTTTTGTAAGGTTAAACGGTACTGATCCCAGTCGGTAATGGGGTTCGCCGCTACTCCTGAATCCATTGCTGCTTTGGCTACTGCCGGTGCCACCCGCTCTATTAAGCGATGATCGGTAGGTTTAGGAATAATATATTCTCTGCCAAAAGTGAGGTTATGCACCTTGAAAGCCAGATTTACCTCTTCCGGAACGGGTTCTTTTGCCAGTTGTGCCAGTGCTTTTGAAGCTGCGAGTTTCATTTCTTCATTAATCTCACAGGCCCGAACATCCAACGCTCCTCTAAAAATAAATGGAAATCCAAGAACATTGTTTATCTGATTGGGATAGTCTGAACGCCCGGTCGCCATAATCACATCTTTGCGGGTTTCAGTTGCTTCGTCATAGGTTATTTCTGGGTTGGGATTGGCGAGTGCAAAAACAATCGGGTCATTGGCCATCGACAAAAGCATCTTTTTCTTCATCACTCCACCAACCGACAAGCCTAAAAACATATCAGCACCTATTAGCGCTTCTTCAAGCGTGCGAGCCGATGTCTTTGTAACAAATTGCTTTTTAGTTTCGTTAAGGTCAGTGCGGTCTTTGTGTAGTATACCGCGACTGTCGAGCATGATGATGTTCTCTCTTTTGGCTCCTAAGGCGATATACAGTCTGGTACATGAAATGGCAGCTGCACCGGCTCCATTTACTACTATCTTCAGATCTTCTATTTTTTTCTTGTTGATTTCCAGTGCGTTCAATAAGCCTGCAGAGGTGATAATGGCTGTGCCATGTTGATCATCATGCATGATGGGAATGTTGAGTTCCTTTTTCAACCGGTCTTCAATCTCAAAACATTCAGGGGCTTTGATGTCTTCCAGATTAATGCCTCCAAAAGTTGGTGCAATGGCTTTAACCACCTGAATAAATTTCTCAGGATCCATCTCGTTCACTTCGATATCGAAAACATCAATGTCAGCAAAAACTTTAAATAACAAGCCTTTGCCTTCCATCACAGGTTTGCCGGCTTCGGGGCCGATGTTTCCAAGCCCAAGTACAGCTGTTCCGTTGGAAATTACCGCAACTAAATTACCTTTAGCAGTATATTTATATACATCTTCCGGGTTTTTTTCAATAGCGAGACAAGGATCTGCCACTCCAGGAGTGTAGGCCAGCGATAGGTCACGTTGGGTGGTATAAGGTTTGGTTGGTACTACCTCAATTTTTCCGGGACGACCGAGTGCGTGGTAGTTAAACGCATCTTTTCTGAAAAGTTTATCCATTTTTATGCGGATTGTTTAAGCTAACAAAATTACGACTATTTTATCGTTTTTTGCAAACGATTGCGCCTATTTGTTTGGTATTTGTATCTGTGATAAATAAAAGGCGTAATAATCAGAATATCAGATGTAAATCTGTAAAATTGAGTGAGGTCTGTGTGTGGCTGATATTAAGTGCTGAACCACGAGTTAATCGCAATAAAAAAACCCCGTTTTTGTTATCATTTTAACAAAAACGGGGTTGAAACGATTTGCAATTCCTTTATTCTTGAATCGCTGCAACGCCTGGCAGCACTTTTCCTTCAATGTATTCCAACATGGCTCCGCCACCTGTAGAAACATGGCTTACCTGATCACTCAAGTGATATTTGTTTACAGCAGCTACTGAGTCGCCACCACCAACAAGTGAGAAAGCACCTTTTTGTGTGGCTTTGGCAATGGCCTTGGCAATTTCAATGGTTCCCTGTGCATAGTTGTCCATTTCGAAAACTCCCATAGGTCCGTTCCAAAGTAAGGTGGAAGAATCAAGAATAACTTTGCTGAATTGAGCAATGGTATCAGGACCTATATCCAGTCCCATCCATCCGTCAGGTATCACATCAGCCTTGCAGGCTTTGCGATTGGCTTCATTGTCAAATTTGTCAGCAATAACAGCGTCGGTAGGAATATAAAAATTTACACCTAACGATTTTGCTTTTTCCATGGCCGATTTGGCTGTTTCAATCAATTCATCCTCTACAAGTGAGTTCCCGGTGGCACCGCCCATTGCTTTAATGAAGGTAAACATCATTCCTCCACCGATGATTAAATTGTCTACTTTATCGATAAGGTTGTTGATGATTTCAATTTTTCCTGATACCTTAGCGCCTCCCAAAATGGCAGTGATGGGTTTATTTCCTTCTTTAAGTACCTTGTTGATACTGTTGAGCTCGTTCCCCATGACGTAGCCAAATAATTTGTCTTCAGGAAAAAACTGAGCAATAATGGCTGTGGAAGCGTGCGCGCGATGAGCAGTTCCAAATGCGTCATTCATATAAACATCTGCCAAATCAGCTAGTTTTTTTGCAAATTCTACATCTCCTTTGGTTTCTTCTTTGTAAAAGCGAAGATTCTCAAGCAACAAAACTTGTCCTGGCAATAAACCAGCAGCCAATCGCTTAGCTGATTCGCCCACACAATCATCGGCAAATAGAACACTTGTTCCTAATTTATTGGATAAATCTTCCACAACATGGCGCAACGAAAACTTGTCTTCGGGGCCATCTTTTGGGCGACCCAAATGCGACATCAGGATAACGGATCCTCCACCTTGTAAAATTTTCTTGATGGTCGGAATGGTTGCTTTTATGCGGGTGTCGTCCGTAATGTTGAATTGGGCATCCAAAGGCACATTAAAATCAACACGAACAATTACTTTCTTGTTTCTAAAGTCGTAATTATCAATACTATTCATGATAACAATGTTAGTTTATAAGTGAAATGACAATTTTTGCAAAAGTAACAAACATCAGCATTCCTGATTGTGAAAAATGTAAATAAAGGTGAAAATAGATGAAATAATACCATGTATTATTATTGTATTTTTGACCATTGCAATGGTTTGCACCTTTTTTGTTATCTAAATTATTCTCAGTCAATACTATGAACCCTATCGCACATATACCACAACCCCAGTATAAACGCATTGTAATTGTTGGTGCCGGATTTGCAGGCTTAAAATTGGCACGCCGACTCTTTAATTCAGGTTATCAGGTGGTGATTATTGATAAAAACAATTACCATCAGTTTCAACCTTTATTTTATCAGGTGGCTACTGCGGGTCTCGAACCCAGTGCCATTTCATTTCCCTTGCGGATTTTGTTTCAAAAACAAAAGCGTTTCCATTTTCGGATTGCTGAATTGCTTGAAATTCATCATGATAAAGGGTTTGTTGTGACTTCCATCGGACAGCTTAGTTATGATTTTTTGGTGATAGCTGCCGGAGGCGAGACCAACTTTTTTGGAAATCAGCACATCGAAGATCAGGCATTGTCCATGAAATCAGTCTCCGATGCCATCCTGATCCGAAATACCATTCTTAGTAATTACGAAAAAGCACTAAATCATACCGATGAGCAAAAGATGGCTGCCTACTTGAATATGGTTATTGTAGGTGGAGGTCCCACTGGCGTTGAACTTGCGGGTGCTCTGGCGGAAATGAAAAAATATATTTTGCCCAAAGATTATCCTGAATTGGATTTCAATCTGATGAAAATTCACTTGTTTGAAGCTTCGGGAAGCTTGCTGAGTGGTATGTCGGTCAAAGCCGGAATACGATCGCTCAAATACTTGAAAAGATTGGGTGTAGAAGTGAGGTTGAATACCCAGGTACTGGACGCTACCCATGGTCAGGTGATGTTAAAAGATGGTAACGTTCACCGGACACATACCTTAATATGGGCTGCAGGGGTAAAAGCCAATGTCGTTGCCGGATTACCGGAGGCTTGCTATGGCCATGGTGGACGACTACTCGTGAATGAGTTCAATCAACTGAATGGGTTATCTCATGTTTATGCTTTGGGTGATATTTGTTTGATGCAAAACGACCAAACTCCTAAAGGACATCCACAAGTGGCTCAGGTGGCCATACAGCAAGCAGCTAATTTAGCATCCAATTTGATCTGTGAAAAAAAAGGCAGGCAATGGAAGCGTTTCGTATACCGTGATAAAGGATCGATGGCTACGGTTGGACGTAACCTGGCAGTTGCTGATTTGCCAGGTTTGCATTTACATGGATTTGTAGCCTGGTTCTTGTGGTCAGCTGTCCACCTGATGTCGATTGTTGGGGTCAAAAACCGCTTTTTTATTTTGCTGGATTGGGCCTACAATTACTTCAGCTACAATCAAACTTTACGTCTGCTTATACGTCCCAAAATCAAAAAAGAAAGCCACTAATATTCCGTAACTGAAAATCATTGAGCATTTTCTTTACTTTTGTGACTTACAGAAAAAAATGACAATGAACGATTACGACGGCAATATCATCTCTAAATTACCTCAAACCGGAACCTCCATTTTTGCGGTGATGACCCAGCTGGCTACACAGCATAATGCCATGAACCTGGCCCAGGGATTTCCTGATTTTCCAGTTTCAGAGCAATTGGTCGATTTGGTACATCATTACATGAAAAAAGGGTTTAATCAATATGCCCCCATGCCCGGAGTTAAGGTGTTGCGTGAAGCCATTTCCAAACAATTTGTACAAAATTATGGTGCCCAGTACCATCCCGAAACGGAAGTCACCATCACGGCAGGAGCTACTCAGGCTCTTTATACCATCATTTCGGCCCTGGTACACAAAGGCGATGAGGTGATTATTTTTGAACCTGCCTATGATAGCTATGCGCCGGCCATCACGCTCAACGGTGGCTTGGTAAAGCATGCTCAGCTTAACTTCCCCGATTACCGCATCAATTGGGAGGAGGTCACAAGGATGATTTCGAGCAGTACCCGCATGATTATTATCAATACGCCTCATAATCCTACAGGAAGTATTTTAACGGAGGAAGATTTGATGCGTCTCGAACGTTTAACCAAAGGTACCGATATCATCATTTTGAGCGATGAAGTATATGAACACCTTATTTTTGATGGGGTAAAACATGATAGCGTTTGTAAGTATCCCGAATTGGCCTCGCATAGTATAGTGGTCGGGTCTTTTGGGAAAACATTTCATGCTACAGGATGGAAAACAGGGTTTATTCTTGCTCCGGAAAAACTGACCAGAGAGGTCCGTAAAGTGCATCAATTTGTGGTGTTTGCGGTAAATACTCCGGTGCAATATGCGGTAGCTGAGTATATGCAAGATCCTGAAAATTACATACATTTAGGAGTGTTTTATCAAAAAAAACGCGACCTGTTTCTGGAGGCCATTAAAGGTTCCAGGTTTAAGCCTTTGAGTTGCCATGGTACCTATTTTCAACTGCTCGACTATAGTGCTATTTCTGATCAAAAAGAAATGGAATTTGCCGAGTGGATGGTAAAAGAACATAAGTTAGCAGCTGTGCCGGTTTCGCCATTTTATCGCGAAAAGGTAGATAACCATGCACTTAGGTTCTGTTTTGCAAAAACAGAAGAAACACTCCAAAAAGCGGGTGAAATATTATGCAGGATTTAAAAATACTGGCGCTACAGGCCGATCTTGTTTGGGAAAACCCTGAAGCTAACCGCAATGCTTTTACCAACCGCATTGAAAAGCATTTTGAAGATCATCATCTGATTTTGTTGCCTGAAACGTTTACGACAGGTTTCCCAGTAAATCCACTTACCCATGCTGAAACCCTCCTGGGGCCAACCATGGATTGGATGAAAAGTATGTCGGTTAAAACAGGTGCTGTGGTGGCAGGAACCTTGCTGCTTCAAAACGAATTTGGTTATGCCAACACATTGGTGTGGATGACTCCCGATGGCGATTATCGGCTGTATGAAAAGCGACATGTCTTTTCAATGGGGGGTGAAGACAAACAGATTAAGGCCGGAACGCAGCCTTTGGTGGTGGAGCTTAATGGTTGGAAAATCAGACCCATGATTTGCTACGATTTGCGCTTCCCCGTATGGAGTAAAAACAGGTATGATTTAAATGAATTCGAATACGATTTGGCCATTTATCTGGCCAACTGGCCTGCCGTAAGAAGTTATCCATGGCGGCAGCTTTTAATCGCTCGCGCCATTGAAAATCAAGCGATGGTGATTGGTGTAAATCGTGTGGGTACCGATAACCTCGGGTTCGACTACAATGGTTCTACAATGGTGGTGGATGCTAAAGGTCAGATTATTTCAAAAGGAACTGAAAATCAGGATACAGCTTTGTCTGCCGTCTTGTTAGGTAGCGAATTGGTTCGCTTTCGAGAAAAGTTTAATGTGGGTCCCGATTGGGACGATTTTGAACTGTTGGTTTAGTGACTCGCAAGGGATTCTTTTAGAATATAGGTTCTGAATGTATAGGTTTAAAATGGCTGTCTTTGTTCTAATCAGGTCAAAATACTAAAGCAGCTTCTCCATCAGTGTTTTAACTCCAATACCCGCTTTTTCTCGAATAGTTTGAAGGTTATTGATGCCGCTAATAGGAAATGCCTTTGGATCGATGTAGTACTTTGGGATATTACTGGTTACATAGTGAACCAAACTTGCAGCTGGATACACAGCCATAGAAGTACCAATTACTACTAAAATTTCAGCTTGTGAGGCCAGTTCAATGGCCGATTCAATCATAGGGACATATTCTCCAAACCAAACAATATGTGGACGTAGCTGACTTCCTTTAGGGCATAAGTCCCCTATTCTCAGCTCCCAGCCCTCTAATTCAAAAATGAGATCTGGGTCTACTGAACTGCGTACTTTTTTCAACTCACCATGTAAATGGAGGACATTTTTCGATCCGGCCCGCTCGTGTAAATCATCTACATTTTGTGTAATGATGTGCACATCGAAATGTTTTTCCATTTCTACAAGGGTAAGATGACCTGTGTTGGGTTGTACCTCCATGAGTTGTTTTCTTCGTTGGTTGTAAAACTCATTTACCAATGCCGGGTTTTTTTGCCAGGCTTCCGGAGTGGCCACATCTTCTACCCTGTTATTTTCCCACAATCCGTTGTGATCGCGAAAGGTATTGATGCCACTTTCAGCACTCATTCCGGCTCCGGTTAAAACAATCATTTTTTTCATGCTTCCGTTTTTTACAAAGATAAGTTGAAATATAAAAAAACGCCCTCCGAAAAGGGCGTCGTCAAGTCTATACAAGAATCGCAACCATCAATGAATAGACCTATTTTATTCAAATAATTTCATGTCGTCGAGCGATTTCATTAAGTCTTTTACCGCTTTAGCCGAAATATCCAATAAGGCTTGTTCTTCGTTATTTAAAGCAATTTTAATAACTTCTTCAATGCCATTTTTACCAATTTTACATGGAACCCCCAAATATACACCTTTTTGGCCATATTCGCCATTCAACATGGCGCAAACTGGGAGTACACGGTTTTGATCGTCAACAATCGCCTCTACAATTTGAGCTGCAGCTGCACCAGGTGCGTACCAAGCGCTTGTGCCCATCAGGGTTACAAGTTCTCCACCACCTTTTTTGGTGCGTTCAACAATTTTATCCAGCTCTTCTTTGCCAAGCAATTCGGTTACAGGAATACCGTTTACCGAAGTGTAACGTGGTAGTGGCACCATGGTATCACCATGCCCACCCATCAGTAATGCATGAACATCAATGGGGTCAACATTCAAAGCATTGGCAATGAACGCACGATAACGACCTGTGTCCAGTGTTCCGGCCATACCAAATACTTTATTCGATGGTTTGTTGGCAGCCAAATAGGCAGCGTAGGTCATTACATCCAATGGGTTACTTACAATGATGATGATGGCATCCGGAGAGTACTTGGTGGCTTTTTCAGTTACTTCCTTTACAATGGCAGCATTGGTTTTAATTAAGTCGTCGCGCGACATGCCGGGCTTTCTGGGAATACCAGAGGTGATAACAATAACGCCTGAGCCTTTGGTGGCCAGATAATCATTGGTAACTCCGGTAACACGGGTGTTGAAGTGGTTGATAGGAGCCGATTGCCAAATGTCCAGAGCTTTACCTTCAGCGGTACCTTCCTTGATGTCAACAAGTACGACTTCCTTACATAGATTTTTGTGAGCAATTACATTGGCAACCGTTGCTCCAACGTTTCCGGCGCCAATTACAGTGATTTTTTTCATAGGGTGTGCTTTTATTTTTGGTTTCTTCTCTAGATTCATTGGCCAAATGTACTAATATTTTGTTATGTATATATGTTATTTTAAGTTAAGTAACCCAATTTCATCTATTTAAAAGGTTATCTAAATTGACTCAAAATAACGGATTATTGCCATGCAATATTATTGAAATTAACTGATTGTTGAGCGTAATCGAGGTGATGTGGTCAAGTTTATTGCGTATTCTTATTCGCGATTTTTTTTTATTTCAACCGATTGCGCTGCGTATGGATGGTTTTTCGTTTTTGTGTGCTTTCTTATTAAAGATGTTACATATTCATAAATCTGCTCATTACCGCTATTTTTTAATTATTTTTGCCTCTTGCCTTTAATTTTTTTAGGATAAATCCATAACCAGTCCATGAAAGTAAAAGTTATCAATCGTTCGTCTCACGCCTTGCCCCAATACGAAACTCCCGCTTCAGCAGGAATGGATCTTAGGGCTTTTTTGGCGACCTCTGTTATATTAAAGCCCCTTGAAAGAGCACTTATTCCCACCGGTTTGTTCATGGAATTGCCTGTTGGATATGAAGCTCAGGTGCGTCCACGTAGTGGGTTGGCAGCCAAGCACGGCATCACCGTGCTCAATACTCCCGGAACCATCGATGCCGACTACCGTGGCGAAATAAAGGTGATTTTGGTTAATTTATCAAATGAAGATTTCGAAATTAACAATGGGGAACGTATTGCCCAAATGATTATTTCTGCTCATGTTCAGGCTCAACTGGAGCTGGCAGAATCCCTCTCCGATACTGATCGGGGCGCTGGAGGATTTGGCCATACAGGAAAAAAATAAATACATACACTCAAATGCCGGGAATGAATTTTAAATCACTGATCCTGATCATCATCACGTTTTTCTTGTTGAGTAATTTGGGTTTTTCACAAGGAAGAAGGTCGAAAAACAAAGTAAAAGAACTCTCTGAAAAGGAACGCATGCAAGAAGCAGACTTGTTTGGTAAAGGGCTTGTAGAAAAGAGTAAGGGAAATATGGAGGGAGCATTGGCTTTTTTTGATGAAGCACTCGAAATTGACCCTCAAGATGGTGCTGCCTGGTACGAAAAAGGGCGTTTGTACTTGAATATGGACCGCAAGGATGAAGCGCTCGAAGCAGCCCAACTGGCCAAAGAACTTGACCCCTCCAACAAATGGTATCAGGTGTTGTATGCCAATGTTTGTAAGGCCAATGAGCAGTACGATCAATATGTGGTGACCTATGAGTCTCTGGTAGAAAATAATCCTTCTAATCTCGATTTCTTGCAGGAACTGGCCTTTGCCTATTATTTTACCGGCGATTATAAAAATGCCATTGTAGCTTACGATAATATTGAAAAAGAAGTTGGTGTAAACGAAGGGCTTACCCTCCAAAAGGTGGGGTTTTACGAAAAGCTAAAACAGCCAGAAAAAGGGGTGGAGGAGTTTCAAAAACTCATCGATTCCAATCCGCAAGATCCACGCTATTATGCGCTGATGGCTGAGTTTTGCGCTAAAAACGACATGGATGATCAAGCCATTGCGGCCTATGAAAAAATTGTTGAATTGAACCCAAGTGATCCTTATGTACACATCTCGTTGGCTGATTTTTACAATAAAAAAGGGCTTACCGAGCAATCATTCAAAGAGCTTAAACTGGGATTGGCCAACACGCAGTTGGATTTGAAAACCAAGATTAATCTGTTGGTGAATTATTATCAGGGAAACCTGAGTGACCAGCAAAAAAAACATGCACTCGAATTGTCGGAGGTGTTGATGAACGCGCATCCGGATGAAATTTTGTCGCATACTTTTTATGCGACCATGTTATACGAAAATGGGGAGTACTCAAAAGCTCGCCCTTTGTTTAAAGAAATTCTGGAGAGTGATCAAGGCAATTATCCCATTTGGGAGCAATTGCTTTTCTGCGACTTAAACCTTCAGGACTTTGCGCTGTTGGCTATAGATAGTGAAGAAGCAGTGGACATTTTCCCCAATTACCCTTTGCCTTACTTTTTTGCGGGTTTGGCCAATCTGCAGCTGAAAGATTATGTTAAAGCGGAAGCCTATTTGAAATCAGGGAAGGATTTTGTGGTCAACAACAATGCATTACTCGAGCAGTTTTATTCTACGCTTGGAGATGTTTATCATGCTAAAAATGAACTGGATGCAGCTTACGCATCATATGATAAGGTGTTGGTTCTCAATCCGGACAATTCGGTGGTGTTGAATAATTATGCTTACTACCTATCGCTGGGATCCAAACAGTTGGTTAAAGCAGCTTCAATGGCCAAACGTTCGGTTGAATTGGACCCTTATAACAGCAATAATTTGGATACTTATGCCTGGGTATTGTTTCAACAAGGTAAATATGAGGAGGCCTTAATATGGATCGAAAAAGCTTATAATAATAAGGGGAGTGCCAGTGGTGTGGTTTTGGAGCACTATGGCGATATTCTATTTAAACTCGGAAAAGTGGATAAAGCGGTAGAATTTTGGATTCAAGCAGATGGAAAACCAGATACTTCGGCTGTTTTGAAAAAGAAAATAAAAGATAAAAAATTAGATGAGAAGTAGGGTTCAGATAGGTTTGGTTGCATTGGCGTTGTTGCTTGTTACACTCAGTTCGTGTAGGAGCAACAAACAGGTGCTGCGTCGTTCCATCCAAGAATATGGTTTTGATTATCTTTACGATCAGTTGAAAACGAATCAATTGACATTTAATACATTGAATGCAAAATTTAGTCTGGAGTTCGAACAAAACCGAAAGGTCACCAACCTGAAAGGTCAGCTCCGCATCCAAAATGATAGCCTGATCTGGATGTCTTTTAGCCCTGCTCTGGGCATCGAAGCAGCACGTGTGCTGTTGAGTAATGACAGTGTAATGTTCATTAACAGGTTAAATAAAAGCTATTTTACAGGTGAATATGCCCTCATCGATAGTTTGCTGCATACCACCATCGATTATGATTTACTTCAATCGATGTTGGTGGGTAACGACCTGACGCAGTATGATGTAAATAAATATAAATCGTCAGTGGATGGAGAATTGTACAGGATGACCATCCGCGAACGCAGAAAAATAAAGCGTTTTATCAAATCAGGTGAAATTGATACCCGGGTTTTGGTGCAACAAATATGGCTCGATCCTGATAATTTCAGAATCAGACGTATCGACATCAAGGAAAAAGGAGAGGAAAACGTCAATAATTTGCAGGTGTTTTATGATGATTATATCGATATTGACGGGCAATTGTTTCCTTCCAGCATTCATATCAATATCAATAGTCAAAAGACCATTCATATACAAGTCGATTTTAGTCGAACCGAACTGAATAAAGACCTTAGTTTTCCGTTTAGTATTCCCTCGAAATACGATAAAATGATCGAGTAAAGATGATGAAATCAGCAGTTAATATAGGTGTGTTCATTTTTATCCTCATGGGGTTTGTGACAAATCTGCTTGCGCAGGAAAGTCAAAAAGAACTGGAGGCCAAGAGAAAAAAAATTGAATCGGAAATTGCCTATACCAATAAGTTGATTTCTGAGGTAGTGAACAATAAAAAATCGTCACTTAAACAATTAAACCTGGTTGAAGTAAAAATCGATAAAAGAAGCAATTTACTGGCCAATTACAAACTGGAAATATACAGTTTAACCACAAGTATTGAAACTACCGAGCTTAGTTTACGAAATCTTGAACGCGATTTAAAAGCCCTTAAAACAGAATATGCCAAGATGGCTTGGTATGCCTATCAATATAAAACGGCTTATAATAAACTCATTTTTTTGTTCTCGGCCGAAAGCCTGAATCAAGCATATCAACGCATGCGTTATCTTGATCAGCTAAGTGAGTATATTCGTCGGCAAGCATCTGAGATTACTGAAAAAGAGCAAGAAAAAAAAGCAACTTTATTGGCTTTAAAACAAGAAAAAGAAAAATTAAGTGGGTTGCTGTCGAAGGAAAATAATGAGGTTTATTTGTTGGAAAAGGAGCGTTTGGAGAAAAAGCAAGTGGCAGCTTCATTGAATGGTCAAGAAAAACAACTAAAAAAGGCTTTGAGAGATAAAGAGGGGGAGGCCCGGAAACTGGCTGATCAAATTGATAGAATTATCGCTGCCGAAACGGTTAAAGTTAGTGCTTCCGGCAAAAAGGTTAATTATGAGCTTACTCCTGAAGAACGAACCCTCTCAACTACTTTTCTGGCCAATAAGGGAAAGCTTCCCTGGCCTTTGGAACGCGGTGTGATTAGTGAAACCTATGGTGTACACAAACATCCGGTATTAAAAAAAGTGCAAACCAAGAACAATGGGGTGGATATGGCAACCTCAAAAAATAGTGATGCCCGTTGCGTGTACGATGGCCGGGTAGCCAGTGTTACCAAAATTTCCAATACCAATATTGCGGTCATTGTCAAGCATGGCGATTATTTTACTGTGTATTCAAACCTTGACCAAGTTTATGTGCAAAAGGGCGACAAGGTGAAAACCTTGCAACTTTTGGGACGGGTGCACACCAACCTTAAATCGGAAACTGAATTGCACTTTGAAGTTCGAAAAGGGTCAGTTCCTCAAAACCCTGCATACTGGATTAGCAAATAAGGGAACAACAGTATTTTCTAACGATCTTTCGGTTAAAAAGTTCCTGATTAACCTTTAATTTTCAACAGCTTTCCCCGAATAAATTTCTGTCCAATCGTTTGTATGTGGTAAAAATAAATGCCGCAGGGGAGGTCTTTTGTTTTTGCTGACAGCTGTGTTTTCCCCGATTGTAAATTATCTTCCACCATGACCAATTCTCCCATTTGATTATAAATTTGAAGGAGAACAAAACCTTTGTTGGCTTCATTCATGTCAAGCGTTAGCTGGTTGCTAAAGGGATTCGGGTATAAAATATGGGAGTTGCCAAAGGGGGTTTCTATGGTGCCGACACTGCTGTCAACTACCAGGGTAATGGGAATGATTTTATCAGGAAGGGTTTCTGACTGTATGATTAAGTCACACGAATAATTTCCATAAACCAAACCGGTACTGTTAAAGGTTAACTGGATGAGAGATTCACTATCAGGATCAATTTTGTAGTTTGCTGCTGAAACTTCTATCCAGCTGGGTTGGTTAGGGATGCTTAAACTAAATTCCAACAACGTCTCTCCTGTATTGGTTAGAATGAGTGGATAGATTTTGCTGTTGTTGGGTTCGAGAGAATCCTGTACTTCGCAATCATCCACATGCATAATCGGTCCATGATAAATTTCCTTTAGTGCCTTAAAAACATTTAGTCGGCCTCCTGTTACCGTTAAGGTGTCAAAATATGGTAATGGATCCACACTGTTCAAAATGGCTTCTTTTATGGCGATTGATGCGTTGGCCGGATTGGCTTTAAAATCGGCCATGGTTGCCGAATCAGCTGCAGCGTAAAGCAAGGCCACGGCTCCGGTAACGTGGGGTGCTGCCATGGAGGTGCCTGTACTGGTGCCATAGGTGTCATTAATGCGACACGACATAATAAGTGTACCGGGTGCTCCTAAATCAATGGTGGTGATGCCATAGCCGGCGCTGGTGTATTTTACGTCTTGTTTGGTGGTGTTGGTTACCGTTATCATATAAGGCGTGTCAAATGCAGTGGGAACATCTCCCACCTCATCGATATTCCAATTTTTGTTGGCCGTGGCGCCTACAGTAACCACCCCAATTTGACCTAAACTATCGTACATGGCTTCCCAAATGGGAAAGTCGGCAGGATCGCCACCATCTGCTCCAAAAGAGCAATTGTCGGCTACCACAAAGGCGCCTTCAACACCGTTGGTTTGGTTATATCTTTCGCGTTGAACATATATATACGACAAGGCCTCCACAACAGTGGCTTCACTGGTGGAGGAGGAGCCAGCAATAGGCATTACCCTTGCTCCCCAGTTGATTCCGGTAACGCCAAGCCCATTGTTTCCAATGGCAGCGGCAATTCCTGTAACATGAATTCCATGGTTGTATAAAGGTATGGTTCCTGTGTGGTTGTACGAATTCCACCCGTCATAGTCATCAATGTAACCATTCAGGTCGTCATCGATCGCATTGTTGGGTATCTCCAAGTGGTTTTTCCAAAAATCAACGTCTTCATGATTCAGGTCACTGCCTCCATCCAAAATAGCTACCACAATGGTGTCGCCCAGAGCGGTAATCCCTCCTGTGGTATAATCCCATGCCGATAGGGCATCAATGTCTGCGCCGGGCAAACCTCCGGCTTGTCCGGTATTTAACATCGACCACTGACTGGTAAAAAAATCATCGCTGGGATAACAGGCTTCCTCCAATTCCCTTACGCTTACCAAGTGATTTTTCTGAACATGAATCACTCCTGAGATTTCTGATATGGAACGCATGATCTCCTGTGGCATGCGTTTGGCGGGGTCATACCTTATCAAATAAACCCTAAAACGTTCAGAAACTACCTGGTAAGGCAGGACAACGATTGATTGCGCTTCCTTCATAAAGTCGTCAATGGTATGATTTGTGCCGAGCTGAATCAACAACTGACCTTCAGCCGATTTTGGCTCTACGGGTGGTTGAGCCTTAAGTTGATATGAAAAAAATGAGAGTATGGTGATGAGGGAAAT
>JBFHGX010000043.1:0-24964 GCA_041582875.1 Bacteroidales bacterium | reverse complement strand
TAACATAATATATATGAACGCAACTGCAATTACTGTTCAAAATAATCATGAAAGGAGGCAACGGCAAAAGTAATTCATTTTGGTCAGTCGATAAGGGCAGATAAGTTTAGCCTGCTTACCTTTTATCAATATGTTTGAAGAACAGCAACGGAACATGGCAATTTTAACTAATTTTAAACATTGATAAAATGAAGAAAATTTTAATTGTAATACTTTTAGCCGGCCTAACAGTCACCATTTTTTATGCCTGTAAGAAGAATACAGAGCCTGTACAAAGCAATTCTAATACAGAACAACTGTATTCTGATAATGGGATAATTGTTTACAACAAGCTGGTTAATTTTAAGTATGAAATGCAGAATTCTCAAAAAAGCGCCACCCTCATGACCATCGACAGTGCACAATGGTATGTCGAAGCGTATTATAATGTAACTTCAGGGTATCCTGATTCTGCCCACCATAAATTTGACGTGGACTCTGCTACTTATTCACTTCCTGTTGATGAAAATAACATGATCAGCGTTGTTGCTCTTTCAGTTTTAATGGGCGATTTGGAATCCGATTTAAATACCAGTATCCTACAATATGGAAATGAAGACGCTCACATGGTGGTTGGTAATGTGAGCATCAACCTGACATCTCGTTCCTCTGAGGCAGAAGTTGTTGTGACTACAGGATTTGGACTTGGAGGAGGAAGCTTATACACCCCGTTCTCAAATGAAGAATGGTATTATGGCGAAACTGCGGGTAGGTGCGATACGCCAACCACTATATATTCAGATGCTGGAGAAGAGTTGGAATGGCGGTTTAATAATCCAAATCCAGTATATGTTCCAGTACCTACATGTGGTGGTGGGATAAAGATTATCCAAACAAATATGGAACATTGGTCTCCGGGAACAGAAATTAATTCAATTTATTCTGAATGGCTCGCGATTCCTAAAACCATTCCATGTCATGACAGTCCATATTGGAATAATTATCTAAATAATGGATTCAATTTGTTTTATCATCATGTTCAAAATGGAGGCCTTATTCCTGACGGGAATTATTTTTTCACAAGCGTGGATATTGTCTCTTTATACGTTGAAGAAGAAGATCAATATGGTAATGATGGATATACTTATTATCACGGTTACAATGTTTTTTATTCTGAATACGAATGTTTACCTGATATTAATTAATTGAAATGTAGCTTTCTGATAATTGATTATTAGAAAGCTACTTTTTTAATTCCCTCCTATGAAATATATACTATATCTACTAATTGTTTTGTCCCCGGTTGCAAGTATGGCAGGAAATTTGACATCTCCAATATTTGACACCATTGTCTGGTCCGGAAATATAGAACTCAATGCCGACACTACATTTACAGCCCAGCAAATACTGAAAATACTCCCGGGAACTGTCGTCACCGCCACAGGTCCCTATAAAATTGATATCCGGGGGAATATCCTAGCACTGGGAACCGAGGAAAACCCTATTTTGTTCACTGCAGCTGACAGTCTGGGTGTGTACGATTCAGCTCTGGTGGCAGGATGGCATGGCATTCACCTCATCGACAATCCCGAAGGCAACGCCAGATATAGCTACTGCCGATTTGAATATGGACAGGCCAATATTCCAGGCTCATGGTATGGGGCTCAGGGAAAAATTGATCATCTGGAAGGAAACCAGGGAGGCGCCATACGGATATCAGACTACAAAATAACAGAATTCGATCATTGCACTTTTTTTTATAACTATTCTCGAACCTCTGGTGGAGCTATTTATTGCGACAGCATTCAAAAGCTTACTTTGTCAAACTGCGATTTTATTCAAAATAAAACCATGGCTAGAGGAGGTGGGATTTTTTGTAACAAACATGACAGTCTATTGGTTAATAATACTGAGTTTAAACAAAATATTTCCTGGTATTCTGATACAACTTCCAAGTATATAATCTCTTTTGGTTGGGGATCTGCCATTTGCCTTTCTGACTGGCCCAGTATTTCTTGCAACACAATCAGGGCATCAACCTTTTTTAATAACTACTCCGCGAGTACTGTCACAATTTTAGCTTCAAATTCAACATTTACTAACAATCTTTTTACTAATAATTATAATGTTAACGTATTATCCTTTGGGAGGGTAGAAAGTACGCATGATGTATTCAACAATACTTTGGCAAACAATTATTACAAGAGTGGAATCCCAGGAATAATGACAGCTTCGCACGATATGCGTTTTTATAATAATATATTGTGGAATAACTTGAGTCCTGAAATAGCAGAGGATGACATGGCTGTTGTTTGTTTCAGCCCGGCAGACCTCCAATACTGCCTCATATGGGAAGGAAGGGCTCCAGGTTCCAATATGATTACCGATGACCCCCTATTTGTGAACCCTGCCCCAAATTACGGGCTTGAAAGTAATGGCTGGGAATATGATTGGTCGTTGCAGGATGATTCCCCAGCTATAAATGCAGGAACCCCGGATACCACAGGAATGAGCTTACTTTCTGAAGATTTAGCCGGTAATCCCCGCATCTATGGCAACCGCATCGATATGGGAGCTTACGAAAATCAGTATGTGTGGGTAAAAATAAATGATTCCCCTGCGTTTGCCGATCAGATAACAGTGTATCCCAATCCCGGCACCGACCGGATCATGGTAACATTGCCGGAAAACACACAAGAAGTCTGGATAGAGCTGTTGGATGGCACAGGACAGCGGGTGTTGTTGGAACGTGTTTATGCTAACCTCTGTATTTTTACCCCTACCGGTCTGGCATCAGGGATTTACTTCTATAGGATTTATAATCAGGATAGGGTGTTTAAAAAGGGGAAATGGGTGAAGCTGTAGGTTGAGCTTTACCTTTTCCAAAGTTTCAAACTTTGGAAAAGGTAACCAAAAAAAGCCTGATCGCATCGATCAGGCTTTTCAATACATCAACCAAAAATATCTATTGGATTCTCATGAACTCGAAATCTTCCATTAAGGTAAGGAATGAAGCATCTTCGTTAACAACAAATTCACCTTCATAATATCCGTCTTCGTCGATAATACCTATAAGGTTGTAACCGTCAAACGAATAGCTTAATCCGGGGTGGTTATAATCGCCCTCTTCCCAATCCACCGTATTGTTATGGAAGGTAAGGGTCATGGTAACAGGGAATAAAGCACTTCCCGGATTGTACCATACGGTTCCGTTGAGGTTGAGTTCGGCAGCTGTTGGAATAACGCTGATGGCAATGCCTTCGGAATAACGCAAGAAGTCGGTGCTGTTGTTTTCGTTCACTACATAGACATAAAAAGTATAGGTTTCACCATTGTTCAGGTTTTCGATGTAGGACGTTTCAGTTGTAACATCGAGTTGTTTTACTCGGTTTCCAACATAGCCTTCAATACGTTCGCCATCGTAAATTTCAATGCTGGTATATGCTCCCATGGGATTGTTCCAGGTTAAACGGGTAAAACCATTTCCATTTTCTGATTCATACAGGTTAAAAACCGGATCAGGTTGTATTTCTGATGGTCCTTGGTATATGGTTTCGGCGGAAGCCATTAAAGTTTGCATTTCGTATTCGGCAAAGGCTTCTACACGAACCACACTGCCCAGATTAACAGTTCCTAAAGGTAGAAGATTGGTGGAAAAGGGAGAAGACGCAATCATTTGATCATTGATCAGTACCATATAATAACTGGCACCATTAAAGTAATCCCACGAAACAAAAACTTCACCGTTATCAGTCGTCAACATCAAGTTTTCGATGAATCCGATTTGTTGACTGTGAAAATTGGTAACACCTGTAGCTATCAACTGCGTTCCCGCTAGGTCGCTGAAGGCTTCAATTTTCACTTCTATTCCTTCCATTAGCGATCCGGCGTTATACGAAGTACTCGTAATGGGCAGTTCCGAATCAGGAATACCTGCAATACTTACCATATATGTTTTGGCGCCTTCAACAGCATCCCACGAAACCAGCACATCATTTTCAACTTCAATAAAAGTGATGTTAGTTACGGTATCCGAGGAAGGTTTTTCAAAGTTCACCTTGCTCATGGCGATCAGGTTGCTCATCTGGCTGTCGCCGAATGCTTCAACTTTAACTTCTACACCATCCACCAATGAGCCTGCCATGTAACTGGTGCCAGTAATGGGAAGGTCAGAATCGGCCACACCACCAATACTTACCATGTATGATTTAGCACCTTCAACAGCGTTCCACTGAACAATGATATTGTTTCCAATTTGCGTAAAGGTAATTCCTTCAACAGAAATAATGTTGGGGGCGTCATCATCTTTTTTACATGATGAATTTAAAAGAACAACGGACAACAAGGGAATGGCGAGAAGCCAAAAGATCATTTTTTTCATACGACTAATGAGGTTTAATTAATAAAATGAATTTGCCCCTTAGTTGCAGAAGGATCGTTTTTTTGAAAAAATAATTTTATAAAATGAATTAATCGCCTATCAGTACAATCCCGCTCCAGTCCATGGGCAATTGACCTTGTTTAATATGTTGAATTTTAGCCTGTTGCAATGCTTTGTGATAAGGCTTTCCGTCAAGCAGATGGGTGTAAAAATCAACCATCAAATCCTTTGTTTTCTGATCGTGGATTTTCCACAAAGAAACCATTAAGTTTTGGACGCCTGCAAAAATAAATCCTCGGGGTAAGGCCATCACACCTTCACCTTCTTCCAGTTTGCCAACACCAGTTTTACAGGCACTGAGCACTACTAATTTTGCCTTAACGGGAAGCGTAAACAATTCACCTAGATACAAAAAGCCATCGTTGGTGATATTATGTGTGGTGTCGATCGTGTTTTGATCAAGAAAAATCCCAGAGAGTTGCGGGCTGCTTTTGGAAGAAATCCCGTGTGTGGCAATATGGACAATGTCAAATTGATTTAGGCCATTTTTTACGTTTTCTTCGTTGGCTTCCTGATCGATAAAAGTATGTGCTGTTTTATTCTTTTCATCAAAAAGACGGGCAATATCGAGCACTTCTTCTTCAGAATAGGGAAGCGCGCGTAGGTTGTTTCCGTTGCGCCAGGTGGTGTCTGTGTCACGGAAAGTGAGTTCGGCCAACAAGGTGTTGGGTTGATTGGTTTCGTCTTCGCTTGCAAAAACAGGAGCAAATCCGGCAAAGCTCAGGTCATTTTCAGAGAAAATCAACTGATGACTTTTCATCCACAGAAAAATGGAGTAGTTATAAGAAATGGCCGTTTTCTCGATCAAAAATTTCTGGTCTTGTGGACTTACAAGCGCTTCAAAGGGGATTTGACTTAATTCGCCATCGGGGATGATTACCAGATTCTCTAATGCACTTAACTCCTTTTCTATGGGGGCAATCAGTTGATTGTATAGTTCTGAAGCACTTTGAATAAAATCCGTTGACCCGGTTTTTAACCCTTTATAATACGCTTTTAATAAGTCTTTAAAGGCGTTGTCAATTGAAGTGGATGTAACGTGCGTGGTGTTTTTACAAATCAGCAAACAAAACAATTGGTCGCTTGCCATAAAATACGTGGCAATGCCTTCTTTATCGCCCAGTTGTTGCTGTATTTCGGTGAGGGTAATGCGTGAAAAAAGTTGATCAAATTGGGCGTGCTGGTCGGTATTCTGTAAGGAATAACTGAGTTCAAAAGCTTCCATCCTGTCAGTTATCAGTTGATCAAATACCTGAGTTTCGAGCAAGCTGTCGGGTTTGTTTTGTAATACCTGGAGTTGATTTTCTCCTTGTCGGATGTTGTGCAAAAGCTCTATTTGTCGGGTTGATAATTCAGATTGGCTGTCCAGTTGGTTGACTTCAGCACTAAGTTTATATGCGGTTGATTGGGTGAAAAACTGCAGTAATTCGTTTAAACGAGCAGGATTGTCCTGTTGCTGATAGGCCAAAAAGCTAGCCTTAATTCCTGTCGCTGCCAATTGATGATAATCTTTGGCCAGTTGTCGGTCGTTTCCTCCAATGAGGGTAGCATCGCGGTATCTCCCCATGAGGGTGTCGGCCAGATTTGCAAAAGCCAATGATTGAGCCAGTTGATCTGTGGATTGCGTTTTTTCGTAAAGTGAACAATATTGTTTTGCCAAAACAGAGGCGGTTTGATATCCGTTGAAATCATCCGAAATATCATTGGCTTCCCCAACAGCAGATATAGTATCCATTTCACCTGCGGTTGTCAAGTTTTTCAAGTTAAATGTCGCATTTGAAATGGCTTCTAGTGGCATCCCGGCAAGGGCATAGGTTTGCGCCAGTGACCAGTGAGCCGTATAGGATGCAGGATCAAAAGAAAGTGCTTTTTGGTTGTAAACCAGTGCTGAATCGAAATTATTTTGTTGCGAAAAATTATCGGCTATCAGGCCATACACATTGGCGAGTTGCAGCGAATCGTTTCCATACTGGGTTAATATATGTGTTTTAAGCTTTTGGAAATTGGCCATCGCCTGGGAGAATTCTCCCAGATTTTTATTGGCATTCCCACGAACAGCGTGTAACGAATAGTACACATCATGAAACCTATCGTAAGCTTCATGTTCGGTTATCCAATCTTCGGCCATGGTGGCAAACTCAATGGCTTCGTTATTATTTCCTAATTCAAGGTAGTCTGATGCCAGGTTAATCATGGCAATGACGGTAACGTCCGAATCAGGATAATAATTATCTAAGATTTGATAGGCTTTTTTATCGAATGCCGCTGCCAGCTCAATTTGCTGGGTTTCTTTCATCGCAAGCGCCAGTCCTAGATAAGCTGATCCTGCATCGTGAAACTTGATCCAGGTAAAATGTTGTGTTTCATCGGGGTTGATAGAATTAAATCCAATGAGTGATTTTTTATAAAGCTGGTAGGCTTCCATCATCCTCCCCTCAAAAAACCGTAATCCGGCTAAATTGTAATATCCGCTCGAAATATGTAATAGTGGGGTTTCTACCTGCTGGTAGATGGCCACTGCATTCTCCATGTATGGGATAGCTTCCTCATATTGTCCAATGTATTTACAACCAAACGATTTGATATGTAAAAGCGTGGCATAGTGCACATTAATCGTATCATTATGCTTTTTTAGAAAAGCTATTTTCTGATCGATAAGTTGCATGAGGGTATCGCCAAGTGGGCCTCCCAGCGGATAATACACGCATACATTAAACAAATAATTGGCTCGGTTTGTTTCACCCAAATTGTAGTAATAATCAAACGCTTCATTGGCCAATTCCACCAAACTATCGTATTCACCATTGTTCAGGTGGTTGTCGATTTGGGTGTAATACAATGAGTCCTTTAGTTGGATAAACGTATCTTCGTAATAATTTTGTGAAGAAAGTTGTGTTGAAAAGGCATACAAAAAACTGAACAGCAATAATTTACAGCTGATACTGAAATATAATATCCTCATGGGGAATATGCGATTAAAAATGATTTTGGTGGCTACAAATATAGCTCATTATGTTGGGAATGAAGGTGAATTTGCCTTGTTAAAGCTCATAAAAACAGAAAGAGATTTCTTATCTTGAAAAGAGTTATTTTTGACAAAATTTTCAAAAATGAGGTTTTTCCGCAACAAAGCTACAGAGAATGATGAGTTGATCGCACAGATTAGCCATGTGGCAGAGACAGTTGTGGGGAGATATGTGGTTAAAAAAGCCATACCTAAACGTGAGCAGGAAGATGTTAAGATGGTAGTGTTAGAGAAATTCTTACTACAAAGAGATAAGATTATGGCTGCGTTTCAAGGAAAAGCTTCCCTTAATACATACTTTGTGGCGGTTTTAAATCGCATGGTTTGTGAAGTGATACGTAAAGAAAGTAGACATTGGTATGCTGTGGTGGAAAACGAAAGCGAAAATGAATCATTCCAATATAGTCTGAGTTCGTCTATGGAAGCTGAAAAAGAATTGATTCTTAAATACGAGGTGGTACGTTTCCATCAAACCCTGCTCTTTTTTAATGGAACCGGAGATAAAGTAAATCTGTTTTTAAAGTTCTATTTCGGACTTCCTATACAACCTTTAGAATATGAACGATATGGGCGACATCATGCCCGCGAATTAAGTACAATTCTTCAGGTTGATGAAATGCTATCCAAAGGCACAGCCTTTAATCAGATGGCTAAAGCGGTTAATTTGGTAGAAGGCAAAAACCTGAAAGGCGATGCCGTTCGCATGTGGCTCAACAACCAAATGGACGTGATTTTAAATCGCCTAAATGCCTCCGGAGGCAGTCAACACAATCGCGAGAGTCTGGCTTTGCTTTGCGAGTTATCTGCGGTAAACACCACTACAACTAACTAATACCACTATGAAAGCGACTATGCACCTCTCGGAAGAAGAGATTGCCTTAAGTGCAGAAGCCATGATTGCGAAAGATTTGACGCAGCTTGATATCCGAATACGCAAGCATCTGGATCAATGTGCCCAATGTTCCAGTGAAGTAATGATGGTAGCCGAATTGTCAGCGGAGATTCCTGATGTCAGTATTATTCCCATAAAAACCAACCCCATTTGGCGTTATGCCGCTATGTTGGCTGCTTCGGTGGTATTGGTGTTGCTGGTGTATAACTTACCAGGATTGTTTAATTCTTCACCAAACCCATCAGCAGAGATGGCTTTGTTGGCGTCCGATTCATCCGCGAGTTCAATAGATGAGCATAAGTTGGAACAAAAATCAGCAGTTGATGATACAACACCTATTCAAACGGATGACAAAAATAATTCAATTCGTACGAAATCAATATTAAGCAATAATGCGCTGGCCTATGCTCCCAACGACGCCCTAGAAAGTTTAGTGAGCAATAATCGAGTGGCTTATCGTAGTGATGACGCAATCATATTGCTTTCCCAAGTCGAAATTCAGTTTCCCGAAATCGATTCGTTGGTATGGCAGAATCCTGAAAAGATCCTATTGACTATTGAATGGTATAACACTCAGGGAGTTCTGATACAGTCCCTTGAAACCAATAAAGATGGCATATCTATTCCAAGTTTTAAGAATGGGTTGTACTATTGGAAGCTAATGAATGAGGACTTTGATTTGTTGGGTGTTGGAAAAGTAAGGGTAAGACTGTAGGAGTGTTAGTAAATCAACTGTCCATATTCGTCATGCTTTATTTGACAATCCAAATTCAGTCGCGTTTTTGAATGAAATCAATATTCTACATTGTTAGGCTTTTTCGCCAATCCCCACCTAGCTACTATTCTTTTCGATTAAATATCTTGAAGTATGGAGAATCCGTATTGAGGAATTTATAAAATGAAATACAATGTAAAAAAGCACATTTTTGATTCCACTTCAAAAAATCAAAATCCAATGAACCAGCATTTTTTGTAAGAGGATTCAGGCAAAAGATAACTTCACCGTTTTATTAAAGAAGTTCTCGTCAAAGAATTTTTATCTCTATTTTTGTCCTTTAATTAATTCATCAACCTGAATAGCTCATGAAACTATATCCCATAGAAACCGGAAATTTGAAACTTGATGGTGGTGCCATGTTTGGTGTGGTACCTAAAGTCCTTTGGCAAAAAGCATATCCTTGCGACAACAACAATTTGTGCAATTGGGCTATGCGTTGTTTGTTGGTTGTGGATGGTGACCGCAAGATTCTCATCGATAACGGTATTGGCAACAAACAGGATGAAAAATGGCTGAGCCACTATTACCTCAATGGTGAAGATACCCTCGAAAGCTCATTGGCTAAGGCCGGATTTGCTCCAGAAGACATTACCGATGTAATTCTTACTCACATGCATTTTGATCACTGTGGTGGAAGTGTAACCTGGAATGCAGATAAAACGGGTTACGAACTGGCTTTTCCCAATGCCACCTATTGGACCAGCAAACAACAATATGAGTGGGCTACCAATCCCAATCGCCGCGAAAAAGCTTCTTTTCTAAAAGAAAATATTCAGCCCATCCACGAAAGTGGAAAGCTGAAATTGATAAATGAAGAAGGGGAATATATTCCTCACATTACCTTCAAATTGTATAATGGTCATACCGATGGACAGGTAATACCTCACATTGATGTGGATGGGAAAACGGTGGTGTTTATGGCCGATTTGATGCCGGCGGCAGCACATATTCCCATGCCCTGGATCATGGCCTACGATACACGTCCATTGCAAACTCTTCATGATAAGGAACGGTTTTATGCAGAGGCTATTGAGAAAAATTACATTCTCTTTTTCGAACATGATTTGTATAACGAAGCCTGTATCTTGGCAGATACGCCTAAAGGGGTGCGGGTAGAGAAAGCCGGAAAACTGTCGGAGTTTGTATAGAGGGAGTTTTTAAAGTGCCTAAAGTTGGAAGTTAAAAGTGGTTTGGGTTCTAACGGGAAAGTTTGCGGGGGAAGTATAGAGATGTAATATTTGGATTCCTCCACTGTGGTATCAGTGACAACTTTTTGTAAAAAATGGAATATCAGTAATATGTTGAATTTAGAATGTCGAACACCGAACACTGATTTCAGAAGTAAGGTAGAAGGTTGAATCAACGCACTATTCTGACTTCATCATTCATTATTCGTTAATCGACATTCGATATTCAGTCTTCTTTTTCATCCCTACCGCAGTGGAGGGATCTGCAAGATGGAATTTAGAGGAATTTAGAACAAGAGATAAAATTAAATTTTAAAATGAAACCTTTGGTTAACATAGAAGTCTGTTGTGGATCGGCGCAAAGCGCCATCAATGCGCAGCTGGGTGGTGCGCATCGGGTGGAGTTGTGTCAGAATCTGGAGGCGGGAGGTACGACGCCTTCTGCAGGCGAAATCCTTTGGGCTCGCCAGCAATTAACAATAGACTTAAATGTGCTCATCCGTCCGCGTGATGGGGATTTTCATTATTCGGAAAACGAATTGGAAATTATCCGCCAGGATATCCGGTTTTGTAAAAAAGCCGGAGTGGATGGGGTAGTTTTTGGTTTTCTAACAGCGGATGGTGAAATTGATCAGGAAATTACAAAAGAGATGATGGCTTTGGCACGCCCTATGTCGGTGACGTTTCACCGGGCCTTTGATGTGTGCCGCAATCCCTTAACTGCTCTGGAGCAACTCATCGATTTGGGTGCAGATCGGTTATTGACTTCCGGACAAGAGCCAACTGCTATAGAGGGTCAGGCATTAATCAAAGAGCTGGTTCAGCAAGCCGGATCGTATTTAATCATTATGCCCGGATCGGGTATTCGGGAACACAATATTCTGGAATTGATGGAATTGACCCTAGCCCGTGAGTTTCATGTGAGTGCACGACAAACCGTGAGTAGTAAGATGACATATCAGCCGGTTGGTGTTCCCATGGGCAAATACAATAGCAATTACACTCATCAGGAAATTGATTCAGAGGCTATTGCCAGATTAATGGAAAAGGTACATTGACAACCTAAAGCAGCATGGCACGACACAACGAACTGGGCAAAAAGGGTGAAGTTCTTGCAAAGAAATATTTGACTGACAAGGGGTATCGGATTGTAGAAACCAATTGGCGCTTTGATAAGGACGAAATTGATTTGATTGCCTGGCAGGATCAACTCTTGGTAATTGTGGAGGTGAAAACGTGTAGTACGGCTTATTTTGGTGAACCCGAAGAGGCCGTGGATGCCCGAAAGGAATCGTTTCTGATTCGGGCCACCGAAGCTTATCTGGAAAAATACGATCTGGACTGTGAATCGAGATTCGACATCGTGGCCATTGTGATGAACGATAGGGAAACCCGCATTAACCATATTGAAGACGCTTTTTTTCCGGAATGAACCCACAGCAAAAAAATATTCAGCGCTTTTTAGCTTCAAAAAAAGGAGGATGGCTATGGTTGCTGGTGCTCCTCATCATGTTTGTAACAAGGGTTTGGTTGGGTTATTGCACCCTTTTGTTGTGTGTACTATTTGTGGCTACTGTGGTGATTTACACCATTTTTACCAATAAAATATCAATCTGATTTTGCATAGGGTTTTGTTGTACTTTTGCAGCCGCTAAAGTATTCAACATGAACCAGAAAAGAAATTCAGGACGTCCTTCAGAAGGAGTCTCATTTGGAAAACGGGATGGGAAATCAAGACCCAAACCAACCTCACCTTCCGGTGGATTTAACAGGAAGAAATCCTACGGTAAACCCAAGTCTGAATCAGACCGTTCTTTCGATGGACCTCCACGCAAGAAAACTTACGGAAATTCGGGTGAGGGCTCGACATCAGAGCGACCTTTCAAAAAAACTTTTGGTTCTACAAAACCTGAGTCGGGTTCATCTTCTGATAGACCAAAATCAGGAAGTTATCCCGATAAATTTACCAAAAAACCTGTTACCAAGCCTGGGACAACATCGGGAAGACCAGACGTAGAGAGCAGAAAACCTGCCGGTCGTCCATTCACCAAAGGAAAATTTTCGCCGAAGTCGCGAGAAGAAGAGAATACAGATACTGTTCAAGGTATCCGGTCAACTGTGCGTTTGAATAAGTTTTTGGCTGATGCCGGAATTTGTAGTCGCCGTGAGGCCGACCGATTGATTCAAAGTGGCGTGGTTGAAATTAACGGAATCATTGTTACCGAATTAGGAACTAAAGTTGGGCCTGACGACAAAGTCCATTATGGTGGAGAGTTGTTGAAACGCGAAAAATTGCAGTATGTACTGCTCAACAAACCCAAAGGGTTTATTTCTACTTCTGACGATCCAATGGACCGCAAGACGGTAATGAATTTGGTAGAGAATGCCTGTAAAGAGCGCATTTATTCGGTAGGTCGATTGGATAGAAATACCACAGGAGTACTTTTGTTTACCAACGATGGCGACATGGCCAAAAAGCTTACTCATCCCAAACATGGGGTGCGTAAATTGTATCATGTTACCCTCGATAAACCGATTTCAAAGAACGACCTGTTGCAGATTATGGTTGGATTTGAATTGGAAGATGGTTTTGTTAAGCCTGATAAGATCGATTTTGTGGAAGGCGTTTCGGCTAAAAATGAAATTGGCATCGAATTGCATTCAGGAAAGAACCGCATTGTACGCCGTATTTTTGAGCATATGGGTTATCATGTTGAAAAACTCGATCGAGTGGTGTTTGCAGGTTTGACTAAGAAAGATATTCCTCGCGGTAAATTCCGGATTCTTACGGAAAAAGAGGTCATGATGCTGAAAATGCTATAGTTGACTTGGGAAAGGCTGTTGGCGTTAGCCATTGGCTTTTTCTTTATTAATCAACTGTTGTAATAGCCAATAAAACACTAAGGCACAAAACCTCACAAAGAGGTATCCTATGAAGTTAGTTGTCTAAAATTTAAAGTGTAAATGGTTTGCAAAATCCTGTATTCCAATATTTAAATAGTCCGTTACCCGAAAATTTTATCCAATAGATTATTGATAACGATTGGGGTTGGATTGGCTGGCGCATGAGGGATGTAATGCAGATGATAATCAGCACTGAAATCTCTGTGATAGAGAAAAATAGTACGAAAAGCAGCGTGCCATCCAGCATTGATAGATATTTGAACGGATGGTTGTGTAATCAGGAATAGTTTATTTTTGCTGAAATTCTTCATTCATGAAAGCAGGTACCTCTTTGCTCACCATTGTTTTGGCAATGATGACTTCCATAACATTTCTTTCGGCTCAGACCTATCCATCGAATGGTCTTACCGGAGACGAAACCAATTTGTACGCCATGAACAAACAGGTTGGTCAGTTTATCAAGCGGTTTAACATGGAAGAAGATCAGTATGGGAAGGTGCTTAATACCAAAGATTCTAAATACAGAAACAGCAGGCTGCGAAAGGATTTTTTACCCCTGATGTTTGATCAACATAATCCGCGTACCTCCGGAACCCTCAAGAATTACTTTATTGATGATGTAACCAACATGGAGACTCCGGTGTTTCTTCAGTTTCTTGATACCAATTGGTATGCTGAAGTTTCAACAGAGTTTATATACAAAGGTAATCCGGTTAATATTGTCTTGTTTCTCACCCTTGAAAAGGAAAATTTAGGCTCGAAATGGGTACTTAGCAATGCCTATTTTAACAAATTAAGTAACTTGTTTCCTTTTGCCGATACTTTGCTACAACAGCAATTATTTTTGCATCCGCAAAGTCACGAGCTCGATTTTATGAACCTGCACAAGGCCCTTGAAGATCCCACCCATATTGAATACTACGCTTCTCAAAATTACCATCCCGACTACCTGACGTTGTTTTTCTATCTAATGAAAACCAATCAGTTACAATTTAAAGCCATCAATACAGTAAAATTTCACTTTCTGCAAATTGATCATTGGTATTTCGAATTAAGCTATTTTAATCGGGATGATAGCAATTCCGGCTGGTTGATTTCGAACCTGATTTATGCCGATGAACAAAATAAAAAAGAACTACTTAAAACCTTTAGGATATGTACCGCCAATTAACACTATTTTTTGCTTTGTTGTTGATGAGCACTGTGTTGCTCTCACAAAAAACTACCCTGACTTCCGAGGAGATGGCCGCTTACCAAAAGCAAGCAGAATACCTGGTTTCTTATCACGAAGGTACATTGAATTTTTTGGGGAATCCCGAAGAGGTGGTTTCAGAAAAAGACATCATCATTAACGAATCGTACCTGAAGGTATTTCAAAGTGCCAAAACACAAATTGAGGATGATCTTGATGAAGGGCGCGAAACACCCTTGAGCAAAGATGTACAGGCTTATATGAAGGATGTGATCTTTTTCTTTAAGAAAGTAAGTTTTGCTTTTCATATTTCATCGGTGGAACAGCAGATTACTCAAAACGACCAAATCTTTTTTAAAGTAACCACCAATCGGGAGCTCAATGGCATTACCGTTACAGGGGATACTGTTACCAATAACTTGGTCCGGTATTTTGAAATCAATTTGAATCAGCAAAAAAAGGAACTTAAAATTGCCAGCATATACACCACCAAACTCAACGAAAAAGAAGAGCTTAAAAATTGGTGGAACACGATGAGTACTTCCTGGAAACAGGTTTTTGGCCGATCGGTGATTGTATACGACACTATACCATTTATGAATATTTTGAGCTTTACGGATACCTCTCTGGTTACCTATAAATGGGTTGAAATTCCCCGAAGTGATTCTTTGTCCGACTTTGTTACCGAATGGCACGAAACATCAGTATCTGACAGTTTAGAAGCAGATACGTTGAAACCATTACGTTTCCAACAAATTCCGGACACCATTTCGGTTGATCCTTCTACCATTTACAGATTGTTGCGGGCGTTTAAGGCCCAAAAAAAGATATCCATTGCGCACAACCATGTGATCAGAAATATAGAACCTTTGTCGGAATTGTCCGATTTAAAGGAGCTTGATATGAGTTTTACACTCATCGATGACCTGACGCCCATCCGTAATCTCAACAAATTGGAAATGCTGAATATGGAAGGATGCCCAGTGAGTTCACTGCAGGCAATTCGCTATTTAAATGCACTCAAAGAGCTGAATTGTTCCACTACTCAAATTGGATCGCTGGAGGTGCTTGAATACCTGCCCGGACTCATTGAACTCAACCTGACGGCGGTTCCTTTTGTTGAGTCGGCTCCATTATCAAAGCTCAGTAACCTGAAGCATTTGAATCTGAGCTCAACACATCCCAGCAATTTTATGGGTATTTCTGCTCTAACGTCGCTTACCGATCTTAACCTATCTTCTTCGTCATTAGCTAATTTGACGGCACTTTCGCAGCTTGTTAATTTACAAAGTCTGAACATTGACAGCACACAAATCAATAACCTGGAACCGTTGGCCGAATTGACTTCTTTGTCAATAATTCAAGCCAATGTAACCTCCATTATTGATTTGCAACCTTTGCAAAGCATTCCGGAATTAAAGGCCATTTACTGCGACAATTCTAAGGTGACGATGCAAAAAGCCATGCAATTTATGGATCAGAAACCGGGTTGCTTGGTGGTGTATAATTCACAAAACCTGCTAACATGGTGGCAGAAGTTAGACAATGTCTGGAAGCAAATATTTATAAAGTCATATCAAATGACTGAACCCATTACCAAAGAGCAGCTTCACCAATTGATGAGTCAGCAAGAGTTATCTATAGCTTATAACCAGCAACTAACCAATATTGAGCCTTTGACAATGCTGCACCGACTTGAGAAACTAAATATGGAGCATACGGTAGTTACCGATTTGAGTCCATTATCTAGTCTGAACAACCTAGAGACCTTAAACATCAGCCATACGACCATCAATTCATTGGAAGCGCTTTCCAGCTTACAAAATTTAAAAAAGGTATGGGCTAGTCATACATCTGTAAAAGATTTGTTGCCTTTGCAAAACAGCACCAATTTGTCGCTGTATGTTGGCGAAAACAGTGGGTTAGTCGAAGAAGGAGTTATTGCCTTTAGGAAGCTAATTCCGGGATGTGTGGTTGTTTATCAATCCGAAAAACTCCGGATGTGGTGGAATTACCTCACCTCGGCCTGGAAGATGGCCTTTCAAAAACAGATGAACGTTCCAGAGAGTCCTTCCGACATTGAGCTTCAACAACTGGCCAACTTGTCGCAATTTAGTATAAGCAACGATCAGGGAATACATGAGTTAACTCCTCTCAACATCCTCATTTGGCTTGAAAAGCTCACCATCAGTAATGCCGGAATCACCAATTTAAGTCCGATTGCAGGCTTGCCAATGCTTACTGAATTACACATTACACAGAATCCGGTTTCGGATATTAGTATGCTTTCCAGAATGACTCAACTCAATCTGCTCGATTTGGAAAATACTTCTGTGGAAGACCTGGAAGGGATTCGTAGCCTTTCGAACCTACTTGTTTTGAATATTTCAGGTACCAAGGTGCGATCGCTTAAATACCTTAGCAAACTGGTTAGTTTGCAGGAGTTAAGTATTAGCAATACCGGCATTAAAAATCTTAAACCATTGGCAGGTTTAAACAATTTGAAAACACTCCGTTGTTTTAATACCCCCCTTAAACAATCGAAAGTGGATGGCTTTAAAAAGCAACACCCTCAAGCAGAGGTTATTTACTATTAACCAGATGTTGTTGTATTATGGAAGTCATTATAAAGAAAGCATGTGCGGCTGATTATGATTTACTCGTTCATCTGTGGAAACAGGCTGAATTGCCCTTCAAATCACAAGGACGAGACAGTCGTACGCACATCAAAATAGAGATGAACAATGCCAATGAAATATTTTTGCTTGGTTTTGTTCAGGATAAGCCGGTGGCCACAGTGTTGGTGACTCACGATGGACGGAAGGGGTGGATAAATCGCATGGCCGTTGTTCCGGATTTTCAAAAAAAGGGAATTGCCCGTCAGATGGTAAAGGCAAGCGAAGACTGGCTTATTGAGCAAGGGATTGGCATTTTTGCCTGTATGATTGAGTCGTACAACGATGCCTCATTTCAGGCTTTTCAACACATGGGATATGTTCCTTTTGAGGGGATTCATTACCTCACAAAAAGACTTGATCCTGATATTTAAAGTGGTCAGTTTATGCGTCCTCGCGTAAACTGAGTAAGTAGATGGAGTACCTATCTGGCGGCAACTAATGAGATGGATGAGATGGTGTCTCCCATTCCGACCAAGGTGATTGGTTTGTCGATAATAATTGTAGGTACAGCGATTATTGCCATTTCATCCGTTTTAAAAATACCGGTTTGCATAAGATCGTTTTGCCCAAAGGTATGGCTGATGTATTCCGACAATTTATTCAACTCATCTAAACCAATATCAGAAACTTCTTTGTCCTTTGCCCAAAGTAAAACTTCGTGGGTATTGATGGCGCCTGTACCTGCTTTTCCGGCTGCAATTACAGCGGCGAGCTGCATTCCATTTCTGTTTTGCTCAGGTGTGATTTGATAACCACTTTTTTGCAAGGTAATGTATAAACCAAACATGTGAAGCTGAAGACGTGGGCATCCAGAATGTTTAAATACCTTCATCATTCCTTTAAAGAGGTTGGTGCTGTTGGTTTCTTTTTCACAAGCTTGGGCCAGTTCTTTTTCTCCCATTACTTCAAGTAAATCAATCAGTTCGCGTTCATTAAAACCAATGCTTTCAGATATTGGTGCCAAATTGTCGAGTAAATATTTGCGTATTACCTTGTCTTGGGTGGATGCGATTTCAAAATGGAGAATAGCTTTGGGATTATTGTCCTTCCATTTTTTAATTAATGCCATTGAGGCATCAATCCGGTCAATTCCCAGTCCACCATCAGCAAACTTTTCTGTCAACATTTGATAACCGGACAGAATGATATACTCATTCTTTATTTGAGGATTTGACATGGTGTTGGCAAAAACATCATCGATGTGCAATTGGAAGTTTAGGGGATCGTAGGTGGCTATAAATCTGTTTGATTTGGGACAAACAAAGGTTTCCCCGTTAATGGTGATCTGATCACCTTTGTCGAATTCAATAATCCAATGAATTAATGGGATATCCTTCTCCCGGGATATACCATTGGCTTTTTTCAAAGTTCCATCATCACCTACAGATTGTAAATTAGGCAGATCCAGAAATAAGCTTGCCTGTTCCTTTGGGATTGATGCACCATGTACATAAACGGGATTTACCTTGCACACTCCCATCACATTGGCTACAATACCTCCCTGGCCTCCCATTTGCATTTTATCGTAACCAAGATGTTTGTTTAACCAGTTAAAGGTCTCCACATCATGAATTAACCATTCTTCGGCAATTCCACCTTTGAAACAAACCAGAAACCCCCGAAAGACATCCTCAATTTTATTTATATTCCTAGCTTCCTCTGATGCTAAAAGCTTCTGATTAAAATCGAATTTAGTGATCAGCTCTTCCATTTTTTTGCCCGAGACTTTAATAACCGCATCAATATTAGCATTGAACGCACTAATCAATCCATTCACCTTCGACATTTTTTCGAGTTGTTTAGGAGCAGTTTTGTAATTCTCTAGCCAGGTTGATTTTAGGACATTATTCGACATAAATCGCAATTGTTTAAAGGTTCAGAAATCTTTTATTTGATGGAATGCAAATATAATAAAATGTGGAAATTCACTTTACTCATAAGCCCATTTGCAGCTATGAAAGAGATGTAATTTCTTATAGCTCAGTTTTATTATCATGACAAATCCACAGCAACCCCAACCTGCGAAAAGCACGTTTTTTGGAGACCTATTCGTGAAAAAAAGATGTTGAGTTACTTTGGTTGATGAGAGCAACCAATGGCGATTACTCCACCGTTACCGATTTAGCCAGATTTCGGGGCATATCGACATTACAACCGCGCATTACAGCCATGTAGTATGCCAGCTTTTGAAGAGGAATAGTGGCCAATAAAGGAACCAGCATTTCTTCTGTTTCTGGAATTTCAATAATGTAATCTGCCATATCGCGAACAGTAGTATCTCCTTTAGTCACGATGGCAATAATTTTTCCACTGCGGGCTTTTACCTCTTGAATATTACTTACCACCTTTTCGTAAATCCCTTTACTTGTGGCAATAAATACTACGGGCATATTTTCATCAATGAGTGCGATCGGTCCATGTTTCATTTCGGCTGCAGGATAGCCTTCGGCATGAATATAGCTGATTTCCTTAAGTTTAAGCGCTCCTTCAAGGGCAACTGGAAAATTATATCCGCGGCCCAGATACAAGAAATGCTGTACATCTTTAAATTGTCTGGCTATTTGCTCCGCCACTCCATTGTCATTTAATACTTGCTCAACTTTTTCGGGTAAGTTTTCGAGTTCATGCAATAAGCGTATAAAACGCGAACGTGGTACAGTGCCTTTTAGTTCGGCCAACCGTAAAGCCATCAGGGCTAAAACGGTTACTTGAGCCGTAAATGCTTTGGTAGATGCCACGCCAATTTCAGGACCTGCATGTGTATATGAACCGGCATGTGTAGCTCTGGCTATGGACGAACCTACCACATTGCAGATGCCTAAAATTGTAGCTCCTTTTGATTTAGCTAATTCTATAGCGGCCAGGGTATCTGCTGTTTCACCCGATTGTGAAATAGCGATTACAACATCCCCTTCGGTAATGATTGGATTTCGATATCTGAATTCGGACGCGTATTCTACTTCTACCGGAATACGTGCGATATCTTCGAATAAATATTCACCTACCAAACCGGCATGCCATGAAGTGCCACAGGCAATAATCACAATGCGATTGGCGGTAATGATTTTTTGTTCGTAATCAACAATTCCACCTAACGAAACTAACCCTTTACTTGCATTGATTCGTCCACGCATGCTATCCTTGATGGATCGTGGTTGCTCATTGATTTCTTTTAACATGAAATGCTCGTATCCTCCTTTTTCAAGCTCACTAAGGTTCATTTCAAGTTTTTGAACATATGGCGTTTTTTCGTGGTTTTTAATGTCGCGAAGCTTGAGTTTTTCTCCTCTGGTCATAACTGCCACTTCTTCATCTTCCAGATAAACCACATTTTTGGTGTATTCTATGATAGGAGTTGCATCAGAAGCCACATAAAAATCGCCATCGCCAATGCCAATAACCAAGGGGCTACCTTTACGGGCAGCAATAATGGTGTTAGGATGATCTGCCGAAAGTATGACAATTGCATAGGCACCTACCACCTGATTTAAGGCTATACGTACTGCTGCGTCTAAAAGCACTTGCTCGTTGAGTTGAATATCTTCAATAAGGTTGATTAGAACCTCAGTATCTGTATCCGAAGTAAACACATAACCTCTGCCAATGAGTTCCTCTTTCAGTAGGGCGTAGTTTTCGATAATTCCATTGTGAATTATTGATAATGATCTGGTTTGTGAATAGTGAGGATGCGCATTTACCTGGTTAGGTTCGCCATGTGTAGCCCAACGGGTGTGGGCGATTCCCAATTCTCCATCCAAATCTTTGCCTTCAACAAAAGATATTAAATCGGCCACTTTTCCACTAGCCTTGTATGTTTTAAGTCCGTGATTTAGCAGTGCGATACCTGCACTGTCGTAACCACGGTATTCTAATCGTTGTAATCCTTTGATTAATATGGGGTATGCTTGTTTATTTCCTACATAAGCTACGATTCCGCACATAGTGATTGATTTAGGGTTAGAAAAACAAATGTACAAAAGTTCTATTTACTCTGGCAGAATAATTCTTTACCCGATCAATCTAATCGAGTTCGGTATAAATTATTTGGAGTTTCAGGCGGTCGGCGGTATCTACTGTGGGTTCGTAACCACTAAAAATAAAGCTTTCCGGATTAACCGATCCAGAGTTTACGAAGAGATACAGGCCTTGGTCGGCGGCGGTGCTATCACTGATCATGGATTGGATATAACGCGTGATTCTGAACACATACTGGTTTGATCCGGACTCATAGTATCCACCAAAATAATCATCACCTTCATACTGATCAGGCATAAAATCATAGGTGCCATCTTCTTGAGCCATCACCAAAGCCATTTTTGCAGGGGCATCATAAAACTGATTGCCCGCATATCCTGGAAAGATCAATTTGGCTTCATTGATGGCCACATTTGCATATTTAAGCAAAGAATCAGGATAAGGGATTTTTACAATGGTTTTTACACCAGCATAACCCTGTGCATAAAAAACATGCTTTCCTAATGCCGTATCGCCATTGATGGCTTGTTGTCGGAATTCGGGACTGGCATTGGTATAATCATGTTCATATTTATTAATCCGCGCCATTGAGGTGCTGATTAAGTAGTCGAATTGCAACGAATTCTGAAAAACACCTTCATAGGTACTTCCGTAGTAGATGGTCATTTTCGAAAGCGAGTTGGTCAGATCGAAATAAGCCATTGTTCCCACGGATGACAGGTCTTCAGGAACAAGGTAGAGTCCTTTGAAAAACTCTTGAAAGAGTTCAAGGTCTTCCATGTTTGTATCGGTCGCATTTAGGAGTTTCTCTCCCAATGCCGGATTTAAATCACTCAGGTTAATACGTATTAAAGGAACCAATGTATCACCGTCAAATTCTACGCTATCATTTGGCCGTGGCATGAAAGTGTAGTTACTATAATTGATATCAATGGTGGCTATATTCTTGTTGCTATAATACACGCTATCGTGATAAATAGACGAATCCATTTCGTAAGTGTGGATGGTAAGCTGGGTATTGGTGTCGCCATAGGCACCTGAGTATACCAATTGAAGTACCAGTGAATCAAGCACTCTGGTTCCTGCTTCACCAAAATCATGCCCGTTGGTTTCCGGTGCAAACTGGGTGCAAAACGAAGCTTTGGTAAATCCAAAAACAGGATCGTTGATAACTCCAATGGAATTTCTGGTTAGTTCATCTGAGCGCACCGAATCATCTATTTTTGAGTAGGTATTTACTATAGATGTGTTATTGTATAGCACATTCAGGTAGCTATCTTCGGGCTGAACAGCCAGCCCAATTTTACCTGGTTCCTTGGCACATGAAGTAATTATGAGGATAAGGGCAGCGAACAACACGCTCACCAATGAAAACCAACGTTGGTTAACCTTCAATAATTTGGTCATAAAAATCGTTATAAGCATTAAAATAGTCTTCTTCGCCCTGGTACTCCAAGATGGGTTTGCCAGAAGCTTTGGCGTATTCGAGTACCTCGGTATTGATGGACGGACTGCCCATAATAATTGCATCCGAATTATCGATTACTCCTTTCATCAAACTAACGTAAGAACCATTTTTATAGTGTTCCAAATGACTATCTTCAATGCCATTCATTTTGATTTTGTCAACAAAACCTGACTTAAACGACTCACTAAACTCATCATTGTAAAGGCTACAGATGATTTTCAGGTCGTTAAAAATGGGGCTATCTTTATAAGCTGTACGCACGTAAAAAGGCAATAAGCTGGAGAACCAGCCATGAGTGTGAATAATATCTGGGGCCCATCCCAATTTTTTTACGGTTTCAAGTACCCCTTTCGAGAAGAATACGGTGCGCTCGTCGTTATCGTCGAAAAACTTCTTGCTTTTATCGCGGAAAAGGAACTTCCTGTGAAAAAAATCTTCATTATCAATGAAATACACCTGCATGCGTGCTTGTTGAATTGAAGCTACTTTAATGATGAGCGGGTGATCGATATCGTCGATAATGAGGTTCATTCCTGAAAGCCGAATAACTTCGTGAAGTTGATTTCTTCTTTCGTTGACTAAGCCATAACGTGGCATGAACGTCCGAATTTCTTTCCCTTTTTCTTGGATTTTTTGTGGTAGAAATCTACCAATTTTGCTTAGAGGAGTCTCAGGTAGATAGGGTGTTATCTCCTGATTAACAAAAAGCACCCTCTTTTTTTCCATAGTAAATGTGTTTCGCGATTCTGATTTGCAAAGGTAGTAAAAAAAACTGCAAGTTTCTGAATAAACCTAAGTATCAGCAAACAATGTGAATGGTTTATGGTTTTTTAACGAAATGTTATATCAAATACCGAATTCCCAAGATCAATGCATCGTTGTATTGTCCGTAATCCCAAAAACGATGTACATCACCATTTTTGTTTTGTTTTCGTATGTTGAACAACGAATCATTGGTTCGAAGAAAAGCTGACCAATTTGACGATAATTGGAGCGCCACGCCCAAATTAATCTGAAGAGTAAAACGATTCATAATATTGATGTCGTCTCCCTCAATGTAGATGTTATCATTATAACCATCTTCGTAATATCCTGCTAAAAATCCACCTGAGGGGCCAGCCTCAATCACAAAACGTCCGGCATGGTATTGATATAGCAACGGAAGTTCAATATAATTAACTCTTAAAAGATAGGAAGCGTAGTTGTTGTCTTCTGTAGGGTTTTCGCGACTTCCTTTCTGAAAATAGGTCAACTCCATTTGTAACGAAGAGGTTGGGCTTAGCGATAGTGTAACAAATCCACCAGCAAAAAGGCCCGCCTTTTTGTATCCCGAAAAATTGTCACCAGCCACCTGTGACCCCACCAACCCGGCAGTAAGTCCTCCTTTAAATTGTTGTCCAAACAAAGTTGTTGTCCAAACCATCAGTGCGAATAAGAGTATATTTTTAGTCATAGTTATTCATTTTCTTTCGCAGACAAAGTTAACCAATTGTTTCCTGATGTATGATGTTACAACCCATGTAATTATATCATTCACATTATTAATAAGTTGTGTAAAACATTTAACGTAAAATTAATACGATTCACATGGATCACTTAATTTTTATCGTACTTTCGTCAGGTTGATAAAATATCGGGAATGGATCAAAGTAAATACAAAATATTGTTGGTTGATGATGAAGAAGACATCGTTGAGTTTCTATCCTATAACCTTGTTAAAGAGGGTTTTAATGTCGTTACAGCCAAGGACGGAATAGAGGCTATTCAGGTTGCTAAAAAGGAGAACCCTGATTTGATTATCATGGATGTGATGATGCCTCGAATGGATGGTATGACAGCGGTTCAGGAGATCAGAAAGATGCCTGCTTTCACAGAAACCATCATTATTTTCCTAACCGCACGGGCTGAGGATTATTCTCAAATTGCAGGATTTGAAGCTGGTGCCGATGATTATGTGTCGAAACCGGTGAAGCCCAAGGTGCTGATGAGTCGCATTAGTGCTTTGCTCCGGCGTGCATCGAAAAAGGAGAACCCCAATACGGCTATCGAAGTGGGCGATTTGATTATCGATCCAGAGCGTTTTATCGTCATAAAAGACGGTGTTGAATTGGCCTTGCCCAATAAAGAATTCAAGATACTGGCCCTTTTGGCAGGATCACCCAACAAAGTGTATTCGCGAGAAGATATTTTCTCGAAAGTGTGGGGCAATGATGTGATTGTAGGCGACCGAACCATTGATGTGCATGTACGAAAGATTCGCGAAAAAATTGGTCTCGACAACATAAAAACCATCAAAGGGGTTGGGTATAAATTTAGCCTTTAGTTGAATATACACGCATGAAGACTTCTGCTTCACAACACATCTCGCTTATCCATGCCGGGTTAACCACTTTGCTGTTTGGGATAAGTTACGTCATCATCTCGGTGGCTTTTTTCAGCTTTAAG
>JBFHGX010000042.1:0-26607 GCA_041582875.1 Bacteroidales bacterium | reverse complement strand
CATCTTCCAACTTCTGACCTCCAACTTCTGACTTATTACACCCAACCTCTGTCGTGACAGGCCCGGGCTACCCGGTCGACCGAAATTACATAGGCGGCTTCACGCAGACTAAGTCCGTTCATTTGAGCAAAATCGCTTACCGCGATGTAGGCAGAAGTCATCTTAACGTCAAGTTTGCTGAGTACCTCTTCTTTTTCCCAATAGTAATTCATGTTGCTTTGTACCTGTTCAAAATAGCTACAGGTTACCCCACCGGCATTGGCCAGAAAATCAGGAATAGTAAAAATGTTGCGGGCATTGATTTGCATAAAGGCTTCAGGGGTGGTGGGGCCATTGGCTCCTTCGGCCAATATTTTTACCGAAGGTTTGATGAGGTGTACATTTTTGATGGTGATTTGATTTTCCATGGCAGCAGGAATAAGGATTTCCACATCCTGTTCCATCCAGGCATCTGCATTGAGCACCTCGTAACCTAAGTCCTGTGCCTTTTCTTTGTGAATGCCCCCAAAGGAATCCGTTATCGGGATGAGTTCTTCCAGATTAACGCCTTCTTGCTTACAAAAAGTAAAACTCTTTTTTTGCTGTTGATTCCATGATGAAACGCAACGAACGGTGCCTCCCATTTGCTGATAGAGTTCAATGGCCGATCTGGAGACATGCCCGAATCCTTGAAAACTAGCCGAAGTGTTATCTGGTGAAATAGACAATTCCTTCAACGCTTCTCTCACAGCAATAATAATTCCGTATCCGGTGGCTTCCTTTCGACCAAGCGAACCGCCCATACCCACCGGTTTTCCCGTAAAGGCACCTGGGAATCTGGCTCCGGCTAAAATTTCGTATTCATCCAACATCCACAACATGTGCTGGGCATTGGTCATTAAGTCGGGTGCCGGAATATCAAGCTGAGGGCCAATGTCACGAAACATTTGTCGTACCCATCCCCTGCAAAGTCGTTCCTGCTCCGATAAACTCAGGTTGTGCGGATCGCAGATTACACCACCTTTTCCTCCGCCAAGGGGAAGATCAGCTACCGCCGTTTTCCAGGTAAGCCACATGGCCATAGCACGCACCGAATCAATGGTTTCCTGTGGATGAAATCGAATGCCTCCCTTAATGGGTCCGCGTGCATCGTTGTGCTGAACACGGAATCCCCTAAATATTTGTACCTTTCCATCATCCATACGTACAGGTATACTGAAGTGATATTCGCGCATGGGGGTTCTGAGTAAATCTCGGGTGGCCTGATCTAAATCGAGTAGAGATGCGGCATGATCGAACTGTTGCTGTGCAGCCGAAAATGGGTTAAATGACTGATTGTTCATGTATTATAGGTTTGTGGATAGCTTGAAAGAGACACAACAAATGAATGATCATTCTCAAGAGAAAGTTGGAATAAAATGTGTGATTTACTCCATCGTGTGCTCTTGGACTACCCCGCTCAATTAAGTTGTAAATATAGGGATTTAATCAAAAAAACGGTTTTTATGAGCAAGAAGTTGTGGCCGTGCGTGTTCATTATATAAAATGTGTTAAAATTGATGATGCCTGATGGCAGGTTAAATTCGATTTTACTACTTTCGCATCTCAATAATCCGTGATAAAGAGCTCCACGTATGAAAAACTTTAAAAGTATTAATAACTACCTGGGATGGTTAGTATTTGCCATTGCCACAGCAGTTTATTTTTTAACCTTGGAACCTACAGCCAGTTGGTGGGATTGTGGCGAGTACATTGCTACAGCCTATAAATTGCAAGTGGGGCACCCTCCGGGAGCTCCTTTATTTCAATTGCTTGGACGGTTTTTCTCCATGTTTGCTGGTGGTAATACCGAAATGGTGGCTTATATGGTGAATGCCATGTCTGCTTTGTCGAGTAGTTTCACAATCTTATTCCTATTCTGGACAATAACCATGCTGGCACGAAAGCTTATGGTTTCAAAGGAAAGTAACGAAATGAATTTAGGTCAAGGGATTGCTATTTTAGGTGCAGGTCTTGTTGGATCACTGGCCTATACTTTTAGCGATTCATTTTGGTTCTCCGCTGTTGAGGGTGAGGTTTATGCCATGTCTTCCTTTTTTACCGCAGTTGTTTTCTGGGCCATTCTTCGCTGGGAGGAAGTTGCCGATCACCGTACGGGTTACCGCTGGTTGTTGTTAATTGCCTTTATCATTGGACTTTCCATTGGTGTTCACTTATTAAACTTATTGGCTATTCCTGCCATTGTATACGTATATTATTACAAAAAATATAAAACCACTACCAAGGGATTTTTCCTTGCGGGGATTGTGTCGCTTTTGATTTTGGCAGTAATCATGTACCTGATTATTCCCGGAATTGTTGACCTAGCCGGAGGTTTTGAATTGTTTTTTGTTAACTCTTTAGGAATGCCATTTAATTCTGGTACTGTTATCTACTTTTTACTGATTGTTGGCGCTATCACCTTTGGGTTGGTGTATTCACATCGTAAGGGCAAAACGGTTCTGAATACTACAATATTGGCTTTTACATTTATTCTGATTGGTTATTCATCGTTTTTCATGTTGGTCATCCGTGCCAACGCCAATACACCCATTAATGAAAATGCCCCCAAAGATGCCATCAGTTTGTTGTCGTACTTAAACCGAGAACAATATGGTACCTGGCCTATTTTTCACGGACAATATTACAATGCACCGGTGGTGAAACATGGTGATGGAAACCCCATCTATGTTAAAGATGTTGCTAAAGGAAAATATGTGGTTAAAGACGACCGAAAGGGAACTGTTCCTGTGTATGATGAACGATTTACTACCATCTTTCCACGCATGTGGAGTGATCAAAAACCGGAACATATCCGACTTTACAAACATTTTGGTGATGTAAAGGGTACTCCAATACGCATTACCAATGATGCCGGAGAATCGGAAGTTGTGTACAAGCCTACCTTTGGCGAAAATCTTAAATTTTTCTTCACCTATCAGGTGAGTCACATGTACCTCAGGTATTTTATGTGGAACTTCGCTGGTAGACAAAACGACATCGAGAGTCAGGGTGAAATCGATCATGGAAATTGGATCAGTGGCATTGGTTTTATTGATGCCATGCGTTTGGGTGATCAATCCAACCTGCCAAAGAGCATGCAAAATCCTGCTCGAGCTACATTCTTCTTCTTGCCATTATTGCTGGGTATCTTCGGGTTTATTTTCCAACTAAACCGCAGCAACAAAGATACCTGGGTGGTGGGTCTGTTGTTTCTGATGACAGGATTGGCCATTATTATTTATCTCAATCAACAGCCTTTACAGCCCCGTGAAAGAGATTATGCCTATGCTGGTTCGTTTTACGCTTTTGCTATTTGGATCGGACTAGGTGTTTTAGCCCTATACAGCGGATTACAAAAAATAGTTTCGAATAAAGCGGTTGCCGCTACCACTGTTACATTGGTTGCTTTGTTGGCCGTTCCGGTGGTGATGGCTCAGCAAGGTTGGGAAGGTCACGATCGTTCAGGAAAATATGCGGCACGCGATTTTGCCCGCATGTACCTTGAGTCGTGCGAGCCCAATGCCATCTTGTTTACCAATGGTGATAATGACACTTTCCCCTTGTGGTATGTGCAGGAAGTAGAAGGTATACGTACCGATGTGCGTGTAGTTAATTATATGCTTTCGTCAGGCGATTGGTATGTGGATCAAATGGGAAGAAAGGTATATGAGTCAGATAAATTGCCCCTTTCAATCGATCAGGATTTTTATAGCAAAAAGGCCAATTATGTTCCTGTCTTTGAACGCTTGGATAGTGCTGATGTGCGTGATGCCATTCAGTTTATCAAGGATAAAAGCAAAGCTTCCAAAGTGCCATTGCAAAGTGGCGACTGGATTGATTATTTGCCTGCACGTAAACTGAGTCTTCAAGTAGATAAAGATGCTGTAATCAGCTCGGGTACGGTGGCTCCTGAAGACCGCGACAAGATTGTGGATGTGTTGGAATGGAAAGTCTCACAAGGGGGGTTGTTCCGCAACGACTTGATGTTGCTTGACCTTATTGCCACAAATAACTGGGAACGCCCCATATATTTTGCCAATCCAAATAGCGTGAGTAAGGTCTTCAATATGGATAAGTATTGTCGTCTCGAAGGTGTGGTTTATCGTTTTAAACCAACGTTGGCAGATGATTATATGAGGCAAATCGGCGGTGTAGATGCTGATAGAACCTTCGAAATTCTGATGGATGATGACGCACGTTGGGGTAGATTGAACGAAGAGGATGTGGTGGTTGATCGTGAAAGCGCACGCAACTCTGGAATGGCCAAGCAAAACTATTTGCGGTTGGCCCAGGGTTTGCTTAACCAAGGCAAAAATGACTCAGCTGTGGCTGCTCTCGACAAGGGAATTGAGTTTTTCCCCAATGAGAAATTTCCGTTCGACTACCAAATGTTGTCTTGGATAGCTTTTTATTATGAAGCAGGCGCCCCTGAAAAAGCCAATGAGGTTGTAAATATTTTAACCGATAATTATGTTGAAGATTTATCATACTATGGATCTTTACAACCACGTTTTGCCGCTTATTACGATGACGATGTGCAAAATGCAATGGCTGTTTTGCAACGATTAATGCAGGTTACTAAACAATACAAACAGACAGATCTGTCTGCGGAAATCGAAAAGAAATTTTACGATAACATGTCGTTATTACAATTGCAATAATAGAAATTAACACATAAAAAAACCACCACTGATTTTCAGTGGTGGTTTTTTGTGTGTTAAAGGAAGGATTATCCGCGTTTTTCGGCGAATTCTCTTCCGGCACGCAATGCCTTTAGATTCATTTGAATAATGTCATCACCTTTTTTAGCAAATATCTGTTCAATGGCTTTTTCAAGGCTCTCGAAAGAAATTTCAAGGTAAGGAGATGCAGCACCCAACACAACAATGTTGGCCGCTTTTATTGATCCCATTTCTTTGGCTACTTTTTCGGCATCAATGGTCACATTGTGTGGTAGTTTCCATATTTCTGACAATAATTCTTCCAAAGTAGGATAGGTGGGGATGTTGATAAACGGGTTCATGGAAGTGATAAGCCATCCTTTTTCCTGACTGAGCATATTGACGTATCTCAGTGATTCCATAGGCTCAACCGAAATAACCAAATCTGCCTTTCCTTCCGGGATGAGATCGGAAGCAATGCGGTTGGATGAAATGCGTAGATGCGATTGTACATCACCGCCGCGCTGACTCATGCCATGCACTTCAGCTTGTTTCAATTGCAATCCTTCAATTAAGGCTGCAGTGCCAATCACGGTAGCAATGGTTAAAATACCCTGACCACCAACTCCCGCTAATATGATATCTTTTTTCATGTGTTAAATATTTAAGCTATTAGTTAGTAGTTTCCTTTTTTTGTAGGGCTTTCAATTTCATTCTTCGTCCCAGAGTCTGAATACATTCTCTTCTGGCAATAATCACAGAAACACCATTGTATTCAAGCTCTTCGAGCATAACTTTTACGTTTTCTTCGTGATTTCTTCTCAATGGTTTAATCACCCGAATATGTTCTTCTTTTACGCCAATTCCTTTTACAATATCATCAACTTTACCCAATGCCGATGAATCCTGACCACCTGTCATACCGGTGGTTGAATTGTCGAGGATGAGTACTACAATGGGTGAATCGTTGTTAACGGCATCCAGTAACCCCGTCATGCCTGAGTGGGTAAAGGTGGAATCACCAATGGCGGCAACGGCAGGAACCAATCCTGCATCTGCAGCTCCAATGGCCATGGTAATGGAAGCTCCCATATCTACACAACTGTTAATCGACTCCAGTGGTTTCAGTGCGCTAAGGGTATAGCATCCGATATCGGAAAAAACACGACCTGCTGAGTAACGGGTAAGTGCTTCGTTAAGGGCAACAAAACTGTCAGTATGTGAACATCCTTCGCAAAGCGAAGGTGGACGACCTTGAATTACCTTAGGTTGAACAAAGCCTTCATCGATTTTCATTCCCAGTGCTTTGGCTACAATGTTTGGGTTGAGCTCTCCTGCAGCAGGAATGGTACCATCCATCCGGCCCATTACATTTTTGCCTTTGTTGAGGTAACCTCTGATGAGTTCTTCCAGAATAGGATACCCATCTTCCAAAACTAGAACTTCTTCTACTGAGTCGTACAACCGTTGCACCATTTCGTGAGGAACAGGATATTGTCCCACTTTAAGTACCGGATAAGGAACCTTGAGATTTTCGAAATTTTCGATCAGATAGTTATAGGCTAAACCACAGGCAATGATTCCTACTTTGTGGTCAGCTCCATCAATCAATTGGTTGTATCCCGATTGATCTGCGGCAACTTCAAACTGAGCTTGCTTGCCAAGCAATTGATTGTATTGTTTACGAGCGATAGAAGGGAGTAAAACAAATTGTTTCAAATTTGACGGCAACGACATTTGATTCTGATCTTCCAAAGCCACACGTTCAACTCCTGCACGTGAGTGTGCCAATCGTGTGGTTACCCTTACCAATACAGGAGTACCAAACTTTTCAGAAAGGGTAAAAGCATACCTTGTCATGTCGTAGGCTTCTTGCTGGTTAGAAGGCTCCATTACCGGAATCATGGCAAATTTACCATAGAACCGTGAGTCCTGTTCATTTTGAGAGGAGTGCATGCTGGGGTCGTCGGCCGAAAGGACAACCAAACCTCCGTTGGCTCCCGTAATGGCCGCATTAATAAAAGCGTCAGCCGCTACGTTAAGTCCCACGTGTTTCATGCAGACAAGCGCTTTTTTGCCGGCATACGACATGCCGATGGCGCTCTCCATGGCGGTTTTTTCATTGGCCGACCAGTTAGATCTTATGTTACGTTCTTTAGCTTCCTTCGAAGCCTGTATGTATTCCGTTATTTCGGTAGAGGGCGTTCCCGGATAAGCATAAACTCCTGACAAACCGGCGTCGATGGCTCCCTGGGCGATGGCCTCATCTCCCAATAATAATAGTTTCTGCATCGCTATATCTTAAATGAATAGTGTTTAATTTATGTTACAAAATTACCAAAAATAGCAGATTAAAAGGCTTGTGTTTTTAATCTATATCCATTTTAAATTGATCAGAGTACAAGGTTTCAAACGATTGTGAAACAAAACTACGAAAGGACTATCACTGGCTGAAACCGCTAATTTTAAGGCAATTTAATGGTTGTTTTTTTTGGGCAATTTTTTGCACTTTTGCATCCTCATCCAAAATATTGCCTATGAATTTTTTGGCTCATGCTCACCTTTCGGGGAATAATGACGATGTGCTTTTTGGAAATTTTGTTGCAGACTCTGTCAAAGGACGGCAAATAGATTCCTTTCATCCGGATATGATCAAGGGAATCCGTTTACATCGCATGATTGATCAGTTTACCGATCAGCATCCCGTGGTGAAAAATAGTGTGCAATTGATAAAAGGTGATATGGGGCGCTTTTCGGGTGTGGTGATCGATATATTTTATGATCATTTCCTGGCTCGGAACTGGAACAGGTATGATGAGCGTGATCTGACAGACTTTTCGATGCATGTGTATAAAATCCTGGCCAGAAGATTTTTTCAGTTGCCTGCGCGAAATAAGCGTATTCTGCCATTTATGATGGCGCAAAACTGGTTGGTTTCTTATGCCAATACCTATGACCTGAAACGTGTTTTTTATGGCATGAATCGCCGCACCGGATTTAAATCAGAAATGGAAAATGCGGTCGAGGTATTACATAGATATAACGAAGAGTTAGCCCATGATTTTGAAACTTTCTATCCCGACCTGCAACAATTTGTTGCAAGTAAACTCAAAGTAATAAGTGTCGACTAGCGAATAAAGGTTTGTGTGCGATCAGGACCTACAGAAACCATTTTAACAGGGATTCCGGTTTTTTGTTCCACAAAATCTACATAGTTCAGGAGGTTTTCGGGCAATGATTTGTAGTTTTTTACCTGACTCAAATCGCTATTCCAACCCTTAATATCGTGGTAAACTGGTTCACAATTCGATCCAACCTGATCGTATGGAACCTCTTCAGTAATTTGACCGTCTATTTTGTACTGAACAGCTACCTTGATGGTTTCAAACTCATTAAGCACATCAGCTTTCATGATCATCAACTCGGTAACCCCATTGAGCATGATGGCATAGTTTAATGCAGGTAAATCAAGCCATCCGCAACGGCGCGCCCTGCCTGTGGTGGAACCAAATTCTTTTCCGGTTTTACGCAATTGATCACCGTCTTGATCAAATAATTCAGTAGGGAATGGTCCGCTACCAACGCGGGTGCAATAGGCTTTTACAATGCCGATAACTTTCCCGATAGTTGACGGTGCAATGCCCAGTCCGCTGCATACTCCGGCTGTAATGGTGTTAGAGGAGGTAACAAAAGGGTAAGAGCCGAAATCAACATCAAGCATGGTGCCCTGAGCTCCTTCGGCGAGAACTTTTTTACTGGCTTTTAATTGATTATTGATAAAGTATTCGCTGTTTACTTTGGGGATTTGATTTAAACTACGAATAGCGTCCAACCATTTTTTTTCGTACACCTCAAAGGTCATACCTTCTATTTCAATCTGTTGAAAATCAGAGGTGTATTGTTTGATGATGTTGAAATGGATGTTTTTAAGTCGGTTGTATTTGTCTATGAAATCTACCGCTTCTAAATCGCCAATTCTAAGTCCCAGACGGCTGGTTTTGTCGGTGTAAGCAGGTCCGATTCCTTTAAGTGTAGAACCAATTTTTTGTTTTCCTTTAGAAGCCTCATATACTGCATCGAGCAAACGGTGAGATGGCAGAATAAGGTGAGCCTTTCGCGAAATCAATAGGTTTTGTGTAATGTCGATATCCGCTATTTTAAGCGAATTCATCTCCTTTTCAAAAACATAAGGGTCAATAATAACACCATTCCCAATTAAGTTAATGGTTTTTGGATTGAAGATACCGGATGGAATGGTGTGGAGTACAAATTTTTTCCCATCAAATTCAATGGTATGCCCGGCATTGGGTCCACCCTGAAAACGTGCAATGATATCGTATTGTGGTGTCAACACATCCACCACTTTTCCTTTGCCTTCGTCTCCCCACTGGAGCCCTAAAAGAACATCTACTTTCATATTTTACGCATTAAAAAACCCTGATGAACAGGGTTTCGATCCGGTGGACAAAGATACTATTTTTGCGATGAGCCAAGTGCCCATTCGAAGAAATTATAAGTCTTCGTTAGTTTCTTCAGTTTCAGCAGAGGGTTTGCATTTGCCATAAAAAGTAAGACTGTGGTATGCTACCTCCACTCCCAACAGTTCTTCAACTGATTTTTGAATTTCCTGAATGCGGGGATCGCAGAATTCGAGAACTTTGCCGTCTTCAACACAAACAAAATGATCGTGCTGTTTGTATTTAAACGATCGCTCGAATTGAGCACAGTTATTTCCAAACTGATGTTTGGTTACCAGATTGCAATCAAGCAATAACTCAATGGTATTGTACAGCGTAGCTCTGCTAACCCTGTATTTGTTATTTTTCATCCTGATATAGAGGGTTTCGATATCGAAATGACCTTCAGTAGCATAAATCTCTTTCAAGATGGTATACCTTTCAGGCGTTTTTCTATGCCCTTTGGATTCCAAATATTCTGTAAAAATCTTTTTTACGGATTCAAATGTGTCTTTTCTGTTATTAAACTTCATCACCAATTCAGTTTAGGTGGTAAAAATACTACTTTTTATTTTTATATGGTTTAATTACAAATAGAAATTTTTATAAATCTGAATTTTTTAGCTTATTTTCTGAAGTCTGGTGATTTTAATAACCTCTTCGATCTTCCTAAGTCGTTGAATGAGTTTATTTAACGTTTCAGTGTTTTCAATATAAACGGTCATATATAATTGAATCAAACCTTCCGTACTTTTTAAGTTAAACGACCGGATATTAACATCGAATTCGGAAGTGACAATGGAACTTATCTGTTGAATAAAGCCAATATTATCAGCGGCCTTGATATCTAAACCTGCAAGAAATTTGATTCCTTCCTGCTGTTTCCATTTGGCTTTCACAATGTTATTGCCGTATTGCGACATCATTTTTATGGCTTTCTGACACTCAACTTTGTGTACTTGAATGGGCTCGTTGGGAAATGACAATCCCATAACGTCATCGCCGGGTATAGGATGGCAACACTCTGAAGCTACAAAATCACTGGTGTTAAAGTCGGCTTTGTATTTTATTGAATCGTTGGAACCTTCGGTGTCTTGGGCGTTTTCGCCTGGAACAACGGGCTTGGGTCGTGAAAAGGGAGCCCAAAAACTACGAATCCAACTTACGCGACTTTCATTGGGGAGTAAAATTTCTTTGAGTTCTTTAAAACCTATCATCTCTTTGGCCACAAAATAGTACAGATCCACTGCACCTTTCACTCGATTGCGGGTAAGGATTAAGTTAATGGTATTCTTGTTGTTTTCAATATTCAACTGTTTCAATAATAAATCCAACTTCTCCATGCCTTCTTTTCTAAAGCTCCTCCTTTCGTTTCTAATGGCCGCTTTAATTCCGGATTTTGCTTTGGCAGTAACCACGTTTTTATACCAATCTTCACGTGGCTGTTGGATTTTCGAAGTTACAATTTCCACCTGATCTCCCGACCTGAGTTTGTGGTCGATTGGAAAGAGCTTGTGGTTGATGTTGGCTCCAATACAATTGTTGCCCAACTGGGAGTGTATGGTGTAGGCAAAATCAAGTACTGTAGCATTTTGAGGCATGTTTATCATTTCCCCTTGAGGGGTAAAAATGAAAATTTCTTCTGAAAACAGGTTTTTTTTAAAGTCGTCAATAAAATCGAAGGTGCTGTCGTTGCTGTCGAGTAAGAGTAGTTTTGTTCGTTTCAACCAGTTTTCCAGACTGGCATCAATGGTGCTTGTTTCCTTGTATTTCCAATAAGCTGCATACCCCTTGTTGGCGATATCATCCATCCGATTACTCCTGATGTGAAGGTCGACCCAGTGGCCTTCAAGTCCCATTACGGTACAATGAATGGCTTCGTAACCATTGGCTTTGGGGGTGCTAATCCAATCACGCAATCGTTTGTTGTTGGGTTTATAGATGGCTGTAATTATGGAATAGGCTACCCAACAACGTAATTTTTCGTCAAGTATATCTCCGCCAATAATAACATCTATAGAATAGGTGTTGTAAATATCTTCAAATGGAACCTCTTGGCTTTTCATCTTCTGCCAGATGGAGTAGGCTGTTTTTTGGTGAAGTTTAATTTCGAATGTATATCCCAGTTTGAGTAATTCCAATTCTATGGGACGCTTAAACGCACTAAAATAGGCTTCTGTTTCTTCTTTTTTGCTCTGTATCCTATCACTAATGTCTTTGTAAAGTGATGGTAATGAATAGGTAAATGCCAATTCTTCAAGCTCGCTCTTGATGGTGTATAATCCTAGCCTAAAGGCCAGTGGAGCGTAAATGAATAAGGTCTCCGAAGCAATTTTAAGCTGTTTTTCCCTAGGCATGGAGCCAAGGGTACGCATATTGTGAAGCCTGTCGGCCAGTTTTACCAATATTACCCGTACGTCATCTGTGAGCGTCAGGAGTATTTTTTTTAAGGTTTCGGCCTGAGCTGTGGTATTTGAGTCTGAAATCTCGTTAATCTTGGTCAGCCCATCAATGATTTTGGCTACCTCTTCACCAAACATTCCGGTAATATCTTCGAGGGTCATGTCGGTATCTTCCACCGTGTCATGTAACAATGCCGCTATGATGGAAGTTCGTCCTAAGCCTATTTCGCGTGCAGCAATCGTGGCCACACTAATGGGGTGGAGAATGAAAGGTTCGCCCGACCGTCTACGCATATCTTTATGAGCATCAGCTGCTAATCGAAATGCTTTTCTCACTGCCCAACGATCCATTACATCTTTTCGGGTATACCATTCTTCTATTAACCGTCGGTAATGACGGAGAATTTCCTGTCGGTCGGTATCGATTGATGTGGTAGCCATTCCTTTTATCTCTGACCTGCAAAGCTAGTGAATTATTGGGCTGTGCAAGGATTCAATCAAAATAATTCCGTTGTTTTTTAATCGAATTCAGGGTTTGTTTCTTATTGATTCCTCACTTTTTTTGGCACAGGGTTTGCATTTTATTCGTAATTTTGATCTACGGTAAACAACCAGATGAAAAGAACCTTATTACTATTCTTGATATTATTGTACTTCAGTAACTTGCTGCTGGCAACTCATCAAAGGGCTGCGGAAATTACCTATAGGCATGTTACGGAGTTAACCTATGAGTTTACCATTACCATGTACACCCGAACGTCTAGTCTCGCCGATGATGACCGAACGGTCATGCCTATTTATTGGGGAGACAACACGGCTGATGCATTGAGTCGTATTTATTTTGAGCCCATTCCGGATGTGGATGATGTAACACTGAATATTTATAAAGGGGAGCACACGTTTCCTGGACCGTCTACCTATGTCATTTCGGTGGAAGATCCCAATCGGAATTTCGGAGTGCTCAATATTCCCAATTCGGTGAATGTGCCTATGTTTGTTGAAACTACCTTGGTTATTAATCCGTTTCTGGGTTACAATACAAGTGTAGAATTACTCAACGAGCCTATCGACCAAGGATGTGTGGGAAAAACATATATCCACAACCCAGGTGCTTATGATCCTGATGGTGATAGTCTTTCTTATCGCCTGGTGGTGTGTAAAGGTGCCGGTGGATATGATATTCCGGGTTATACCTATCCAATGGCTACTGACTATTTTAATATCGACCCTGTAACAGGAGATCTGGTCTGGGAAACCCCGGTTCTTCAAGGTGAATACAATGTGGCCTTCGTAATTGAAGAATGGCGTTTTGGTATTCAAGTTTCTTCCGTACGGCGTGATATGCAAATAAACATTGTTGCCTGCGATCATGACCCACCTGAAATATACACCATTGAGGATACTTGTGTGATTGCCGGCGATTTCTTGCAGTTCGATGTTATAGCTATCGATCCGGATGAAACAAATGTGGAATTAACTGCTTTTGGAGGTCCTTTTGAAGTTGATCCCAATTGGGCTTATATTGAACCTGAATCCCCATCGGGTAACGATACTGTAGAGGCGGTTTTTAATTGGCCAACCATTTGTAAACATGTGCGTTTGGAGCCCTATACAGTGACGTTTAAGGCAAAAGACAACGGTTTTCCGGTTAATCTGGTGAATTTTAAAACGGTTTTCATTCGTGTGATTTCTCCTGCTCCAGAACAATTGGTTGCCGATCCGTTGGGCACTGGCATTAACCTCAGTTGGGAAGTTGCCACCTGCGAGAATGCCATCGGATACAAAATATACCGTCGTCCCAGCCCTTCAGGTTGGAACCCGGGATTATGCGAAACAGGTGTTCCTTCCTACACTGGATTTCAGTTGATTGCTGAATTGGATGGCCGCCAGGAACTTACCTACCGGGATGATAATAATGGTGCAGGTCTGGTGGTTGGCGTGGATTACTGCTATCGGGTGACCGCTACTTTTTTTGATGGTGCCGAAAGTTTAGCTTCCAACGAAGCCTGTGCCTACTTGAAAAGGGATATTCCGATGATGACGCACGTAACCAACGATAGTTCTGATTTGTCGGTTGGTTATGCTTTTGTCGACTGGACAAGACCCATAGAGCTGGATACCATTGAGCATCCGGGTCCCTATCAATATGTGTTGTTGCGCTCAGAGGGTACGGTTTGGAGTAACCAGGAAACGGTGGCTATTTTTACCGGACTTGATGATACTTCCTATCTCGATAGATCAGTAAATCTCAATGCTTTCAATCAGGCCTATAGTTATCGTGTGAAGCTGGAAAGCGAGCTGGAACCTGATCTGGGGGTTTCGCAGCCGGCATCATCTCTGTTCTTGGAAACTTATCCCACCGACAAAGAAATTAAACTTCAATGGTCGCCCAACGTTCCGTGGGACAATTATCAATTTTATATTTTTAGAAAAGATTCGGAATCAACCGAATATCAGTTAACTGACTCTACGATTAATTTATTTTATCGCGATAGAGCATTGGTGAATGGCGATGAATATTGCTATTACGTGTTAAGTAAAGGACGCTATAGCATACCTGGAATTCCTGATCCCCTGCTTAATTATAGTCAACTGGCTTGTGCCGTTCCTGAGGATAATATTCCTCCTTGTCAACCGGAAATATGGGTGCAAACCGATTGTGAGCAAGTTTCCAACGAAATTAAACTTTACCTTCCTTATGATTCATGTAGCTACGATGCCATAAAATATTACGTTTATTATTTGCCTCCATCAACGGAGACTCCAATGCTGGTTGATTCTTTGGATTGTATATATCAGGATACATCCTATTATTTGCACACCAATCTCGATTATGTGGTGGGGTGTTATTATGCCATGGCCATCGACTCGGTTGGCAACATCAGTGAGCCCAGCGAAACAGTTTGTGTTGGCTATGATGCTTGTCCTTTCTATGAAATTCCCAATGTGTTTTCGCCCAATGGCGATGAGTTTAATAATTTGTTGGTGCCTTTGTCCAGTAGATCAGCCAATCCAAAAGCCAATGTCGATCGCATTAACATGACCATCTTTAACCGATGGGGTAGGGTAATGTACACCACGCAGGATCCCGAAATTAATTGGGATGGAAAAAATCAGAATAACAACCAGGACTGTGAAGAAGGTGTGTATTATTATGTCTGCGATGTGTATATCATCACTTTGGAAGGAGAACAGGTATTTACCTTGAAAGGATCAGTAACGATTGTCCGTTAAATTTCCAGTTGTCATAAAGGTGGTTTTTCCCCACTACGTTGTTTCAGAAATATTAATCTGATTTCTGACAGAAAACTCTTGCGATTCTCACTAGAGGTAATAAAGTGATATCACTACTTTCTTTGGTATTCCTTTTAAAAGAGAAATAAGTTAATAATTTAGAAAAATTCTATGTCAATGCTATTGTAATAGTTCGTAGTTTTGCGAACATCGAACAACTACTTAAAATTAACGTGTTATGGAAATTAAAATTCTTGGAACCGGTTGTGCTAAATGCAAATCGCTGGAGAAAATCACCCGGCAGGCGGTTGCCGATATGGGCTTGGATGCTCAGGTGAGTAAAGAAGAGGATATCATGAAAATAATGGCCTATGGTGTGTTGCAAACTCCGGGATTGGTCATCAACGACAAGGTTGTAATGAGCGGCCGTTTGCCCTCAGCCAGCGAAATCGAATCAATTATTAATCAAAACAGTTAAAACAATGAAAAACTCAATTTTAATCGGGTTGCTTTTTGCTTTTGTGTCGGCAATGCATCCTGTTTTTGGTCAAAGCGACGCTGCTACAAGCGATAGTCAATCTCTCGATACCGAGAAAGTGGAAGTGTATTATTTTCACAATACCCGTCGTTGCGCTACCTGCGAGGCAGTGGAGCAAGTGACCAAAGAAACTTTGGAAGCTACTTATCCTGAGCAGATGAAACAAGGGAATATGACTTTTCAATCGCTTAATATCGAGGAGGATGAAAATGAGCCACTAGCACGTCAGTTGGGAGTGTCAGGTCAAACCTTGCTCATTGTTAAAGGAGATAAGAAAAAAGATTTAACCAATGATGCGTTCATGTATGCCCGCACCAACCCCGATAAGCTGAAAGAAAAGATCCAAAAAGCCATCGATAAAATATAAACTGCAGGATTAATGGAGTATTTAACCACCCTTTTAGAAGGAACCTCGTTTCCATTGTTCACTGCTTTTTTACTGGGACTGATGACTGCCATCAGTCCTTGTCCTCTGGCTACCAATATCACAGCCATTGGTTTTATTAGTAAGGATATTGAGAGTCGCAACAAGGTCTTTTTCAACGGACTGGTTTATACCCTGGGCCGTGCAATCTCTTATTCCGGACTAGCCTTCATCATTTATTTTGGTGCCGATCAGTTTTCCGTTTCCGGGATATTTCAACAATATGGCGAAAAGTTTATTGGACCCTTGTTGGTGATTATTGGCTTGCTCATGCTCGATGTGGTTAGCATTCGGTTTCCCGGATTAGGCAAGCTGGGCGGTTATTTCGAAAAAAACAATTCAAAGAGTTATTGGAATGCCCTACTGCTGGGAATGGTTTTTGCCTTGGCATTTTGTCCTTATAGCGGAGTGCTGTACTTTGGAATGTTGATTCCCATGACGATTGGAAGTGCCTCAGGATTGTATTTGCCCTTTATATTTGCAGTAGCCACTGGAATACCGGTCATTATTTTTGCCTATTTGTTGGCTTTTACGTTGTCAGGTGTAGGAAGTTTTTATCACAAGATGAAAGCCTTTGAGCTTTGGTTCAGACGGGTAATTTCGGTCGTTTTCATCATCGTGGGAATATACTATATCGTGGTGATGTTTTTTTAATTGGTTGGCTTTTTGGCCTACTATAATGGGTGTGATTTTCTGTCCGTAGCTATGTAATCAGTAATTGAATGATCATGAATGAAAAAGAAAAAATAGACGAACGTCAGCAAAAAGCTGCCCGTTATGCCAAGGCGATGGGTCATCCCATTCGCATGTACGTATTGGAGCTGCTCTCACGACAAAGTTGTTGCTATAGTGGTGATCTTTCAGAAGAATTGCCCATTGCCAAGTCTACCCTATCACAACATCTTAAAGAACTTAAAGAAGCAGGACTTATTCAGGGTGAGATTGAAGCTCCCCGCATAAAGTATTGTCTTAACAAAGCCAATTGGGAGGAAGCCCGAGTGCTTTTTAAAGTATTAATGAAAATGTAAAAAAATTTGTGTGTGATGTTCGTTGAATTACGAACCGGTAACAATAGGTTGCCCGGTTTTGATTTGTAAATCACTTTAAAAAAATATATCTGTGAAAGAAAAAATTGTACTGCTCGATAAGAAGTTACGGGGGTGGTTGTTTCCTATTTTGTTATTGTTGTTGTGGCTGGTCTTGTATTTTAACTTGCAATCCATTGCCGATTTTTTGGTGGAAGACCTGTTGGGGATGTCATCGGGTGAGCACTTAACAGAAACCATTCGGTTTTTCATTTTTGAGGTACCAAAAGTCATGCTGCTATTGGTGCTCATTATTTTTGGGGTAGGCATTGTTCGTTCTTATTTTACTCCTGAAAAAACGCGGAAAATGCTTGAAGGCAAGTCGCTTTTTACCGGGAATATTTTGGCTGCTTTGCTTGGCATTGTTACCCCTTTTTGTTCATGCTCGGCCATTCCCTTGTTTTTAGGTTTTGTAGAAGCTGGTGTTCCACTGGGAGTAACGTTTTCATTCCTGATAGCAGCACCCATGATTAATGAAGTAGCTGTAGTGTTATTGGTGGGTCTGTTCGGTTGGAAAGTGGCCATCATTTACATCGTAACCGGACTCTTAATTGCCATTTTTTCGGGATGGTTGATAGGCATCTTCAAACTGGAGAAATACGTAGCCGATTGGGTGTTTTCAGTAAAAACCAACCAATCAGGGTTAGTAGAAGAAAGAATCACTTTTTACGATAGAATTCAGCGTGGATATGAATCAGTTAATGAAATCGTAGGAAAAATCTGGTGGTATATTCTTCTGGGTATCGGAGTTGGAGCAGCTGCACATGGTTATGTGCCGGCTGATTATCTTGGATCTTTATTGGGTAGCCAGAATTGGTATGGGGTTCCGTTGGCCATTTTAATAGGTGTTCCACTTTACTCCAATGCGGCGGGCATCATACCTATTGTAAGTGTGCTAATCGAAAAAGGCGTTTCAATGGGCACTGCGCTTGCTTTTATGATGTCGGTTATTGCATTGTCGTTGCCCGAGATGATCATTCTTAAGAAGGTATTGAAGTGGCAGCTGATTGCCATTTTCATTGGTATTGTATCAACTGGAATTGTGATTGTTGGATATGTTTTTAATTATATGGTATTTTAGCCACCGAAATGACGTAATAAATAGATCAATATGAAAGTATTAATTTTATGTACTGGCAATAGTTGCCGGAGTCAAATGGCTCACGGTTTTTTACAGTCGATGGATGAGTCGCTTACCGTTTGTTCTGCAGGCACCGAAGCCTCTGGTAAGCTAAATGAGCTTGCGGTAAAAGCCATGGCAGAAATAGGTATTGACATCAGTCACCATACGTCTGATTCGGTTGAAAAATACCTGAATGATGCCTGGGATTATGTCATCACTGTTTGTGGAGGAGCCAATGAAGCTTGTCCTGCATTTCTGGGTCAGGTAAAGCATAGGTTGCACATTGGTTTCGACGACCCATCACATGCCACCGGAACCGACGAATTCATCTGGAGCGAGTTTTTAAGAGTGCGTGATGAAATCAAAAATAGTTTCCAAAAGTTTTATTCCGAAAATATTCAACCAAAAAACTAAACCCTTAATACAAAAATGAATGAGGATAACCTGAGATGTCATAGCTCGATTCGGAAAGCCAGGATTTAAGCTCCCAACTTCCGTCTTCCAACTTCCGACTCCCGACTCCCGTCTCCTGTCTTACAAAAAACCAAAACCATGCCTTCAAAATCCAGACTAAAATTCTTAGACCGATTCCTGACCTTGTGGATATTCCTGGCCATGGCAGTCGGCGTTTTATCCGGCTATTTTTTTCCGGCCATTGCTCAATTCTGGGATTCGTTAAAAGCTTCTCCCGACAGCACCACCAATATACCCATTGCTTTGGGTTTAATTCTTATGATGTATCCTCCTTTGGCAAAGGTAAAATACGAGGAATTGGGTGATGTGTTTAAAAATTATAAAATCCTCACCTTATCATTAATCCAGAACTGGATTATCGGACCCGTATTGATGTTTGCCTTGGCAATTCTTTTCTTTAAAATTTTTCCCGGAGAGAACAATGCCAATTTGCCTTACATGTACGGAATTATCATGATTGGCTTGGCCCGTTGTATTGCTATGGTGATTGTGTGGAACGATTTGGCCAAAGGTGATACGCAATATGCAGCAGGTTTGGTAGCTTTTAATTCGATTTTTCAGGTGTTGTTTTTTTCCGTTTATGCTTACTTTTTTATTGCAGTTTTGCCGGGTTGGTTTGGCGTTCCAACCAATGATGCGGTGGAAAACATTACCATCGGACAAATTGCCGAAAGTGTATTTATATACTTGGGCATTCCCTTTATCGCTGGTTTCTTAACCCGATTCATCCTCATCAGAGTAAAAAGCAAACAATGGTACCACACCAAATTTATCCCTAAAATAAGTCCAATTACCCTGATTGCCTTGCTGTTCACCATTGTGGTGATGTTTTCCCTAAAAGGAGAGTACATCATTCGCATTCCAATGGATGTGGTGCTAATCGCCATTCCATTGCTAATTTATTTTGTGGTGATGTTTGTATTGTCATTTTTCATGAGTAAAAAAGTCGGCGCAAATTATCAACAGTCCGCCACGTTATCGTTTACCGCCGCCAGCAATAATTTCGAATTGGCCATTGCCGTCGCCATTGCCATTTTTGGAATGAATTCCGGTGAGGCTTTTGCTGCTGTCATCGGACCTTTGGTTGAAGTTCCGGTAATGATTGCTCTGGTAAGTCTGGCTTTTCGATTTAAAAAGAAGTATTTTTAACAAAGCTTTCAGACTTTGACGACTCTTTCTGGATACGCTAAATCAAGTTTGGTTTAGGCTATCTTCTGGTCTTATTTTTTCGCAAAGGCAAACGGGATTCTATATCCCAAACCCCATTCGATGAAGTCAGCAACAGCTCCATTTCGGGTTTTAAGGGCCGCACGTGCAAAAAAGTTGTCTGTAATATTAAAACTTCCTCCAACCTGAAAATAGGTATTTCCTTTATGACTTACATGGTCGGATAGGTTAAAGCCAATCTGGGTAACCAGGGTTAGTCGGTACATTCGTAAATAGTGACTGATATGTACACCGGCGTAGGATAAATCAGCAAAGTCCGGGTTTTCAATGCGTACGGGATAATCGCGCAAAGCGGATTCGTAAAATCCATCAAATCCAACGCCCAGCTTGCCTACATAGTGATAACACCATGCGTAATCCACAGACATCGAGGCGACAAAATACGTTGGGCCATCATAGATTTGTGTGGTAGTTGTTTTTCCTCCCATACTTCCAAAAAGGATGATTTCGGAGTGTTTGATAAACCGGGGGAGTTCTTTTTTTTCGAAAATAGGGCGGGTCTGTGGTTGGTAGTCAGGATTGTCCTTTTTGGTGAAATTTTTAACTGGATTGAAATTGTATCGCGTCCCAAGAGCTAGCCCTGCCAAATTAACACCAATGTTGGGTGTTCTTGTGGAACCATTTGAAAAGTGAGTCATGTCAAAATCCAGAGTGAAATCCCAGCGATTCCCTATTTGGTATGATATACCTGTTCCTGCATTAAAATACACATTGGTGGCCGATCCAATAATCTGTTGATCTGGATTGGTATTGGGATCGTATTTCTGAAAATTGTATGAAACTCCTACTGCCAGTTCCCAATTCCATGATAATTTCTTTCCTCGAAAAACGGGTGCCCGCATAAACATGTACATGGCTGAGGGAGTTCCCAGCTCTCCTCCATTGAAAAAAACCTGATTAAAGCCAATTCCATACACTGGAAACCCATATAGCTGATCCCAAATTTGCTTTGTGCCATCCGACTGAAAACCAACCCTTATATCCAGTGCGTCATAGGGGTTGTCCATAATATCGTCAAGCGATTCGGTGTTTTTCATGAATCGGCCATGGTGATATTTGATATCAACTACGTTAAAAAAACCATAGTCTTTTTCACTTCTTTTGTCTTGTAGCTGTTGCTGATAATCCTGTGAAAACAGACCAATATACATCAAAAACGTAACAACAAATAATATACTTCTCTTCATGGTTTTAATTCTCTTGGGATTCATTATTCTTTTCTGATTGAAGTGTCTGGTCATTTAACGGAACCAGATGATATTCAATGTTCCGCGTGTTCGGACGGTAAATGTTTCCGTCAGCCACATCAATGATTAATGGTAGGGCACCACTAACCATGTTGGCGGCAACGTACAACAGGTGTGGATTCCTTTCCACCAGATAGGTGAAGGTTTCAAATCCTGCTTTTTTTATTTCAATTATACTCCCTTCCTGAATTTTATATTTAGAAATCCTGGTTTTAAAAGGGGTTTCTCCAAGATATTGACCGTCAAGAAATACTTGCGCGCGAATAGGGGTTCCAACTTCCACCTTGATGGTGTTTTTCCGGCCTCCGAAGACGGTGGCACACGAAACCATCGTAAACATCAGACTTATTGCAAATAGTCGGGTAAATATTTTTTTTGTTTTTTGATTCATGGTTTAGTTAGATTAAATCAATAGTTCAAGATTTAAAAAAAAGCTGCTAATGACAATGTTTAATCAAATATAGCATATTTTCTTTCTGAAAAACGAATTAAAACTGTTTGAAGTTGTTGGTGTCTCGGAGAAGTTGTGTGCTTATGGTCTGTGAAAAAAAATCCCGATGTATAGCAAAATGCAGGTAAATGATAACTTTAGGTCTGCTTTATATGGATTGTAAACAGGATGTTTTTTGCTACTTTTACAACCGAAATAAATCCTTTGTGTTAAGGGTGTTTTGTATACTATATCAGGTAAAATAACGGTGATGGAAGATAAATTAAAAGAAGTATATAGTTCAGCTGGTTTTAAAAAAATGGGATATGAGTTGGTTGATATGTTGGCCTCTTATCTCGAAGATGCTCAACAGGAACAAATGCAGGCCAATAATTATATCGATCCTTCAGAGCAATTAACTTATTGGAAAAACTACCAGCTCAATTCCGAAAAGCCGGTGGTTCTTTTTCAAGATATCCTTCAAAGGTCTATTCAAATACATCATCCAAAATATATGGGTCACCAGGTGTGTGCGCCGGCTCCTGTTGGCGCTTTGGCAAGCATGGTGAGTTCTGTACTGAACAACGGTCAGGCCATCTACGAAATGGGAGGACCTGCTACTGCCATGGAAAAGGTAGTGGTTGACTTGTTGGTGAAAAAAGTGGGATACAACCAATATGGAGATGGGTTTTTAACTTCCGGTGGAACCCTTGGAAACCTCACCGCTTTGTTGGCGGCAAGGCAGCAATCCGTTTCCGGAGATGTTTGGGAAAATGGTTTGGGAGATCAACTTGCCGTGATGGTCTCTTCTGAAGCGCATTACAGTGTTGATCGTGCCGTTCGTGTAATGGGGTTGGGTGCCAAAGGGATCATAAAAATTCCGGTTGATGGTGCTTTTAGAATGAAAACCCAATGTCTGGATGAATACTATGATAAGGCAAAAAAAGAGGGCGTCAGGGTGATTGCAGTAGTCGGTTGTGCGCCTTCAACTTCTACCGGTATGCACGATGACCTCGAAGCAATTTCTTCCTTTTGTAAACGAAATCAATTGTGGTTTCATGTGGATGGTGCGCATGGTGGTGCCGCAGTGTTTTCCGATAAATATAAATCCCTGCTTAAGGGCATCGAAAATGCTGATTCTATTGTTATTGATGGTCATAAAATGCTCATGACACCTGCTCTGATGACATTTGTGCTGTTTAAAGATGGACACAATTCGTTTGCCACATTTCGCCAAAAAGCACAGTATCTACTTGAAATGTCAGGTCAGGAGGACTGGTTTAACGGCGCTAAGCGAACCATGGAATGCACCAAGCTCATGATGGGAATGAAGTTTTATACCATCCTTAAAATTCATGGCGAAGAAGTCTTTGGCCAGTTTGTTACACAAATGTATGATCTGGGAGCTGAATTTGCTGAAATCATTCAAAGTCGTCCTCAATTTCAGTTGGCCCTTACACCGGATTCCAATATTGTGTGTTTTAGGTGGACAGGGAAGGGGATGTCTGAAATCGAAATCAATACAATCAATGCGCGTGTCAGGGATAAGCTTTTGAAAAAGAATGAGTTTTATGTGGTTCAGACTTCACTTCGTGATCAGGTATATTTAAGAACAACCCTGATGAATCCCTTTACTACCCCATTGCACCTGAACCAGTTGCTGGACGAAATTGAGTCATTATCTCAATCCATACAGCAGGGTTAGTCGAAAAGTATCTTGAAAGGTTGTTTGTTTATGGTTTCTCTTAAACTTCCATAGTGGCTTTGGGAGTTTTTGGATTTTCAAAAGATATTTAGTTCATGCCTTCAAATATTTCTGCGAAAGGAGCGTTTGAGTATCCTTGGCATGAAGTTTGATTAAATTGTGCCAATCAAAAAGCAAATTCATATAACCATTAACATTTTTATTTTATGAGAAAATTATCATTCTTATTGTTGACCGTTTTTACGGGCATTGTTTTGATGTCATCCTGTAAAAAAGATGACGAAAATATCGGATCACCTACCATTAATTTTATTGGAGGTGCTGAATACATCGATCAGGATGCTATATTGCCTGAATATACCTTTTTTAAAGTGGGAATTGCTGCCTCAGCAAATGTGGAGTCAGGTAACAAGCTGACTACCCTTCGCTTAACACGTACCATGGATAATGTAACTTACGTTGATACTACTTTTACCGTGAATGACGATCAATTCAATGCTGATTTCACATTTAACGTACAGCAAGCGGGTAAAACTGAATCCATTGCGTTTGTGATAACCGATAAAGCTGACCAAACGGCCAGAATTTCACTGAATATTACTTCAGAAGCTACTGGTGTAGCAGTTTCAAAAACAGTAGATGTAATGATGGGTTCGTTTAATGATGATTATGGTAGTTTTTATTCTACTGTAAACAAAATGGCATACGGTATTGCTGATGCAAGTTCCCGTCAGGCTGACATTGATTTTCTTTTCTACCAAGGAGCTGTAAATGGTTCAACCATTGCTTCCCCTGCTGATGAAAAAGCCAATGAAGTGTATGCCATAAGTGCCTGGACCACCAAAAATGAAACCCTGTTTGCAGCTACAACAATGAGCGTTGAAGAATTTGATGCCATTGGTGCTACAACCACTTTTCCTGAATTTACCGGAACCGCATCGTCCATTACACAAATGGGAGTAGGCGACGTTATTATGTTTAAAACAGTAGGTCAAAAATTAGGTTTTATTAAAATCAATCAAATCAGTAGCCGTGGTGATTATACCAGCGTTGACGTGATTGTGGCCGAATAACCTATTGAAAATTGATAATGAAAAGCGCCGTTCGAAAGAATGGCGCTTTTTTTTTGGCCATATTGATGATTGTGGCCAAATAGATTCGGTAAAAAATACACTTGGTTAATTAGCCTTTTGCAAAAAACGACATCTCTCTATCCTCTCATCTCTCTTCGTATTTCGGATGGGTCTGCTGATTTTTTTTATCACTTTAATATGATTTATGTAATAAAACAACAAATATATTGCTTATATTTACCCTTCCAAATTCGGATAACATTCATATTACTATGCGTTTAAGTAGATGTGTGCAACCTTAAATAAATAATGAGAGATGTCAAATAAATTAACCTTATGGCTGCTGTGCTGTATTTCAACTGTGGTTTTTACCACTGGTTGCGAGAGCTTTAAAAATGAAAGGAAAACCATGGAAACAAACGAACCTCTTGATTATTCACGGGATTTTTGTTGGGTGACTAAACCCGCATCAATTGATAAACAAGTGGATGTATTCTACGTTTATCCTACCATTTATGTGGGGACCAATCCATCAAATATGGATATAAGTGATACTGCCCTGAGGAAAAATGCCGAAGGACTTCTGGTGGCTCAGGCAGGTGTGTTTTCGCCTTCAGCCAATTTGTTCGCGCCTTATTATCGACAACAAACGGCTGCTCAGCAAAGTATGGAAGCAGGTAACGGTGGGGCAGATGCCTTTGCGGATCCTGTTTTTCAAGTAGGAGCTAAGGATGTGGAGCAAGCTTTTGAGTATTACCTAAAAAACCTGAATCCCGATAGACCCTTTATTTTGGCTAGTCATAGTCAGGGAACCATGGCGCTGATTAATTTAATGCGCAACCGTTTTAATGATACCGTTTTACAAAAGCGTCTGGTAGCGGCCTATTTAATTGGATACTCCATTACCCCTGAGGATTTGAAAAAGTATCCATGGATGAAGTTAGCTCAAAGCGAAACGGATACCGGTGTAATTATCACGTTTAACACCGAAGGCGAAGATGCCGGTCCTTCACCCGTTCTGTTGCCCGGTGCGCATGCCATTAATCCGCTGAACTGGAAAACCGATGGCACCGTTGCTTCTCGTGAGGCTAATCTCGGTGCGAAGTTTTTTGTAGATGCTACCGGTGAACTATTGGAAGAAATCCCTCATTTTGCAGCAGCCTATGTGGATACTGTAAAAGGCGTTTTGATTGTAACGGACATGCAAACACCTAAATCAAGTCAAATAGATTTGGAAAATATGGGCCGATGGTCTCAGGGGGTTTTTCATCGTTATGATTATTCCTTTTGGTATAACAATCTTAAAACCAATGTAAAGACCAGAATTGATGCCTATCAGGGAAAGCGCGAATAAATCTACTTCGCTCTTTTGACCGATTATTCATGTGTTAAATCAGTAAGGCTGTGATTTCAGAAACGAAGTGAACTGGAATTACAAAGTCGAACTGATCCAGAGCGAGATAGTCGAGGGATCTTTGGGTTATAGCATTTATAGGTTTAAATTAGCTCTACTCTTGCTTCTATATGAAAAATATTTACCAATTTATTTCTCGATAGCTCTGTTTCGAGGTAGTTTATTAAAAGATAATCAAGTTGTTTATCTCGATAAGATAACCTTGCTGGTATGCCAGCCATTTGAATTATTGAATTTAATAAAGTAAAGTCCGTTGCTGAAATCGTCCAATTCAATGGATAATCTTGCGTCCTTTTTAGGATTGAACTTCATGACCACTTTTCCCGATATGTCTACAAGATAAAGCTCTTCTAATTTGCCTTGTATTTCAAGGGTTACATGACCTGAAGTGGGGTTGGGATAGTACTTGAGGCTAAAGACTGCTTTATCTGTGAAATCAGGATTTTGGTCTGTTGATGAAGTTGATGCCGTGTCATCAGAATTCAACTGATTTAAACTGTCGAAAGAGATTGTGTAATCTCGAATCCGTTTCTTGGGTGAAATAGGTTGAGCACTTTTTGATGGATCAACGATTTCATGGGCAATGATTGGACTATCCACAAGGTAGATGGTGTCAGACACACCTTCAGCGCTTATTTCTTCATCGCAATCAGGTACATAAGAAAACTGATAGATTATTCTTTTCATCAGGTTGTTGAGCAATTCCACATCAAATTGATCGGTAGTTGGGGTGGCATGTGCGTTACCTATCTGACTGTGATCGGTAAGAAATACGGAAGTTCCGTTGGTGGCGAGGGCGATGCTGCGCATGAGGTATTCCAGACTTTGGGCATGGTACTTGTTCTCGGCACTGGCCACAACGGGAATAACGCGGATTCCTTTTTCAGCAGCTAAACGTGTATAAAGTTTCATTTTCTCTATCACCTTGTGGTTAGTCAAGGGTTGTTCATCCAATACAAAAAACAAAAGTCTTGCCCGTGCCGCCCGACTCCAGTCGAGCTTGTCTACAGCAACCATAAATGCTTCTTCCACCACTTCATCCCCGCCTTCTCCTGCCGACTGTTCTTTAATAAATTGAGTGGCACGTTCAAT
>JBFHGX010000041.1:0-26642 GCA_041582875.1 Bacteroidales bacterium | reverse complement strand
TACGAACTTCAGATGGGCAAAGTGAATGCACGAAAAAAGTTCTACACCACAAAATCGGTCATCAAGCGGCTTTCAGGTAATTTATACAACCCGTTTATCTACTTTGCGACCAACTTTGGCCACATCAAACAAGTTAAGGTGGAAGGTAAGAGAATTGAACAACTGAAGTCGAAATTGTTTGGCGCTTAACACTTTAAATCTTATCTCCATTTACAATTGATTTCTCATTTAACAGCAACAAATAAACTGTTTCAAATTAATTATCTTTGAGTTGATTTTAAAATTTTGAAGATGGAGTTTGAAGAATTTAAAAGTCTCAGAGATCAGGCCACTGCAGGCCTTATAAAGTGTGAAGACATCAAACAACCTATGGAATTGAGAACACTGGGCTATAAATATATTAATGGTGCCAGCTGCGATGAAGACGTCTATGAGCATGAATTCAGCTTATATGAAAAGGATGAGCATATAGCAGTTTTTCTTCAGACATATGTCGAAAGGGAAGGTGGGATGTATTATCAGAGTCTTTATACTTCCAATGGCCAATTATCTGATGATAATTAATGCTGAGATTCTGTTCTCACCATTGGAGACAAAGTCTCAAATCAGTCACAATGAAAATTATAACCCTCATAAAATGCAGAAAGCCATACTGTTACGAGTGGCTTCTGTGGGCCCACCCCCGGAAAGCCTTCGGGGTGAACCTGAGACAACCTGATTATGAATATTTTGACAAAAGCTTTTCGGCTATATCGGGATATAAGGGCAAGTTTTGAATGTACTTCTTATTCCGCATTCTTTTAATATGGTTTTCAACCTTTTTGGCCTGTTCGATAGAACAACATGCAATAGAATAAAAAAGTGTCCAGTCCTTTGCCTTGGCTGTATACTTGCTATTTCCATAATAGTCAGACAGGTGAGCCTTTAAGCGCTCCTCCGGTTGTAGTATAGTTGACCCGATATAATACCGATCAAGTTTTTCGCTGTATAGAATATAACAATAACACATAATAGAAAAACCGCTGACTAGCAAGTCAGCGGTTTTGTGGTTAGTGGGCCCACCAGGACTTGAACCTGGGACAACCTGATTATGAGTCAGGGACTCTAACCAACTGAGCTATAGGCCCAAATATTACCTTTAACCCCAGTGTTTCATCACAATCAAATCTTAATAAACCTGATTATGAGTCACCCCGATAGCTATCGGGGCTAACCAACTGAGCTATAGGCCCTGCTTTTTAAAGCAAATTCGAAATTGGTTGGTTTCAATTTCGGATGGCAAAATTAATAATAAATCTTTATTCACCTATGAATTTGTTCAAGAATTATCACCTGATATTATTATCGGGAAATGACAAGTGTAAATCAGCCGATATCCAATGGTTTAACGCCTTCCGCATGTACCTTTAGACCCACCTCCGTAGAAAATGGAAATACCCAAAATAAATCCAAAATTGTACCAGCCCCCGTTGTTATGGACTTCGTAAATGGTCACATTATCACTAAACAAGCTGATTACAAAGGTGAAGAAAGAGATCAGTCCGTGCCACAAACCCATTAAAAATCCAGCAGGTTCTTCAATAAACTCTGCTCCTCCCGGTGCACATGAAGTTACAAACAACACCAATACGGCCAATAAAATCCAATGATTGAGCTTAATCTTTTTCATTTTTTACTTTTTTTAAACGAACGAAATCCTGATAATCAATGGCTAAAATTACAAAACTTAAACAAATGAGTTTTGGTATATGCATAAATTCGTCATATCTTCGTTGATATTAAATTATAATTTACTTTATTCGCAACTGATAATAGAACCAATGGAAATAAAAAATATCATTTTTGATTTTGGAGGCGTTATTTTAGATATCGATCCTCAACTGACTTTTAACGAGTTTGTTAACTTAGGCTTTAAAAATCCCGAAAAACTGATGGGACCTGAGTTCATGGATGATCTGGCGGCAAAATTTGAGCGAGGAATACTTACTCCGGAAGTTTTCAGAACCAAGCTTCGTGAATTTTTACAAATTGACGCCACCGACCAGCAAATTGATGATGCATGGAATGCCTTGCTTTTCGACATCCCCAGTGAACGCATTGAAGTAATTAAACAAGTGAAAAAGCACTACCCTATTTTCCTGCTTAGTAACTCAAACGAAATTCATTACGAACTTTTTGTGCGTGATTTACAACTCCGGTTTGGATACAATGAATTCGACGATTTGTTCGACAAAGCTTACTTTTCATTCGATCTGCACTTGAGCAAACCCAATCCGGAAATTTACGAGTTTGTCATCAATCAACATGAGCTTGATCCTTCAGAAACTTTGTTTATCGACGATAGGGAAGACAATATTGAAACGGCACAAAAGCTAGGTTTTAAGACTTATTTACTTCAAAAACCTGAGCGTGTACGCGATTTGTTCGACAAAGGAGTATTAAAAACTGGTCTTAATATTAAATAATCCGCTATTTCGGCGTCTGAGCCAATAAACAAACGTTGGTATCAATTTAGTCACCGTATTCGGCCTGAATCTCTGCCAGCGTTTTCATCACTTCTTCTTGTGTAATGGCAGCCATCAGCTTTATTCTGAATGGTTTAAAGTGTGGGTATCCTTTAAAATAGTCACCCCAATGTTTTCTTATTTCAGTAATGCCCCGATATTCATTTTTCCAGGCAATGGATTTTTCCAATTGCAGGGTGCTTATGCGAATACGTTCATTCATGTTGGGTGGTGGCAACAATTCACCCGTGTTTAAATAGTGTTTAATATCCCTGAAAACCCATGGATTTCCGTAAGATCCACGCGCAACCATGAGTCCGTCAACGCCGTAATTATCCTTGAAAAACTTCGCCGAAATGGGATCCATCACATCTCCATTTCCAAAGATGGGAATGTGCATGCGTGGATTATTTTTCACGTCTCCTATTAACGTCCAGTCGGCTGGGGTGCTCGACCGTTGCGGACGGGTTCGTCCGTGAATGGTAAGGGCTTCAATTCCTACATCTTGCAGCCTTTCGGCGATGTCAACAATTTCCTTGTGCTCGTCATCATAGCCCAATCGTGTTTTTACCGTTACCGGAAGTGAAACAGCTTTCACCACAGCTTCGGTCATGGCCACCATTTTAGGAATATTGTTCATGATGCCTGAGCCGGCGCCTTTGGCTACAACTTTACGCACCGGACACCCAAAATTGATATCAATTACATCAGGATTGGCTTCAGCAGCATATTGTGCTGCTTTGATCATGCTATCAATATCATGACCAAAAATCTGAATCCCTATGGGGCGTTCAAACTCTTCAAAATCGAGTTTTTTTACGCTTTTGGCTGCATCACGTATGAGTCCTTCCGAAGAAATGAACTCGGTGTACATGATGTCTGCACCAAAAAGTTTGCACACATACCGAAAGGGCGGATCGGTAACATCCTCCATGGGAGCCAGAAGTAACGGGAAATCACCCAGTTCTATATCACGAATTTTAACCATGTAGTTTCTGTAGTTATGTTTCAGTAAAGCAACGGCAAAAATATTAATTTTGGCGCTACTTATTAATGGATTCGAATTTCCTCATAATGCACTATATACAAATACGTTCGCCCTGGCAAAGATTGCTTTTATTCATCGGCTTGGTTCTACTTTTCTCGCTCTTATTTGCCTTATTGGGGCTATTAATTGGTAAATGGTATTTCGACGTGTCGCTCATGGAGCTTGCGCAGATGGTTTCGAAACCCACCTCTTTGCAAGAAATCAGTTTCCTCCGTTTTTATCAATTTTTCAATCAGATCGGGGTGTTTTTCCTTCCGGTATTTGCCTTGATGTTTTTCACTTCAGGAAGCGTTTGGCACGAGCTAAAACTGAATAAACCTCCATATTCCATTGCTGTAGTCATCACCATCATTATTGTTTATGCCCAATTGCCCTTTAACGGTTGGCTCACTTCAATCAACGAAAGCATGCAATTTCCGGCTTCACTATCAGGACTCGAAGACTGGATGAAAGAAAAGGAACTACAAGCCAATACCCTTATCGAAACTATCTTGTCAACGCACTCAACTAGTGTATTACTGCTTAATCTACTGATTGTTGCCTTGATGCCTGCATTAGGAGAAGAGCTATTTTTCAGGGGCGTCATTTTAAAACTGTTTCGTGAAATAACCAAAAACTTACATTGGGCGGTCATTATATCAGCTCTACTTTTCAGTGCTTTTCACTTTCAGTTTTACGGATTTCTACCCCGTTTTGTGATGGGATTGGTGTTGGGATATCTGTATGTTTTTACTCAAAATCTTTGGATCCCCATCATCATGCACTTTGTAAACAACGCAAGTTCGGTGTTGTTGTTTTATTTCCATTACAATGGGATGATCAGCACCCCGATGGAGGATTTTGGCAGCACACAAAATGTGGTATACATCATTGGAAGTGGCATGATGGTCGTATGGCTGATGATTATGTTGTACCAGCGGTTGGGAGCCGATCGGGTCATTAAAAAGTTTTAATTTAGGCGTATGTCATCAAAACCAAAGAATAAATTTTACGTGGTGTGGCGCGGTGTAAAGCCCGGAATTTATAGCACATGGGATGCCTGCAAAAAACAAGTGATGGGCTACGATGGCGCTCAATATAAATCGTTTACTTCCGAAGCCGAAGCCCGGCAGGCTTTTGCCAATCCTTACGAACTCATTAAAGGAGCCAAAGGAAAAAAAGATTTAACTACCCTAACCACGCATGAAAAACCCATTTTGGAAAGCATTTCAGTGGATGCTGCTTGTCAGGGAAATCCGGGAATTTTGGAGTTCAGGGGCGTATTTACCATGACCGAAACCCCTCTGTTTTCGAGAGGTCCTTATGAGATGGGAACCGTAAATATTGGTGAGTTTTTAGCGCTGGTATTGGCGCTGGCCTATTGCAAAAAGCACAAGCTCAAATACCCCATTTATTCCGATTCACTCACTGCCATGTCCTGGGTAAAACGCAGACAAGTCAACACCAAATTGCCCCGAACACCCCAAAACGAGCAACTTTTCGTGATGCTCATCAATGCTCAAAACTGGTTACGCACCAATACATACAGCAACCTTATTCTAAAATGGAAGACTGATATTTGGGGAGAAATTCCGGCGGATTATGGCCGGAAATAGTTTCTAGAAATGTAAGAATAATGGGGTAATTAGTTTAATGCTGGCCATAAACAGCACAATGGCCAATACATATCTTAATCCGGTAAGCGACAATTTCGCAGCGCCCATGTGAGCACCAAGCAAACCTCCCGAAAGGGCAGCACCAATCCAAAATAAGATTTCAGGATTAACCTGAATCCCTGTTGAATACAACCCTGCAAGTCCTGCTGTTGAATTTAAAAAGATGAATAGTGCCGAAACGGCAGCAGTTTCTTTAACATTGGCCCAGCCCAACAACAACAAGACCGGACTTAAAATAATGCCTCCTCCAATGCCTATCATTCCGGAGAAGAATCCAAGAAAAGCGCCAATGACCACTGCCAATACCCATTGAAAATGAATAACTTCATGTTGTTTTGCCTTGGGTTGAATAAGCATCCGGGCAACAGCCACAACCAAAAACAAACCTAAAATTACCTTGTAAAGGCCTGGATCAATGGCCACCTGAGCTCCGAGGAATGCCATTGGGATGGATCCACCTACAAATGGAATAAGAAGTCTGATTCTAAAATATCCCTGACGGTAATAGGCATAAAACGAAATGGCCGACACAAAAAGGTTGAGGGTAAGGGCAGAGGCTTTCATCATGACCGCAGACATTCCGAAAAGAGCCATTAAGGCCAGATAACCACTCGCACCACCATGCCCCACCGAGGCATACAACGCAGCCACCAAAAAAAGCACTAAAATGAATATGAGAGGTGTTTCCATATGTACCGTTTCAAACTAATAAACTCCGGATAGCAAAAACGGCAACACATAGCAAAGCTATGGTGTGACCTCCTTTCCAAGTCATTCCGCAAGCGGAAATCGGGAGGCTGACCGGTTTCCCTGTCAACCCATCGGTAGTGCTTTCATGAGCCAGAAGCTTTTAGAAAGGCTACTCGGAGTTATAGGGTCACTATTTTCGTTAAAATCACAAATTTAAGTGACCCTTTGCACGCAAAAATAAGTAAAAAACCACAATCAAATGTTAAATGTCAGTGTTGTGGTTAATTTGGAAAGTCTTCTAAAGTGATCTTTTTTTCATGAGACATCGCCAGTTTTTGTGTGGATGTTTTTCTTCGTTGCCAAATACACTTGCTTCAAGCGATATGATTTCAAAGTATGGATCCACCGCCAAAACAATTTCTGTGGCAGACCGCAATGGTGGACCCGTTCGAATCGGAACACCATCACCATTACCCATCAAAGAGAGCCATAACCCATTCTCTTTGAGCGATGAAGCCAATTTACGAGCCACGAGGTCACGTTCTTCTGATGAATCGAAAACATGAAAAAAACCACGATCAAAGATAAAATCAAATGTGTTTTGAGGAAGCTCATCGAGCAAGATATCCATTGATATCCAATTAATTTTAGCAGCCATGCTACCGGCAGCAGCTTTGGCCTTTTCTAGTGCCAAAGCCGAAACATCCATTGCAGTTACCTCAAATCCTTGTTCAGCCAGCCAAACCGATTCCACACCTAATCCACATCCCGGATCAAGAGCTTTAGCAGGCTGTATATTTCTGGATTTAACAATTTCCACCAAATTAAAATCAGGATACTGGTGTACCCAAGGTGTACGTCCGGTTTGATACCGATCGACAAAACGGTTTTCTTCCATCATGTTTTTTTTTAGCAAAGGTAAGGAGGGATTATTTCAAACAGTAAAAAAATATTGGCTTTTTTGGAATGAGAACAGTTCATAGTATGTCAAATGGGCATATTTCGATCTTCTAAGAAGAATAACTATATCTTTGCACACTTTTATTTTGAACCATGAGAAACACCATATTAATCTTTGTTTTTTTTCTTCTCTCCATTCAATCTGCTCTATCGGATAATACAGGAGATATGCGGGATAAGGGCACTATTTCAGCATCGGTAATTGACTCACTCTCGCGCGATCCTGTTGAATATGCTACGGTTGCCTTATACCAATATAATTCACATGAGTTAATCAATGGCCTTATTACCGATTTAACCGGAAGTTTTAAATTCAGGGGACTTGCACAGGGCAGCTACGACTTGGAAATTTCATTTATAGGGTACAAAAACCTGATGATTAGAAATATAGAACTCACGACCGACCAAAACCACCTGGATTTGGGGCAATTAAAACTACAGCGTACGGCCCTTAATTTGAACGAGGTAGAAATTGTGGGAGGAACCCCTGCCGTGGAATACCAAATCGATCGCAAGGTGATTCATGTGGACAAACAAATTACAGCTATTTCGGGAACAGCTGTCGATATCCTTGAATCAGTTCCTTCGGTAAGCGTTGACCTGGAAGGCAATATCAGCTTGCGCGGGAGTAGTGGTTTCACTGTTCTTATTGATGGCAAACCTTCGGTGATGGATCCTACTGATATTCTTAACCAAATTCCGGCTTCTTCTATTGCTGATATTGAAATCATTACCAATCCCTCTGCTAAATTCGATCCTGACGGAACCGCTGGAATCATTAATATCAAAATGAAAAAAATCAAGTTGGAAGGGTTTAACGGGATATTTAATGCCAATGCCGGACGATTTGACACCTATGGTGGAGATTTCCTATTGAATTACAAAAAAGAAAAATTCAACCTTTATTTTGGAGCCGATTATAACAAGAGGAGTCATCCGGGAACAAAGACCAACAAACGGACAACTTTTGGCGACAGCACCTTATTTCATACGGTTTCCATTGGAGATCTTGACCGCAGCAGAACCAATTGGAACATCCGCACGGGCATCGAACTTAACCTTACTGACAACGATTATGCCAATATTGGATTCAATTATGGCAACCGGAGTCATGTTGGCAATTCAACTTCGGCCTATGATAAATGGGAAGAACCCGGCAATATTCATGATAAATACACCAGCATTGAGAATGGTACTCGTGGCGGTGACAACTACAGCATCAACCTCGACTACCGGCATCAGTTTGGGCATCCGGAACATGAACTGGCTTTTCAGGTTATTCTGGATGGTCGCGAAGGTGACGAAAGTTCATTAAACCAACTTATTGACACAACAGGAGCCATTATCAGCGGACAACAATCTACTGAAAATGGTCCCATGAACCGCTTACGCATTAAGATGGATTATACCCGTCCTATCCTTGAAAACAATAAGTTGGAAGCTGGATATCAATCGATTATTGCTCGTGCAAAAGATGAAAATACAGTAAATAATTACAATCTTATATCCGGTGATTATGATTTGGTACCTGAATTCAGTCACACAACCCTTTACAGCGATGATGTTCATGCTGTATATGCCACATTCTCGGGTGAGGCCAAAAAATTTGGTTATATGGTAGGTTTGCGCGGAGAATACACCAACCGATATATGGAGCTACAGGATGAGAATACCGATTTTACTCTCAACCGTTTCGACTATTTTCCTTCCGTACATGTATCCTATCAGTTGCCACATGATCACCAGATAATGTCAAGTTATTCGCGTAGAATTGAACGTCCCAGAGGTTATTTTCTGGAACCATTTATCACGGTAGTGGATGCTTACAACGTCCGACAAGGAAATCCTGATTTGTTACCTGAATACATCGACAGCTATGATTTGAGCTACCAGAAAAAATTAAACAGGAATTTTGTTTCACTGGAGGCCTACTACCGGGTTACCCACAATAAAATCGAACGCGTGAGCAGTGTGTATCAAGACACCATAATGATGCAAACCTTTGAGAATGTGGGTACAGATTATAGCCTGGGATTGGAAGCCATGTTAAGCATGGATGTAGTAAAATGGTGGAAAATGGAACTGATGGGAAATTTATTCGACTATAAAATAGAAGGAACACTTTATGATGAACCCTTCAGCAGAACCAGTTTAAACTGGGGTTCACGCTTTAACAACACTTTTTTTGCAGGCGAATACACCAAAATTCAGCTCAACGGAAACTACAACAGTCCATCGGTTTCGGCACAAGGAACACGAGAAGGTTATTACACCCTGAATGCAGCCATCAGCCGCGATTTCTTCAAGCGCAAGCTTACCATCATTGCACAAGCACGTGATTTACTTTCTACAGCCCGTCACGAGTTTACTTCGCAAGGACCTGATTTTGATAACTATATGCTGTACGAACGCAAGTCGCCGTATTACACGCTCACACTTACCTATAAGCTAAACAATTACAAAATGAAACGTGGCAAAAACATGGGTGGAGATGGCATGGATTCTGAAGGAGAAATGTAATTCAACCTTTGTTGACTTTCGGTTTTACCAGATATTGCCTTACTTTTGTGCGTCACACAACTTTGTAAAAACTATACTGCCTGACTATGACTGAAATTCCCTCACCCTGTATGAAAATATGCCATCGCGATAGCAATGGAGTTTGCTTTGGATGCCGAAGAACTACCGATGAAATTGGAAACTGGTCGAAATATTCCAACGAAGAAAAGAAAGAAGTTCTCGAAAAAATACGTCACCGTACCAATGTAAAAGGTGAATCGCCACCCCACAGTTTTTTACGGTAAAAATGGATTGAAATCTACGGATTGAAATCAATAAAAACACTAATTTTGCTTTCGGTTTTCGGGGTGTGGCGCAGTTGGTAGCGCGCGTCGTTCGGGACGACGAGGCCGGAAGTTCGAGTCTTCTTACCCCGACTTCATTTACGTAAAAGAGCCTGATAATCAGAGGCTCTTTTTTTGTGTTCGTCGATTTTTGTTCATTGAACCCGTCAGTTTCCATTATTTATAAAACAATTGTTGATCTTTGTTTATTGTTCAATTCCCTAATATCGACTGGTAATTGCCACACTGCAATAAAAAAAACCTGATAGGAGAACCAGTACATTTTCACGTTTTTGATGCTGACATATACTCTGTTGTAAAAAAATTTAAATTTTGGATCAAATCTGTAAGGATTTAGCATTGAAAACCGATTTTAGTATTTATCCGTTAAACAAAGTTAATTAACATGTTGTTAACAGCTTAAGAAATTATAAGGTTTAGATTTGTGCTTTACTCACTCAACTTCTAAAGGATACCATTTTGAAAACTACCATACTCTTTATATCACTTCTATTTGTCATTTCAATGACAGCCTGTAAAAAGGACAAAGATCAAACCGACATCATTACGGAAGAAGAAGCCGCCAACAATACCATCACAATCATCAATAACTCGGGAAAACCTGTATATATTTATGATTTGGACATGAGTTTAGATACTGCCATAGCCGTTCCTCCTGTAACTGGAGGAAACCCATTGAATAGCTCCGAAGCCGGAACAGGAGGCACCTTGTCGCTGACCATGCAGAAAGCCCACAAACCAAGTGTTGCCGCCCGAAGAATCTATATTTCTGATAAAGAACTGAACAATAGTCTTAACAATCAAAGCAAACCTGCCATGCCCGATCCATACAATTACCATGTTGATGCTACGGCTCAATATTCTTTTGTAGAGTACAACTATAATGATCCTTCCAGCCATGCATCGATAAATAGTTACACCATTGATTTATCCTATATCGATGAATATTCATATCCGGTAACCTTGAAATTCACCAATGTTGGCCCCTATACAGGATGTGTAGAAGGACATGAGTATGGATTAACAAGTATATCAAAAGTAAAAGAAGCACTAAAATCATTCAGTCCTCCAGTAAATGGAGCAGAATATGCATGGGATGCCCTCATCTGGCCTAGGATAGTAAAATGCGAATGGGACAGCGAGAGTTATCCTGTTGGAATGGTTAGAATTATTGGTCCGAATAAAGTCTGGTCCGAAAACACCGGAAGCACAATAACCCAACCATGGGTACCCGACAGCTACCTGACATTTATTCAATCCCTTCCAAATCAAGGAACTCAGCTTTTTGATAGTATTAGTAACTTCAATGGATGGGAAAACTGGAAGTATGCCCATAACCCCAGTCCATCCAGCACAGGTTATGTAAAGGCGCTTCATTCAGCGGCGAACAAAGACAAGAATGGTAAATACGGTTTTTTCTGCTATCCGAATGATAATCCAGAAGGGGAGTTTACGTATGTGCCTGACCCAGTAAAATGTACTATAACAGTTTATTCTTTATCTGATTGAGGTAAAGTAGTTTCGTCAAAACTTCAAAATTACCTTTCGCCTTTTTATCAAGATTGGAATTCTCATTTTTTGTTTATTTAAAAATCAACAATCACTCCAAAATTAGCCTGATTTTAGTAATTTCAGAAATTAAAAGCCGAAGGTTTAATCGGCTTTGAGAAAACCTGTTCTCTCTGCACCATCAAGACACATTCTAAATTACCAGATTGCTGGTAAACAAATAATTTCGTTTTATCTTTACAGCAATTAAATTTTACCAACTGTTGAAAAGCGAACGGTTATCCTTAATAATTCTAAACCCTTTGTTTTTCATTGATAAAGAAATTTATATGCATGAATTCCATGAGCCCCACATTATCGTGGTTGTCAGAGTCCATTTGTGAAATAAAAAGCATAGTCAAATGAAAAGAGCAACAAAAACAAGCCACTTTATCTTATTCTAACATCATTTAACCCATTAATCGTTATGAAGAAAGCATTTCTTAGCATCCTATTTTTAATAACTGGCTATTTATTAATCTCACAAGAAAAAATAGAAAAGTTAGATGTATCGGCAATTATTGATAACTGTAATCTATTAGAAGAAAAAGGAGATTTTGAAAATGCGCTGAAAGAGCTTGGCAACATCCCGCAAAACGATTCAGCATACCTTTCAGCACTGACAACAAAGGCCTATTATTTGATTAATCTGGAAAAATACGAGGAAGCTATTCAAGTATGCAACGAAGGAATCGACTCTCCTTTTCACCCGTTTAAATATTACTTTTTGCTGAATAAAGCTTCTGCACTTTTATCGTTGAGAAACTACGATGCGGCACTTCAGGTCTACGACGAAATGCTTGTAAAATACCCGAAAAATTATAAGCTATACTACAATAAAGGATTGGTATATAACGGGATGGAAAAATTCGAAGAGGCTGTAAATATGTTTCAGAAATCCATAACCTTCAATCCCTACTACGCCAATAGTCACTTAAAACTAGGCGTCATTTGCTTTCAGGAGCAGCATATCACACAAGCCATGATGTGTTTGAGCATGTATTTGCTGTTAAACCCGGATGGGGAGAATTCGTTCAATATATTGAGCGCGTACAACAACATGGTTGAAACCCAAAATGAATCTGAAAAACATCCGGATGTAACGGTTTCTCCAGACGATGAATCATTTGAGGAACTTGATCTCATCATTGGCAATTATGCTGCCCTTGACAAAAAATACAAAATCAGCAACAAAATGGTGCTTCCTATTATCAAGCAAAATCATGCCATGATCAACAAACTGTCGGATTACGAAGGTAATGGTGGGTTCTGGGACAAATATTACGTGCCCTTTTACAAGTTCATTGGCGAAAACGACCTGTTTGACGTGTACAGTTACACCATTGCTTTTTCGGTAGAAAACCCCAAATACAAATCTATCGTAGACAAACACATCAATGATATCAAATCGTTTATGCCTGTTTTCCGCAACGAATGGGGTAACATCATGGGCAAAAATGAAGTGATTGTTGATGGCAAAACCACATCCATAAACTATTACTACGATAACTCGAAAATAGAAGGTATGGGCAAAATCGAAAATGAATTTCCGGTTGGACCATGGGAAATTTACAATGATTATGGTGGCCTTTCCGGAAAAGGAGAATTTGATAGTGATGGCAAAAAACAGGGTGTTTGGTTGTTTTATGATAAAAACGGAAACCTGTTTAAAAAAGAAGACAACAATCATGGGTTGCTTACCAACGATTATTATACCTATTTCGAAAATGGAAAAGTTCATTTTTTTGCTCAATACAAGAATGACACACTCCACGGAAAGTACCAGGAATACAACGAAAAAGGAGCTCTGATTGAAGAAGCAATCTATGTTGATGGAAAACTCGAAGGTGAATACCTGGTTTACTTCCCGATAGGAAAAGAGTATATTCATTACAAAATACCTTACCAAAACGGTCTGCTCGAAGGTGTGGTTTACGAATATTACGCCAATGGCCAATTGGAGTCGGAAACTCCGTTTAAAGCCGATAAAAAATCAGGATTAGAAACCGACTATTTTCCCAATGGGCAAATTCAATCGACTGCTAACTACGTGGATGGTAAATTAGAAGGACCATTCACCGATTATTATTTCAATGGAAATATAAAAAGTACAGGCAATTGCACCGACGGCAATAACGAAGGTCTTTGGAAAGAATATTATTTGGATGGTTCTCTCAAAGAAGAGTCTTTCTACGCTAAAGGACGCTTGGACGAGGTACTAAAACAATACGACCACGATGGTTTACTCTATTGCGAATACATCTACCGCAAGGGCGAGGTAATTGCCTATAAATGTTACAATAAAAAGGGCGAAATAATCAAAGAAGGGAAAAAGCAAAAAGGCGAGTTTTACTACGAAGGACACGACCCCAATGGAAATATTGTAGCCGAAGGACTTTACGACATTTCGGGGGGTAAGATGGAAGAGTGGAAATATTATACCCAAAACCAATACCTGAGTTCAAAGTCATTTTATTCAGAAAACAACTTGGATGGTAAAACCAAATACTTTTTCACCAATGGTGAACTTTCCAAAGTTATCCCGTACAAAAATGATTCTCTGGAAGGCTACTACACCGAGTATTATCTTTCAAAACAATTGAAAGAACAAGGGTGGTATTCCCAGGATAAACTTGTTGGATTATGGTGTTCGTATTTACCTGACGGACAATTGGAATCGACCAATTATTACACCAATGGGAAAATCTACGGATTTTCGGAAGTGTTTGCCACCAATGGTAAAATAAGGAGTAAATATGCCTATCAGGACAATGTTATGCTCAACGAATATCATTACACACCTGACGGAGATGTATACGAAGAAATTGATTTGATTGTTGACTCCACCGACTACAAACTCATCAACAAATTTGTAAATGGGAATGTGAGTTCATGCTACCAAATGCTTTATGGAATAAAACATGGAAAGTATTCAGGATACTTTTTTAACGGTCAATTGCGCGTTACAGGTGAATATTTAAATGGTGAACGCAACGGAGAATGGACATGGTATCACGAAAATGGTCAGATTGAGACTATCGGAACCTATGTTCTGGATTCAAGAGTAAGCCTATGGAAAGAATTCCATGAAAATGGAAAAATAAAATCGGAAAGCACCTATGTGGCAGGATATCAGGTAGGCACCGAAACCTACACCAATGAGGAAGGTATTGTATACCAAACACTTGAATACCAAGATGGAGATTTAAATGGCGAAGTTGTTTTTTACAGCGAAGGAGGTAAACTACAGCTTATTCGTTATTATCAATTTGGTACGCTGGTAGGTTACAGCTATTTGAATACTGATGGAGAGCGTTTGCCCATGATTCCCATTGAAAATGAAACAGGTAAAATTATTTCCTATTTCGATAACGGAAACATCGCCCGTGAAATGGAGTATATTGATGGAAAATTCCACAAAGAATATAAAGAATACTACTATAACGGGGTTTTATGCGAAGAACATCATTATGAATATGGTGATCGTCAGGGATTTGACAAATTATATTATCCTGATGGAACCCCAAAAGAAGAACGGTATTACGATCAGGATTTACTTAACGGTGAATTTAAAAAGTTCCACCCCAATGGCCAGTTGAAAGAAATGCTGCCATTTACTTTTGGCAATATCAACGGATTAGGCAGCACATATGATGACTCAGGTAAGCCAATAAAGGAAACCCTGTATTTTGATGGGGAAGTATTTTCAGAAGAAATATTTTAGTTGATGCGGATACGAAATATTCTTTTGGTATGCTTGATTTTCGCCTTGCAAAACACCACAATGGCTCAATTTTCGGAGGAATATATGCACTACAAAGCCTTGTATCCCGATGACGATAAGGTGGTATTGAATGTATCCACTGAATTGCAAGTAAAAATGGTGAAGGGCGAAATTGCAATCTCATTAAAACATTTTGAAGAAGATCTGTACTTGAATGCAACAGCCAATCATTTTTCGGAAGGATCGGTTTCCTATTCCAGCTTTTACGAGTTACTTAACATCGAAGCTTCTTCGTTTGTGTTTACCGATGGTAAATACAAACAACTCAAGGTGAAAGATTTCAAACACAAGGACGACCTTTCGGGACATGCATTTTACGACGATGGTCGAAAAGTTAGCTTTCTGTATTCGAATCTGCAACAAGGAGCCAAGAGCACCTTGATGTACGAGGAGAAAATCAATGATCCCCGTTTTATAAATCTATTTCTTTTGGGATCGGTTTACCCGGTAGTTAACGCAACCTACAGCATTACCGCTGACGCGGGAATCAAGTTTCAATTTAAGGAATTCAATACCGATTCGATCGACTTGGTTTTTACTCAGGAAGAAAAAAAAGGCAAAATTACCTACCGATGGGTGGCCAAAAATGTGGCCAAATACGAAATAGAAGACAATCCCATCAGCTTCAGAAGTACTATCCCACATCTGATTCCATACATCGAATCGTATGAAGTGGATGGAAATAAAGTGGAATTGCTCAACAATGTGGATGGACTTTATCATTGGTATTATCAATTGGTTAAAGACATCAATACAGGAGAAAGCAATCCCGAACTTGTGGGCATTGTTAACGAGTTGATTAAAGATCAACCTGACGAAATCAGCAAAGTCAGGGCCATCTACTATTGGGTGCAACAAAACATTAAGTATGTGGCGTTTGAATATGCACTGGGAGGCTTTGTTCCCCGCGAAGGAAATGAGGTTTTTACCAAAAAGTATGGCGATTGTAAGGATAATTCGAGCATTCTGCAAGAAATGCTACAAATAGCACAAATACCGGGACATTTGACCTGGATAGGCACCCGAAGTATTCCGTACAGCTATCATGAAGTTCCTACACCAGTGGTAGATAACCACATGATATTGAGTTATATTCACGACAAGACAGTCTATTTTTTGGATGCTACTTCCCGATTTTTACCATTGGAGCTTCCATCGCATTTTATCCAAGGCAAAGAAGCTTTGATTTCCATCGATTCCAATCATTATCGCATCATGCAAGTGCCTGTGGTGGATGCCCAAGAAAATTTCACTTTCGACTCGGTTGAGTTGCAAATTCAGGACGGTTCTCTGTCTGGAAAGGGGAAATTTAAAGTTGGTGGGTTTTATAAAATTGCGTTTTTCGACATTCTGGAACAAAATAAATCGCAACACGAACTCACTAAACTGTACAATATTAATCTGCAAAAGGGAAGCAATAAATTCTTAATCAGCCAATTTGAAGAAATCAATAAATATGATTACGATCAACCTTTTTTAGTGAACTATTCTTTTGTTATCGATCAATATGTGCTTAAAGCAGATGATGAAATGTATGTAAACCTCAACCTGGCCAAGGATGTCATCGACCTTAAAATTAAGAAAGAAGATAAACTTGATAAGGAATACAATTACAAAACCTCCTTCGATTATTATTATATCCTGGAAATCCCTGATGGATATCACATTAACTATCTTCCGAAAAATACCACGCTGGTCAACGACCTGTACAGTGCTCACATTGAATACACGCTGGATGAAAATCAAATCATCTACCATCACGATTTTATCACCAATTTTTTAATCTTAAAGAAAGCCGACCATGCAGGATTTAATGACTTTTTAGATCAATTGGATAAAGCGTATAAAGAATCCATCGTGCTTAAAAAAAACAATTAACACATTCAACATTGAACCCATGAAAAAAATAGCTGCCTTTATCCTGATGCTTTCGCTGACCATTCATGTTTCGGCACAAGAGGAACCTTACTACAAATCCTACGATTGGGAGGCAAATCCTGAATATCAGGTAAATGTTGCCGATTCAGTAGAAATAGTGACTTACAAGGATAAAACAGTTCGTGAGTTTTTCTTTATCGACGAAAACAGTTTGGTGGAGTATGACATCGATCACCAGGTACTTTGGCTGAACTCGGACAAACAAATTGAAGAAAACAATAAAATCTACCTCCCCTATTCTGAAACAACCGAACTGTTGGTGAATAAGGCGCGCGTAATCACCAAAGAAGGGAAGGTAATTGAATTGGACGATTCGAAAATTATGACCGCTGAAGACGAAGAAACCAACCGAACCTATAAATACTACACTTTTGAAGGCATCGAAAAAGGAAGCTTTATTGAGTTTTACAATGTGTTGATGAAATATCCTGATTATAACGGAACCCGACTATTGTTACAAACGGAACGTCCCATGTACAACGTTGATTTCGACTTGTATTCACCCACAAACCTAATATTCAAACTTAAAGAATACAACGGATTAGATTCAATCATCACCGATACCAACATCACCGAAAAGCGACATTGGTCGCTACATATCGATTCACTTCCAGCCCTTGAAAATGAGGATCAATCGCCCTACAATGCATACAGACAATTCCTAATTTACAAATTGGATAAAAATATCGCCACTGGAAAGTACGATATGTCATCCTATGGCAAATCTGCCAAAAATGCTTACAGCTATTTATATGATGACGCTACGAAAGCAGAAAACAAAGAATTGGCCAAATACCTCAAAGCCTCCGGCGCTCAAAATGCACGAGATGAATTTGGTAAAATCAGAACATTGGAAGATTACACCAAGAAAAATATTTTTTTGGTTGAATCTGGTAATTCTGATTTGAACCAAATTAGTTTTATCCTCGAAAACAAGGTAGCCAGCATCTCGGGGCTAACCCGACTTTATGCCCGTTTGTTTCAAATGATGGAAATCAATCATCAATTGGTGATGACCTGTGATCGTGAGTCATTGAAATTTGATCAGGACTTTGAAGCAGATAATTTTTTAACCGATTATTTGTTCTATTTTCCCAAAATTAAAAAATTTATGTCGCCCACTGAGCTAAATTCACGGCTGGGTTTTCCTCCGGCAGAGCTCACGGACAATTACGGACTGTTTATCAAGGAAGTAAGCATGGGGGAGTTCAAAACGGGCATTGGTAAAATCAAATACATCGAACCTGTAGCTTACCAAAATAACTTCGACGAAATTATACTGGATTTAAAATTCGATGCCACCGATTTAACCAAAACGGGTATTGAAATTCATAAGTCCATTGGCGGCTATTATGCCATGTATGCCCAGCCATACATGCATTTACTGGATGACAAAACCAGAAAAGAGTTGCTAGAATCCTATGTTAAATACATCGATGAAGATCTTGAAATAAGCGAAATGACCATCACCAACGACAATGCTGAATCGTTCGGAATTGCGCCTTTAAAAATTGATGGTCAACTTACTTCAGAAGCTTTTGTGGAAAAAGCGGGCAATAAATATCTGTTCAAGCTAGGTGAACTTATCGGACCTCAAATGGAAATGTACCAAGCAAAAAAACGGGTATTACCAGTGACTACACAATTTACCAAAAACTACCATCGGGAGTTGTCGTTTACCATTCCCGAAGGATATACAATCAACAACCTGGATGACATCCGCATCGAAAACGGTCTGGAGAAAGACGGCATTTTTCTGTTTAAATTTAAATCGGATTATACGGTAGATGGGCATGTTGTAAAGGTGATCTGCGACGAATACTATACCGTTATGGAAGTAACTCCTGAGTTTTACGAGGACTACCGAAAAGTGATCAATTGTGCTGCCGATTTCAATAAAATTACCCTGATACTGCAACCTGAATAGGAATTTTTTCGGGAACCTGATATTTCCTTGAATAATGATCAGTTTTTTACAGATATATCCGATATAGTAACGCTATTACCAATACAAAAAATCAAAAAGATCTACTAATTGACAAAAACAGATAGAAGTGTGAGTCCACTCCGAGAAATCTTTTTTTGCCACAAAAGCTCAAAGACACAAAGAATTCACAAAGGTAACATGTTGTCAACGTAGTTTTTGTGCAACTTAAAGCCTTGGTGTTTTCGTGGCAATGACCGCTTGGACAACTTTCCAAAGTAGACTCAAGTGTCAAATTTTCAAATAAACTACTCCGAGGCAGAGCCATCGAGGTATTAAAAGGGGTTTGCTTTGCAAACAATACTGTTCCCGACCCTCTGGGTCGAGGTATTAAGGCACATTAAGAATAAAATTCATCGAACAGATGTTTTCTACGTCCCCGAAAATATGGCATACCTCAGCATTAGAGTGCCTGAAAATATAAAGCCCCGAATCACTCCCTACTTTCTACCAGTTCGTTCCAGCTCCCTGAGGTTTTCCAGTTTCTTACGCGCCAGAAAACTTTGGATATCACCCAGGTGTTCTTTCACCTGCTTGTTTCCAAATTCAAAAACCTTGGTGACCAATCCATCCAAAAAATCGCGGTCGTGAGAAACCAAAACCAGGGTTCCGTCAAAATCCTGTAAGGCACTTTTCAGGATGTCTTTCGTTCGCATATCCAGGTGGTTGGTAGGCTCATCCAGAATTAGCAGATTTTTGGGTTCCAACAATAATTTTATCATGGCCAAGCGGGTTCTTTCTCCGCCCGACAACACTTTCACTTTCTTGTTCCAGCTATCGTCACCAAACATAAAAGCACCCAACAAATCCTTAATTTTGGTTCTGATTTCGCCTTTAGCCACATCATCAATGGTTTCAAAAACCGTAATATCTTCATCTAACAGCGAAGCTTCATTTTGCGCAAAATAACCAATGTGCGTATTGTGGCCAATCGCCAAACTACCTTCATAATCGGTTTCTCCCATCAGACACTTCACCATGGTTGATTTTCCTTCACCATTTTTCCCCACAAAAGCGATGCGTTCACCCCGCTGAATATGAATGGTTGCTCCTTTAAACACCACAAAATCACCATACCTTTTAGATACATCATCGAGGATGGCCGGAAAATTTCCGGAACGTGGTGACGGTGGAAATTTCAGTCTCAGAGCTGATGAATCTACTTCATCAACTTCAATAGTTTCGAGCTTTTCGAGCATTTTCACCCGCGACTGCACCTGATTGGTTTTAGAATAAGTTCCCTTAAACCGATCAATAAATTCCTGGTTATCGGCTATGAATTTCTTCTGTTCATCAAATTGTTTTTGCTGCTGTTCGCGGCGCTCCAAGCGGAGTTGCATATAGGAGGAATAATTTACCTTGTAATCGTAAATGCGTCCCATGGTGATTTCGATGGTACGGGTGGTGATGTTATCCACAAAAGCCCGGTCGTGCGAAATCACGATAACCGCTTTGGCACTGTTGATTAAAAAATCTTCGAACCACTGAATCGACTCAATGTCCATGTGGTTGGTGGGCTCATCCAATAGAATCAGATCAGGATTTTTAAGCAGGATTTTGGCCAGTTCAATGCGCATACGCCATCCGCCGCTAAACTCACTGGTAGGCCGATGGAAATCGGAACGCAGAAAACCCAGTCCCAACAATATTTTTTCGATCTCAGCATCGTAATTAATTTCCTGAATAGAATAAAACACTTCGCTCAACGCCGAAACCCGTTCGATTAATTCAAAATATTCGGGCGACTCGTAATCGGTTCTGGTGGAAAGTTGGCTGTTAATTTCCTCAATTTCCTTTTCCATTTCGAGCACCTGAGCAAATGCCTGATTGGCCTCCTCAAACACTGTCCGGTCGTCAACGGTGAGTAAATGCTGCGGAAGATAGGCAATCACAGCCTCTTTAGGTCCGGAAACTTTTCCACGTGTTGGCGTTTGAACGCCGGCAATAATTTTAAGCAATGTCGATTTTCCGGCGCCGTTTTTTCCCATCAAGGCAATTCTGTCCTTTTCGTTTATGGCAAACGAAATATCTTTAAACAGCGTAGTTCCTCCAAACTCAACTGCAAGTCCGTCAACTGAAATCATCTGTAATTTTTAATGAGCGGCAAAGATACTTTCTTTCGGTTCTTATTCACCAATGAAAATAATGATTGAATTTACCCTACCTAGTCTTCTTTAAAAACATATTTTCAAAATGCCTAAAAAAACATACAAAATGTATTCCTATAGAAATCAGGGGCTAGATACAATAGGTTCTAATAAACTTTTGACACGATCGCCTTTCAAATACTTTCCGAAGTGGCCTTAATGATTAAAAGCATAAACTTCAGAACGCAACCCTAACATGACGTTTGATTGTCTATTTTTGCGCCTGCTTCTTAAAGGAGAAGGTATCATTCATTCATTAAAAAAAATCAAATGAAGAGATTTATTACAGCACTTTTCGTGGGTTTAGGTTTATTGATAAGCCTACAATCCAACTCACAACAAACCACATCCAATTTAAAGGTGAATCCGGATGGGTTTTCATCCGCCGTTTATTTTGATCGCGTGGGTCCTTTGAAAGATTTTCCGGCTTTAACCCCCGAGGATTTATTAAAATTGGACGAAAAAGAAAAAAACAAGGTCAGAAACAAGGATTTGCAAGTAAGAAATTACCCCAATGCAGCCAATGCCTTGCCCAAAGGCACTGATGAAGCATGGCAAAAAGAAAACGGCCAAACCCGCGGTGTTACAAGTATCGGCCAAAACTTTTCGGGAGTTACCACCTCCTCTTCACCTCCTGACTGTAACGGATCAGCCGGTCCTGAACACTTTTTTCAAACAGTGAATGTAAAGTACTCTATCTTCGATAAAGAAGGAAATCAAGTGGTTGCTCCAACCAACCTCAACACCCTGTTCGCAGGTGTTCCCGGAGCCAACAACAACGATGGCGATCCTATCTTACTGTACGACGACAATGCCGACCGTTGGCTCGCTGCCGAGTTTTCAGGTGCCTATTCCAATCCTGATTACATGATGATTGCCATTTCGGTAACCAACGACCCTACCGGAGATTGGTATCGCTATTCATGGACCATGAATGGGTTTCCCGATTACATGAAATTTGGCGTTTGGGAAGATGGTTATTACATGGGAACCAACACATCCAACGGCAGTGATATATATGTGTTCGAACGCGAGGAAATGCTTATCGGAGGAACTTCACCACAAATGGTGAAATTTGACAATCCCAATCGTCCAAACAGTGGCTTTCATTGCGTATTGCCGGTTGATTGCGACGGCGACTACGCTCCTGCTGGATCTCCCGGAATGTTTTTAACCATCAACGACGACGCCTGGGGTGGTGGTGGCGATGCCCTTTGGATGTTTGAATTGGATGTGGATTGGGAAACTCCCTCCAACTCCAGCTTTGTTAGAACACAACAAATTTCAGTTACGCCTTTCGACAGTAACTTTGGTTCTTCCTGGGACAATATCAAACAAAAAGGAACAAGTCAGGAATTGGACGCTATCAACCAGATTTTGATGTATCGTGTTCAATACCGTAACTTTGGCTCTACCCAACGTATTGTTTGTAACCACACGGTAGACGTGGATGGCACCGACCATGCAGGTATCAGATGGTACGAACTTGAGTTCAAAAACGACACCTGGGAAATTCGCCAGGAAGGCACCTATGCTCCGGATGAACATAGCCGCTGGATGGGAAGTATCGCCATGAATGGCAGAAAAGACATTGCGCTGGGATATTCTGCTTCAAGCAACACACTCTACCCCAGCATTTATTTTACCGGACAATCTGCCGCCGAAAACATGAATGCCTCAGGCATTTTGGACATCGAAGAGGGTGTAATTAAAGAAGGTACTGCCTCACAAACTGGCGTAAACCGCTGGGGAGATTATTCCAATATGTCGGTTGACCCCGCAGACGATGCTACTTTTTGGTTCACCACCCAATACATGATTTCTAGCAGTTCAAAAGGTACTAAAGTGGCCTCATTGTATTTCGCTGAAGTTCTTGCTGCCGCCTTTACGGGAAGTCCTTCTACTGTTTACGTGGGTAGCAACGTCAATTTCTCTGATCAATCATTGGGAGGCCCTACTTCCTGGCTATGGACATTTGAAGGAGGCAATCCAACAACCTCTACCGAGCAGAACCCTTCGGTAAGTTACGAAACCCCCGGTGTATATGATGTCACCCTCGAGGTGAGCAACGGAACATCCACCAATACCATTGTAAAAGAAGACTATATCAACTGCGTGGAAGAAGTACTTGCTGTTGATCCGGGAGCAATTACAGTGGGTATGGAAGCCGGCAGTACTGTGGTTGCCCTTAGTGCTAACAAATTCTGGAGCGTAAACGAAACCTGCGATTGGGTCACCGTTACTCCAACCGGAGGACTGACCAGCAGAGATATCACCATTAATTTCGAAGCTAATACAGGTGTTCAGCGTGAATGCGTAATTACGATTTCTACCGCAACTGCTTCGGTTGACTTTGTGCTTACTCAAACCGGAATTGCTGAAATTCTGACCATAGATCCCATGTCAACTACTGTTGACCACCAAGCTTCAACATTTGAAATTGCGTTAACGTCCAACTCCAGTTGGACTGTCGGTCCAACGTGCAGTTGGATGAGTGTATCTCCAGAATCAGGCGAAGGTAATGCTGTACTCACACTCAACATCGATGAAAATTCAACATTCTTTCAACGTGATACTATACTTGTGATTTTCGGGACTACCCTTCATTCAGATTTTGCATTATCACAATTGGGCATTCCAGCCAACATCGAAACCAATCTGGCCACAGCCACCGTTTCGTTTGAACCTTCAAGTATAGAAATTGAAGTGACTTCCAATGTTGATTGGACAACCAGTGAAGGTTATGATTGGATTACTATTTCTCCTGAATCCGGAGTTGCAGGAACAACCCCGGTAACCATTTCCTATATTGAGAACACGAGCTTTACCGACCAACGCGAAGCCTCCATTAACTTTACCTGCGAAGGTGATTTTACCATTTTCGAACTCATTCAAGAAGCTAAAATGGCTGAACTCACCCTGAACACCAGCACAGAAAATGTAGGCTGGCAGCAAGGAAATGTGCAGGTTGATGTTACTTCCAATACCGACTGGACAGTAACCAATCCTTGTGAATGGATTACGATCGATCCTATTGCCGGATCACAATCGGGAAATTTTGTTGTGAATTATGTGGAAAACCCTTCAACGGCAGAACGCAATTGTGTGGTTTCCGTTTCCGGAGGCGGTTTAATTCAGGAACTCACAGTAGTACAAGCTGCTCATCCTGATGGTATCGATGAACTTACAGCCAACCAAATCAGCTTGTTCCCCAATCCTGCAACACAATCATTCCAAATTGAATCGGAAAAAGCCATCGATTATATTCAGGTAGTTGACGTCACCGGAAAGTCGATTGTTGAGTATAAAAACCCAGCATCAAAACTGTTAATTAATACTTCCGACTGGAAAAAAGGAAGCTATTTTGTGCAAATCACCCAAGGTAAAACCGTCATTAGCGGAACAGTTTTGATTCAATAAGATCAAAAAAAATTATTTTTTATGAAGCCGTGTTATGAAAATAGCACGGCTTTTTTTATTCAAAAACACATATAATCATCCATAAATTTATATGGTTTAAATCCATCACGTATCATCAGTTCGTCAGATATTGCCATGAAAACACCAAAACTCTATATTTCACTAAGAGTCAACACCTTGCTTGTCATCCCTAGCGTATTCTTAGTGTCTTTCTGCCTTGGTGGCCAAAAAGACTTTTCAAAACGGAATTCTCCCGAATATTATAAAATCTTGTCACACCAAACATTTTATCAGTATTCCATTCATGGTTCTGGATAAAGATTCAATTATATTTCACAAAAACCTTGACAATCCCATTTCAATTACCGTATATTTGCCCATTCGATTTAACCAACTAGTTAAAACAAATGGTAAACACCTCCGAGAATACGGAACAAAAAATAATTGATGCGGCACGCAAGGTATTCATCCTTAAAGGTATGGATGGAGCTCGAATGCAAGAAATCGCCGACGAAGCAGGCATCAATAAAGCCTTACTACACTACTATTTTCGCAGCAAAACCAAGCTATTCGATCGTGTATTTATCGAGACATTTGCTGAAATAGCTCAATTGATTGGCGGCATTGTACAAAATTGCAACAGCATCGAGCAACTCATCGACCAAATGGTGACAGGTTACATCAGTCTGTTAAAAGCCAAACCTTTTGTACCCGATTTTGTTTTGCATGAGCTCAACAGAAACCCACAAATTATTGTGCAACAAATTAAACTCAACGGCATCAATTTTTTAAAATTTAATGAGCTCATCGATCAAGCGGTTAAACAACAACTGATTCGCCCCATACACCCCATACATTTTGTGGTTAATATCCTGTCGCTGTGCGTTTTCCCTTTTGTAGCCAAACCCATTATCATGGGATTTATGCTCAACGACGACGAAAATATGTACAATCAATTTATCGATGAACGCATCGATCATGTGACTTCATTTATCAAATCCTCCGTGTTCATTAACGATCAAAAAAAATGAAAAAGACGCTTTTTTTCCTGATAGGCCTTTGGTCGATGCAGCTCATTGCCCAATCTACCCCGCAGGTAACGCTGGATGATTGCTATGCAGCTGCCATCAACAATTATCCCAACTACCGGCAGATGGACATGGATGTACAAATCAATCAGTTGAACAAGCAAAATATCCAAACCACCTATTTACCTTCGCTTAATCTTAACGGACAAGCATCATATCAGTCGGATGTCACCAAGGTACCTATCTCCGTTCCGGGGATGGATATTCCTACCATTTCAAAAGACTGGTATGCCGTTAATTTGGATATTGAACAAATGATCTATGATGGAGGACTAACCGCCAACCGAAAAAAAGTGGAAGATGCTGATTTGGGTATCAACCACCAAAAACTCCAGGTGGAATTCTTCCAACTTAAAAACCGCGTGAACCAACTGTATTTTAGCACCATCCTGTTATGGAAGTCGCTGGAGATATTGGAAGTATTGAAAAAAAACCTGGAATCGACCATTGCTGATGCTCAAGTAGCCCTCGACAATGGCGCAATACTGAGTTCCGATGTGGATGCCCTAAAAGTAGAATACCACCTGGCTTTGCAGCAAATTATTGAAAAGCAAGAAGACGTAAAAGCCTTGTTGGGAAGCTTACAGGTATTAACCGGATTGAACCTGAGCAATGCCGAGCAATTGATCATTCCTGAACCTGAAATCGTGGACTACCATTTTGTGAACAACCGTCCCGAATATATGTTGCTCGGCAAACAACAAACCAAAATTGAGGCTTTAACCGAACTAACCCAAACCAAACGCATGCCGTTGTTAATGGCTTTCGGTCAGGCCGGATTGGGACGACCAGGTTACGACATGCTCAACGATGATTTTGATACTTATTACAAAATAGGGGCGAGATTACACTGGAACATCTGGGATTGGAACAAGGTAAAACGCGAAAAGCTAGTGCTACATGTTCAAAATGAAATCATTACCACCCAAAAACAAAGTTTCGATCAACAACTAAAGGCCGAACTGGAATCCAAAATTTCAGCCATCCGTAAAGCAGAACAACTCATCACCTC